>JAHBUM010000292.1 GCA_019638075.1 Flavobacteriales bacterium | reverse complement strand
TTCGTGTGCCCTTCACAGCCGCATCACCGTGTGCGATCACCCGTGACCCCTGCTCGATCTTGAGCGCGGCCTTCCGGTGCAGGTCGATGGCCGTGCCCGGCATCAGGTGTATCACGCTGCCGTTGCGCAGTTCAAGGGTGCCCTTCGCCTCCACCAGCACCGAAGCACCGGTGCGCACGACGAAGCACGTGGGATCGCTGAACCACGGCCCGCCACGCGCCACGCTGTCCGGCGCATCCATGCGGGTGGGGGTGGCGGAGCGGTCAAGCAGCAGCGTCCTGCGCGCCGCCACGGTGAGGGAGTACCCGTCGCGGCCGCGCAGGGGAGGCAGCACGATACTGTCCCCGCACCAGCGCACATCGCTGTCGAGCCGTGTGTCGTTGATGCTCACACGCACGAGGGCGTCGCCGTTGGCGTGCATGTCCATCAGCTCCACGCGGAAGCCGTTGAGGTGGACCGCGCGCACGTTGGGACCGCCGCGCTTGTGTACATCGCGTGCGCCCGCGCTGATCAGCGTCATCATACTGGCCGATGACGGGTTGGTGCCCATGCCCAGCACGCGGTTCCCCTTCATGCGGAAGGCATGTTCCGGCATTCCGCCGCCCACGAGCGGGGCGGGAGGCCGGCCCGGCTCGTGCCGCACTTCAAGCCCCCAATGCTCGCCGCGTTGCAGACGGCCATCGCCGTTCTTGTCGTAGAGCGGCAGCTCCTGCTCGTGGTTCCCGGTAAGGGGGTTCGCTGCGTGCGGCTCGCGTACGAACACCGCCAGCGATTGCAGGAACGGACATTGGTCGTGGAGGGTGTCGCCCCGCAGGCGCATGTCGTAGTTGCCGTTCGCAGGCATGGCGCGCAGGTAGTCCGCGATGCCGCCGAAGGTGTCGCGGCCCGTGCGCTGCTCGCGGCCCACCTGCATCACCATGAACAGCCCCGGCTCTATGGGCGGCATGCACCCGTTGCCCGCTGTTTCCCAGTGGAAGCGGTCGGTGGGGCTGCCGTTGCGGTGTACGCCTTGGTGGTTCTCGATCCACAGCCATTGCTGCAATTGGGTGGCGGGGATGTGCGGTATGCGGATGCGCAGCGCATCGCCGGAAGGGACGAAATCGCGCAGGATGAACAGCCCCGTATCGCCAGCCAGCGGGTCGATGTCGCCGTTCACCTCGCGGCCGTGCAGATCATGCGCGCGGATCTCGTGGATCGCCCCATCGGGTTTCCAGCCCATGCGCACGCGGTCCCATCCTGTGCAGGTGTGCAGGCTGCTGCCATTGGCGCCCATCATGCTCCAACCGCCCTGCATGTTCATGAACACGCTCTCGAACTGCGCCGCGTTGCCACCGCCACTGTGGAAGTTGTTGCCGCCTATCAGCAGATGGTTGAACTCGTGCTTGAGGATCGAGAAGGGCATCGAGTTCATGGCGCCGAAGCGCGATTGCGTGTCGCTGCCATGGCCGAAGAGCGGGCCGGGGCTGCCGCTGTCGGTGCTGCCCGATCCATGGCGCAGGCCGCTGTTGCGGGTGATCACCATCACGTGGTCGTAGCTGTGCGGATCGTCGGGGCCGGGCAGCTTGGGCAGGCCGGGCTTGCCACGCGCCTTCCACAGGTCGAAGTCGGCCACGCCAAGGCCATGCCGCGTGCGCAGGCTGCCGCGCTTGTTGGCCTCCTTCACCGCGTGCGTGCCGATGGAATGCACCTGATGGATGCCGGGATATTCGCTCTCCTTCAAGATGATGAGCGTGTCGATGTAGTCGCCCAGCACGCTATACCGCCCGTGGGAGATGTCCTGATAGTAGCGCGACACCGTGGCCTGCTGCACGGGCATCGGGAACGGGTCGAACACATCATCCTTCCATTTCGGCAGCTTGCCCTTGGGCCAATGCTCCGCGCCGTCCGGCTGGGGGTCCTTGTCGCGGCTCACATCGAAGTCGATCTCCACGAAGAGCACAAGCACGCGGATGGTGCCATGGGGCGAGAGGTACCATCCGTTCTCGCTGCGCTGCTCAGGCTGATCCTGTGCGCACAGCAACAACGGCGATAGCAGGGCGAGGATGAACGAGGTGCGCAGCATGAGGTCCGAAGGTACGGCCATGCCTTGCTGGAGCCTACTCCTTCGCGGCCTTCGGCGCTTTGTACAGCGGCACGGTGCTGCAAGCCTCGCCGAACATCAGGCTCTTCACGTGGGGCAGCAGCTTCGCGCCGATCTCCACGTACGCGTTCAGCGGCACCGGCAGATCGCTGCACCCTTTCACCACCACGCGTGCGCCGTGGTAGGGCGTGGTATCCAACCCGGCGACGAAGCGGGTGAACACCGCATGCTCCAGTTGCTGCATGTCACCCTGCGTCACGAAAACCGCGTAGGGTTGCAGGTGCGTCATCACCAACATGTAGGCCCATGTGGGGATGATGGCATCGGCGCTGCAATGCACGCTGACGTACTTGCCTGTGTACTGCGACCAGTCATGCGCCTTCACGAACTCGCGCAGGTCGGCCTCCTTCAGCGCGATCTCCTGCCACAGCAGGGGTTTCAGGTCGAAGATCACACGCTCGCCTTTCGGATAGAGTTCCTCCAGGTCCAAGGTGATGATACCGGCGAGGGCGACCTTGTTGATGATGGGGCTTTCGTCCGACATGAAAGTGGATGCTGGCCACAAAGATCGCCATCAGAAGTTCGCCTTGGCTACGACGGGACGATGCTACTTTTGAGGAAATGCCGTTCGCCATGGTCCGCTGCCGCGCTTGGCTGGCCTCCACCTTCCTGCTGACGTTCCGAATAGCCGTGTGCGGGCAGGAGGCTCCTTCGGCGGATAGGCGTGTGCCCGTGGAAGGGCTGGCTCTCGGGATCAACTTCGGGCCGCTAATGACGGGGTCACCGGAGTTCTACATAGAGCACGGGGTGAAGGGCATCTTCGGCATATCCATCGCCGGAGGCACCACCTATAAACCCGCCCGCTGCTGTGATAAAGCCGATGATGGTGTGGACCTGTTCGAAGTGCGAAGCGCATACATCAAAGCGGGCATCCAGATCAAGCCCCGGCACTTGGCAACAGGGTCGAAAGTGGTCCCTCTTCTTCAGCTACGGTAGGTCGGCTCGTGGTACGATGAAAAAGGGTTGAAGGAGATGAGGCTCAATGACAGTTTGTGGGTCAAGCAGCCCTTCCATGCGCATGGCTTCCTGTCGGGCATTGCGCTCTCCG
>JAHBUM010000291.1 GCA_019638075.1 Flavobacteriales bacterium | reverse complement strand
CGCGGCAACAGCCCCAAGGGCGTGCAATGGCGCTTGGAAGGCGTGGAGATCCCCAATCCCAACCACTTCAGCGATGATGGCAGCACCGGCGGCCCCATCAACGTGCTCAACAGCGACATGATCGACGACAGCGAGTTCTACACCGGCGCCTTTTCCGCCGATTACGGCAACGTGTACAGCGCCGTGTTCGACATGCGCCTGCGCAACGGCAACGATCGCAAGCGCGAGTACACGCTGAAGGTGGGCGTGCTGGGCACCGACCTTACGGCGGAAGGCCCCATCCCCGGCACCAACGGCGGATCGTACCTCGCCAACTACCGGTACAGCACATTGGCCCTGCTGGATGGCGCGGGCATCGTGGACTACGGCGGCGTGCCGCGCTACACCGATGCGGCCTTCAAGGTGCGGCTGCCCTCGGTGAAGTACGGCACCCTCGCGCTCTACGGCATCGGAGGCCGCAGCGCCATCGTGGCGGAGGATCGTGGTGTCACCGGCGATACGCTCTTCTCCCGCGCCGATGTGGGCTCGCGCATGGGCGTGCTGGGCCTGAGCCACACGAAGACCTTGGGCGAAAGCAGCTTCCTCTACACCAACCTCTCGCTGAGCGGCAACGGCAGTGGAACGGATTACTTCGAAAGCCCCGCGCCCGCCGAGAACGGCCTTGCGCTGCGCCACGAGGACGACCTGTCCAAGTGGACCTGGCGCCTGTCCAGTACGCTCAACACGCGCATCAGCGCACACCACAAACTGCGCTCCGGCATCATCGTTTCTTCCGAGCGGTTCCGCATGTACGCCAACACGTACGATTACGATCGCGAGCGCATGGTGGTGAACCTCGATCGCCGTGGCTCGGCCAACACCATGCAGGCGTTCACCAGTTGGAAGTGGCGCATGGATGAGCAATGGTCGCTCACGAGCGGTGTGCATGTGCTGTACTTCGATCTGAACAAGGCCGTCAGCGTGGAGCCGCGCATCGCCGCGCGCTATCAGGTGCGCCCGGATCGCGCCTTCACCTTGGGCGCGGGCCTGCACGCGAAGACCGAGGGCCTGATGACGTACATGGCGCAGGATGTCGATGGTGCGGGCAACGTGATCCGGCCGAACGAGAAGCTGGGCCTCACCCGCGCCGCGCATGCCGTGGCCGGATACGAGCAGCAGCTCGCGGAGGACGTGCAGTTGAAGGCCGAGGTGTACTACCAGTACCTCTACGATCTGCCGGTGGAGAACGATCCCACCAGTTCGTTCACCGTGAACAACATGATGGAATGGTTCACCAACAAGCCGCTCGTGAACAAGGGCACGGGCTACAACCGGGGTGTGGAGGTGAGCGTGGAGAAGTTCTTCACGCGCGGCTACCACTACATGATCACCGCGTCATACAGCCAGTCGAAGTACAAGGCGCTCGATGGCCAATGGCACAACTCGCGCTTCAACCTCGGACCGGTGGGCAACGTGCTCGCGGGCAAGGAATGGAAGCTGGGCCCCGAAGGGAAGGACCGCACGCTGATGGCCGGTTTCCGCTACTCGGTGCAGGGCGGGCAGTACTACACGCCGATCGATCTGCAAGCCAGCATCGCCGCCGGTCAGCAGAAGGAAGGCGATCCCGTGTGGAGCGTGAAGGCCCGCCCGATCCACAAGGTGGACATCATGGCCAGCTACCGCATCGGCCGTCCGAAGGTGAGCCACGAGTTCAAGCTGGATGTGCAGAACGTGCTGAACGCGGACACGCCGGTGGCCTACACCTACAACAGCCGCACGCAACGCATCGAAGCCCTGCCGCAGTTGGCGATGCTGCCGGTGATGCAGTATACGTTGCGGTTCTGATGGAGGGTGGTGTGGCGTGAAGCGGGCAACAGGTAGAAAGCAGCAGCGTGCGCACCCGTGCATCTGCTGCTTTCTCCCAACTGCCCCCCGCTCCCTACTGCTTGTTCGTCCGGATCACGTACTGGAACGCCTGCATCTGCGCCTTGGCGTATTCGTCCATGCGCTGCACCAGTTCCGGGTGATGTGCCGATGAATCGACGGTGCTTTTCATCCGGTGATAGTATAGCCCGCGCGTGCCGTCGGTGCGTGTGATCAGCAACCTGTCACGGTCCAGTACGCCCACCTTATCATCGGCGCACACGTGGATGAAGGGCCGTTGTTCGCGAAGAAGATCGATGCCCAGCGTGCGGTTCGTGTACGGTGCGCGCAGCAGGCCCATGATCGTGGGGAACACGTCGATCTGCCCGGCCATGCTGCTGTCCGTCCGCGCTTCGATCAGGCCCGGCGCATAGAACAGCAGCGGTGTGTGGTGATAGGAGAGGGACAGGTCGTACGTGCCGTCGATCGCTGCACCGTGATCGGCCACGAACACGAACAAGGTGCTGTCGGACCATGCGTGCTTTGCGCTTTGTTCGATCAACTGGCGCAACGACCAGTCGGCGAACTCGGTGGCCTGCTCGCGCACATCGGCTGCGCGTGGCGTGAAATAGTCCGGGATGTGGTAGGGGCCGTGGTCGCTGGCGGTCATGAACGCGGCCACGAACGGTTGCCCGCTCGCGGCCATGCCGTCCAGCATCGGCAGGGCATGGGCGAACATGCGGTCGTCCGGCACGCCCAAGGTGGTCTTCACGTCATCCGACGGATAGTCCGGCTTCGAGGTCACGTGCTCGCAGTCGTTCGCGCGCAGGAAGCCTTCCGCATTGTCGAACTGCCCGTCGTGCGTGGTGAAGTACGCGGTCTGGTAGCCGTGCTCGCGCAGCGCGGAGAAGAGGCCGTGGTAGCGCAGCATGCCGCTCTCCTTCATCGGGTGCTGGCGGTACAGCGCGGGGAACGAGAAGAGCGTGCTGAAGATGCCGTTGAAGGTGTGGATCCCCGCCGTGTAGGCGTGGTCGAAGTAGAGCCCCTGCCCCGAAAGACTGTCGAGGAACGGCGTCAGGTCCTTGCCGCTGCCGTGCCGCTTCATCTTCTCGGCGCTCATGCTCTCCATGATCACCAGCACCACGTTCCAGCGGTGTGCGGCACTGTCGAACGCGACGGTGCGCGCCAGCGGATGCTCCGGATCGGGCGTGGCGATGCCCAACTGCGCCTGCACGCGGGCGATGGCCTCCGCATCATCCATCAGGGCGATCAGGCGGTTCGCTTCGTCGCGGCTGTCCAACCAACTGCGGATGAGCGTGAAGCACGGGTTCAGCCCGAGCTGGTTCATGAAGGCATGATCGCTGAAGT
>JAHBUM010000290.1 GCA_019638075.1 Flavobacteriales bacterium | reverse complement strand
ACCCAGCCGTGGCAGCCCGTTCCAGACGGCCCGGAGATCCGGCCATGCCTTGTGGTCCTTGGCGTAGACGATGTTCGCGCGGTGCAGCGTAAGGGCGTCCTGCGGGCCTTTGCCGCCGGTGGGGTCCAGCACGCCGGGCAGGATGGCGGGCAGCTTCAACGGTCCCTCCATCATCGGGCCATAGCCCACCCAGCTCTTGCGGCGGCGCACCACGTCCCACCAGTTCCGCAGGAAACCGGAGCGGTCCTTCACCACCAGCAGCACGATGGGCGCGGCGATGGCGAAGGCTGCGGCCAGCCCCAGATCGGTGATGCGCTTGGTGCGGCGCGCGGCGGAACTGTTCACCGCATGGCGCTCCATGATGAAGAGGTCGTTGAGGCTCTCGATGCTGTTGGGGCCGATGATGAACTCCCGGGCCGGCTGGGCGATCTTGAACATGACATCCGTGGTGCGCAGCTGTTCCATCAGCTCGATGATGCGGCCCCAGCGCAGGTCCTTCGCGCAGAACACCACCTCGTCGATGTCGTGTTTCCGGATCCGGCGCCGGATCTCGGCCACAGCGCCCGGCGCCTCACCTTCCTCCAAGCTCATCTGGCGCTGGCGGCCCAGCCCGAAATGCGTCTGCCACAACAAGGCCAGCGCATGCTTGTTCTCTTCCGCGCTGCCGATGGAGAGCACCCGTTTGAGGTCCAGGCTGCGCAGGCTGTACCCGCGGAAGCGCAGCAGGTGCATCACCACCCGCGCGGCGATGGGCGCGATGCAGAGGACGAGCGCGGCGGTGATGTCCAGGTACCAGGCACCAGGCATGCCCGCCATGCTCCTGCGCAGGGTGAACAGGAGCAGCCACAGCACCATGCCTTTCGCCACGTTCAGCAGGCGCACCGGCCTGTCGTACGCGCCGGTCAGCGCCATCAGGACCACCAGCGCGGCCACCATCGCCGCCAGGTCCATACGGGAGCGGGCGGCGCCGCCTGTACCGATCCACCAGGAGAACGACCAGGCGAGCAGGAACATGAGGCCGAAGTCCAGCATGGGCAGCAGCGCCCGCTTGAAGAACCGCGAAACGATGGCACCGGCCGCGCTCAGGTAGATGCTGCCGTTGATCAGCAGGCTGAAGAAATCCGTTCGCCGCCGGGTGAAGTGCTTCTTGGCGAAGATGGCCATGGCGTTGTAGAACACGAACACGTAGTTCACGCTGCTCTTCTTCGTGCTCTCGCCCTTGTAGTGGATGATGCGCGCCTCGGGGAAGTACCAGTTCTCGTAACCGCCCAGCGTGATCCGGTAGCTCAGGTCGATGTCCTCACCGTACATGAAGAAGCTCTCGTCCAGCAGGCCCACCTTGTCCAGTGTCTCCCGGCGCAGGAACATGCACGCGCCGGAGAGGATCTCGATCCGGGCCGTCCCGTTCTCGGGCAGGTGGCCCAAGTGGTAGCGGCCGAAGGTCTCGCTGTGCGGGAACAGCCGCGTAAGGCCGATGATCTTGTAGAAGGCCACCGCCGGGGTGGGCAGCCCCCGTTTGCTTTCGGGCAGGAAGGTGCCGGTGCCGTCGATCATCTTCACGCCGAGGCCGCCGGCTTTCGGGTGCTGGTCCATGAAGGCGATCACCTTGCGGAAGACATCCTCGCCCACCACCGTGTCGGGGTTCAGCAGCACCACATATTCGGCCGTGCTGGCCCGGATGGCCTGATTGTTCGCCCGGCTGAAGCCCAAGTTCTCCGCATTGGCGATCAGCTTCACCAGCGGGAACTTCGTGCGCACCATCTCCACACTGCCATCGGTGCTCTGGTTGTCCACCACGTACACGTCTCCCTCCATGCCCTTCAGCGCCTCCTGCACCGTGCGCAGGCATTGCTCCAGGTAGGCGCGTACGTTGTAGTTGACGATGATGACGGAGAGTTTCATGTGCTCATGTGTGTCACCCGCAAAGCCTCGCACCACGTGGCCATTGCCCATGCGGGACCGGCCACGGCGCGATCCACATGGCCACATGGTCACATGGTCTTCTCATCGTTTGACCCCTTGTTCATACGGTTTCCGGTCGGCGATGCTGCGGCCCAAGGTCAGTTCATCGGCGGTGCTCAGTTCGCCACCCACGCTCAGGCCGCGCGCCAGCATGGTCACCATCACGCCCTGTTCGGAGAGCTTGCGGTTCAGATAGAAGCCGGTGGTGTCACCTTCCAACGTGGTGCCCAGCGCGAGGATCACCTCCCGTACCTGTGTGGGGTGCGGTGCGGTGCCGCCGTGTACCCGTTCCATCAATTGGCGCGTGTTCAGGTCGTCGGGGCCTATGCCGTCCATTGGGCTGATCACGCCGCCAAGAACGTGGTACCGGCCCTTGTATTGCCGCGTGTTCTCGATGGCGATCACATCGCGGATGTCCTCCACCACGCAGATCAGGGCCTCGTCGCGGTTGGGGTCACGGCAGATGGCGCAGCGGGGCTCGTCACTGATGTTGCAGCAGACCTCGCAGAAGCGCACCTCGTCCCGCATGCGGCGGATGGCCTCGCTGAAACGTGCCACCTCATGCTGGTCGCGCCGCAGCAGGTCCAGCGCCAGCCGCATGGCCGTGCGGCGGCCTATGCCCGGCAGGGTGGCCAGCTGGTCCACGGCGGTTTCCAGCAGGGTGGAGGAGAGGGACATGGGCGCAAAGATGGAGCAGGGAGGGGTTGAAGGCATATCACCGGCCGGGCGTTGCTTCAAACGCCATCCCCTCCAACTGGCGTTACGGGAATTAGGCATCATTAAAGCCTTGTTCGCCGATCCCGCATTGGTGTGCAGGCCCGGCGTATCCCTTTACTACGAGGGACTGCGCAACCGGGGCCTTCGCGTGGGCCTGAGCACCTTCTACAAGTACACCGCCCGAACTGAAGCGCAAGTGGCGGAAGCCCACCACCAAGGCCGAAGGCATCCTCGCCACCCGGCCCAATGAGTATCTTCATGCGGATACCACCCATTGGGAACTGGATCACGGTATCACGGCCTCCATTGTCTTTGTGAACGAAAAAGAAGATGCGCTTACCCTTGTCCGCCCCCTCCCAGCCCCTGCCGGGCGGTTACCTTTGAAGCCTTCCCGCCATGAGCTTCCACCTCGCCCGCCTTTCCCTGTTGCATTTCCGCAACCACCGCGAGGCGGAGGTGGACCTTGGCCCCGAGGTGAACTGCTTCGTGGGGCCGAACGGCGTGGGCAAGACCAATCTGCTGGATGCCGTCCACTACCTCTC
>JAHBUM010000029.1 GCA_019638075.1 Flavobacteriales bacterium | reverse complement strand
GAAGACAAGTCCGGCCATGCAGAAGGCTCTGCCACCCACGCCAAAGGCGACGGCCACGATCACGGCGCAAAAGGCCATGACGAGAAGGATGGCCATAGCCACGATGACGAGCACGCGCATGATACCACGACGGGGCATGTTCATGATGCTGGGCATAAGCATTGAGCGATGAGCGAAAACCACGACCATACCACCCATTCTCGATGGCGCGCCTACCTGCCCGCCATCATCTCCTTGACATTCCTCATCGGTGGCATCACCATCGATAAGCTAGTGCCTCAGTTCTTCGCTGCTGAATGGCAGCGTCTGGCCTGGTACTTGGCCGCCTATCTGCCTGTGGGCCTGCCCGTGGTGGTCAAGGCGATCAAGGTGATCGTCAAGGGCGATGTGTTCAGCGAGTTCTTCCTCATGAGCCTGGCCACCATCGGTGCCTTCTTCATCAAGGAGTATCCCGAGGGTGTGGCCGTGATGCTCTTCTATGCCGTGGGCGAACTCTTCCAGGACGCGGCCGTGGACCGGGCGAAGCGCAACATCCGGGCACTCCTCGACGTGCGGCCCGACACCGCGAACGTGCTGCGCGATGGCGTGCCCATGGCCACCGCCGCCGCTGACGTGCGGGTGGGCGAGGTCCTGCGCATCCGAGTGGGCGACCGCGTGCCGCTCGATGGCAAGCTGCTCAGTGAACACGCGTCGTTCGATACGGCGGCCCTCACCGGCGAAAGCGTTCCGCGCACGATCGCCAGGGATGGAGCGGTGCTTGCTGGCATGATCGCCACCGACAAAGTGGTGGATATGGAGGTGACCCAGCCCTTCGGGCAGAGCACCCTTGCACGCATCCTCGACCTGGTGCAGAACGCCGGGAAGAGCAAGTCCACCACCGAGCTCTTCATCCGTCGCTTCGCACGCATCTATACGCCCATCGTGGTGGCCCTCGCGGTGAGCATCGTGCTGGTGCCCATGGTGCTGGTACAGCCCTATGTTTTCAACGATTGGCTGTATCGTGCGCTCATTTTCTTGGTGATCTCGTGCCCTTGTGCGCTGGTCATCAGCATTCCGCTCGGCTACTTCGGTGGCATCGGCGCGGCCAGCCGCAAGGGCATCCTGCTCAAGGGAGGTAATTACCTCGATGTGCTCACCAAGGTGAACACCGTGGTGATGGACAAGACCGGTACACTCACCGAAGGCGTTTTCGCCGTTCAGGCCGTGGAACCGGCACCGGGCATGAGCACGGAACAACTGCTCGGCGCGGTGAAGGCGATGGAACTTCACAGTACGCACCCGATCGCACAGGCGGTGCTTCGCTACCAGCCGGATGTGGCCTCGGGCGAAGCCACGAACGTGGAGGAGATCAGCGGGCATGGCATGCGTGGGACTGTGCAGGGCCGGGAAGTACTCGTGGGCAACGCCAAGCTGCTACGCAAATTCAACGTGAGCTATCCAGGGTCCGTGGATGCGGTGGAGGACACCATCGTGGTGGCGGCCATCGACGGCGCGTATGCGGGCCACCTCACCGTGGCGGACCGGATCAAGAGCGACGCGAAGGGAGCGATCGGGGCCCTGAACGCACTGGGCATCCGCCAGATCATGATGCTCAGCGGCGACAAGACCTCCATCACGCAGCGGGTGGCGGCAACGCTCGGCATCACCAAGGCCTTCGGCGATCTGCTGCCGCAGGACAAGGTGACGAAGATGCAGCAGGTGAAGAAGGATCCCGCCGCAGTGGTTGCCTTTGTGGGAGATGGCATCAACGATGCGCCGGTGCTGGCGCTCAGCGACGTGGGCATCGCCATGGGCGGCATGGGTAGCGATGCGGCCATCGAAACGGCCGATGTCGTGTTGCAGAACGACAGTCCCAGCAGCATCGCCGAAGCCATACGCATCGGCAAGGTCACTAAGCGTGTGGTATTGCAGAACGTCGTGCTGGCCTTCAGTGTGAAGGCGGTCGTGCTCATCCTCGGCGCGGGCGGCCTGGCCACCTTATGGGAGGCGGTGTTCGCCGATGTGGGTGTGGCGTTGCTGGCGATCCTGAACGCGTCCAGGATGAGGTAATAGGGGGTGCTCCTATTGACTCATTTCATGGGTCTGTTGATCAAGCTAGTGTCCCCCTGACTAGGCAAAACCTTCCGAGGAACCCTTGCGCTGGAAGGCGGAGCGCTTCGAGCGACACAAGATCACCGCGTTCAAAAGCGGGATGCGCCAGGATAGCGCAGCCATGGTATGCGACCACGATGTGATCCTGACCACCAAGCGGGACCACATCATCATGCACCGCAAGACACAATACGATGCACAGGTAGCGGTGGGGTGAATGTGGGCCAAGGGCAGACCGTTATGATGGTGAGTTTCTCCCACGGAACCGGTGGCATCATCCGCATCAATGATGCGATTAAGCCCGACAGTTCACAGTTCTTGACAGAACTGAAGTAGATCGGTGTGGAACCTATGCCTGATCTCCGGTCTCATCCGCCTGTAACGCACCCCGCTCACCAGGTTGTGATGGTTTTTGTGGAAGTTGAGCGTGGGGAATGTAGGTGAATGGTCAGTGTTGAATGACATGGATACGGGTGTTGTGAATTGTGATGGCGATCAAATGGTACATGGAGGAAGGCATTTCTCATCCACCAACTCCCATTCGCCAATCACCTCCACGCGTTTTATGCAAGTACCATTTCGGTTTCCGCTGCCTTAGCCTTCTCAACCTCCTTCTTCCCCCTCGCCATCACGAAAAAATTCCACGCGAACAGCAAATGGCTCAGGAACATCAACGATCCACCGATGGCGCGCCAGATCCAATATGGCTGCGTTTCAGTGACCGAATCGATGAAGGGTTTGCTATCGATCCACATCAGTCCCTTGATCGTGCCGCCGGCCATCAGGCTGATCATGTAGGCGAACAGGCCGATGAAGGCGATCCAGAAGTGCGCGCCCACCAGCAGTTGCGCGGGCTCGCGGCCGGTGATGCGCGGCACGATCGCGTACACGCATGCCCACAGCGCGAAGGTGATGATGCCGTACATCGTCATGTGCGAGTGCGCCACGTTGAAATCGGTGAAATGCCACACGTGGTTGGTGAAGCGGAAGGCCTGCAAACTGCCCTGCGTGCTGCCCACGAAGTAGAAGACCACCGCCACGAGGAAGAAGGGTAGCACGTAGCTGTTGCCGATCGCGCTCCAGCTGCCGCGCATGGTCATCAGGAAGTTGGTGGTGCCGGCCACCACAGGGATGAACATGCCCGCGCTGAACACGATGGCCACCGTCTGCAGCCACCACGGCAGCGGCGCGAACACGAAGTGGTGCGTGCCGATCATGGTGTAGAACAGCATCTGCGTCCAGAACGCCAGCACGCCCAGCGAGTAGGAATAGATCGGCTTGTTCAGCGCCGACGGCAGGTAGTAGTACAGCAGCCCCAGCGTGAAGGTCATGAACCACATGCCCACGCCTTGATGCATGTAGTAGCCTTGGATCACCGTTTCGCCGAGGCCGTCCTGATACCACGGCAGGTAGCCGATCGTGGCCAGCACCAGCGTCCACACCAGCGCGGCGAGGATGTACCAATTGCTGATGTAGATCTCGCCGATCTTCCGCGTGGCCACCGTGCGGTAGAAATTGCGGAACGTGAGCCACAGCCCGATCGCGAAGGGCAGCATCGCGGGCCAGATGTATTCGCGGTACTCGCCGCCGCCGTTGTTGATCCCGGCCATCAGCAGCAGGTTCCCGCTCACGAGCGACAGGTTGATCAGCCACCACGCGCGCCAAGCCATGCGGTAGCTGTGGATCGTGTTCGCCGAGGTGCGCGCCACCACGAAGTAGCCCAGCCCGATCATGGCCAGCGAGGCCCAGCCCCAGAATACCGTGTTGGTATGCACCGGCCGCAGCCGCCCGAACGACAGCCACGGCACATGGTCCATGTCGGGCCACACGAACTTCATGCCCACGTACTGGCCCACCAGCGTGCCGAACACCAGCCAGCCCGTGGCCGCCGCGAGGTACCACAGCTCCGCCTTGCGCAGCTCGGGCGCCACCTCCAGCCGCTGCCGCACCTTCTTCTTCTCGTCCACCAGCGGGATATCCGGCTCGCTCACGGCGCGTTCCACCAGCCCGCGCTCATCGTGGCTCGGGGTGGTTCCGCCCAGCTCATCGCCGCGCAGTTGGAAGTCGTTGTCGCGCACCAGCCGCCGCAGGCGCGGGTCGCGGTCGCGCCGCAGGAAGTCCACCATGCGCTGCACCCGCGCGCCGATCACCAGCGCACCCACGAACAGCACGATGCCGATCAACACCAGCGTGCCGATGATGCCGGGTTGGAAGAGGATGCCGTCGGAAGCGGAGGAAAGGAGCATGTGGATCGGATGGCGGGGCAATATTACGGATAAATACATCTGAAAATAGGAACGTGATCGGAAGATCAGAGGGTCAGGGCTGCTTGATGGGGACCGGTACCACCATGATCCGATCGTCCCATTCTCTGATCGGAAAGGCCCCTTCGTAGCTTGGGCCACCCTGCCGACCATTCACAGAAACCGCATGCCTGAAAGGATCCATCTGGGAAAAGCCGCGTCCGCACCCGACCAGGCGGTGATCCAACTGGACCGGCTCGCAGCGGAAGCCATCACGCATGGAACCGCATCGCCATCGCCAGCCGTTATCCGGTGAAGGCATAGGCGTGGGGCATTCACTGGTCCGTTCGTTCGGAGGGTGCCTGAAGGCAGGGCAGGTGCCCCCTTCCACGGGCGGGCCAACGCACGGTCATACCCGCCGAAGCCTTCGCGCCGGACGATCGTGCTTGGAAATTTTAGTATGCGTGCATACCTTTCGTTCCGAACCCCGCAGAGCGACGACACCGTACAAACGCACCGAACAACGAAGACCATGGCAGAGACCAAGCAGAAAGCCCTTCAAGGCGGCGAATTCCTGATCCGCGCGAGCGAGCCGCAGGACATCTTCATTCCCGAGGAATTCAACGAGGAGCAGCGCATGATCGCGCAGTCGGCGCTGGATTTCCTCGCCGCCGAGGTGTGGCCGAACCTGGACCGCATCGACAGCATGGAGGAAGGGCTGATGCCGAAGATCCTGGAGAAGGCTGGCGAGTTGGGCCTGCTGGGCATTTCGATCCCCGAGGAGTACGGCGGTTTCGGCAAGGACTTCGTGACGGGCATGCTGGTGACGGAGAAGACCGGCGCGGGCCACAGCTACAGCGTGGCCATGGCGGCGCACACCGGCATCGGCACCCTGCCCCTGCTCTACTACGGCAACGCGGAGCAGAAGGCGAAGTACATGCCCAAGCTGGCCACCGGCGAGTGGAAGGCGTGCTATTGCCTGACCGAGCCCGGCAGCGGCAGCGATGCGAACAGCGGCAAGACGAAGGCGGTGCTGAGCCCCGATGGAAAGCACTACATCCTGAACGGCCAGAAGATGTGGATCACCAACGGCGGTTTCGCCGACCTGTTCACGGTGTTCGCGAAGATCGACGACGATGATAATCTCACGGCCTTCCTCGTGGAGAAGGATTTCGGCGGCATCACGCTGAACCCCGAGGAGAAGAAGATGGGGATCAAGGGCAGCAGCACGCGGCAGGTGTTCTTCAACGACTGCAAGGTGCCGGTGGAGAACATGCTGAGCGAGCGGCAGAACGGCTTCAAGATCGCGGTGAACATCCTGAACATCGGCCGGATCAAATTGGCCGGTGCGGCGCTGGGCGGAGCGAAGGCGGTGGTGGAGCAAAGCGTGAAGTATGCGAACGAGCGCATCCAGTTCGGCAAGCCGATCAGCGCGTTCGGCGCGATCCGCCAGAAGCTGGCCGACCAGGCGACGTACTGCTACGTGGTGGAAAGCGCGACCTATCGGTGCAGCTACGATATGGAGCAGGCGATCGAGGCGCTGGAGACCGCCGGTGCGGACCACGCGAAGGCCCTGCTGAAAGGTGTGGAGCAATACGCTGCGGAAGCCGCGATCCTGAAGGTGGCCGGCAGCGAGTGCCTCGATTACGTGTGCGACGAGGGTGTGCAGATCTACGGCGGCATGGGCTACAGCGCCGAAAGTCCCGTGGAGCGCGCGTACCGCGACAGCCGCATCAACCGGATCTTCGAGGGCACGAACGAGATCAACCGCATGCTGACGGTGGATATGCTGCTGAAGCGTGCGATGAAGGGCCAGCTGGACCTGATGGGCCCGGCACAGGCGGTGGCAGCGGAGCTGATGGGCATCCCCGACTTCCCCGAGCCCGATGATTCGCTGCTGGGCGACGAGAAGCGCATGGTGGCGAACTTCAAGAAGGCCGTGCTGATGGCCGCCGGTGGCGCCGCGCAGAAGCTCGGTCTGGAACTGGCGAAGCATCAGGAGACGCTGATGCACATCGCGGACATGGTGATCGATACGTACCTCGCGGAGAGCGTGTTGCTGCGGACATTGAAACTGGCTGAACTGAAAGGTGCGGCGAACGTGCCCGAGCAGATCGCCATGTGCCAGCTGTACATCCACGACGCCGCCGACCGCATCCACAAGTGGGCGAAGGAGGCCGTGAACAATTTCGCCGAGGGCGATGAGCGGCAGGCGATGCTGATGGGTGCGAAGCGCTTCGCGAAGAACACGAACATCAATACCGCGGAGCTGCGGAAGGTGGTGGCGAAGAAGATGATCGCGGAGGGGAGGTATTGCTACTGATCGAGCGATCAGAAAATTGCCTCTCTTGAATTTCAAGTGGGTTGCTGAACGTGCGGGTTGACCGTGGAGAAGTCGAGCCTGCCCGCGATCAGGAAGATGACCATGCGGATGGTGCTGAACCGGGTATAGCCTCGTGCCTTTCGCTTGGCGGACTGGAACAGGCCGTTGATCGCTTCGAGGAACCCATTGGTCATGCGTGACCGGGACCACGCCACGATGCCATCCAAGTGGCGGCGGATCATTTCGGCCACCTTCTTCATGGGATCCACCTTCGATCGCATCACGCAGCTGCACCAGTGGAGCAGCATGGCCCGAACCACGTTCGGCTGCTTGCGGTCGAGTATCTCGCGCAACTGCTCCTTGTACAGCCATGCGCGGGCCGTGCGTTTGGTGGTGGCTTGTGCGATGAGCGCATCCAGCTCCGAGCGGGCCGCCCGATCCAGTTTGCTCCGGTCCTTGAGCAGGGACCAACGCAGGCCCTTCAACGCCGGATCACGCCGCTGCTCCTGCCGACGGGTGTCATCCACGGCCTTGCCCGCATGCGCGATCACATGGAACTTGTCGAAGGTGACCTCCGCCTGTGGGAAGTGCTTGGCAACTCCTTTGATGAACGCTGGTGACATGTCTATCGACACGCCCTTGATGTTCTGCAGGTCGCATCCGTGCGCAGCAAGCTCCTTGGCCAGCCGGTCGACGGCTTCAGCATCCTTGCCTTCGGTCACGGCCACCACCTTCCGCTCCTTGGCATCGGCTGCGATGGATACGTACTGGTGCCCCTTGGCCTTCGAGGTCTCATCGACCGCCACCTGTTCCACCCCGCTCAGGTCGGTCCGCTCCACGGCCTCATCCACGTACCGGCCGCACAGGGCCATGATCCGGTGGGGCGTCTCTTCCACGATGCGTGCCACCGCGGCGAAGCTCATCTCCCGGCACAATGCCATCACCAGCGCCTCGAACAGCAGCGTGAACCCCTTCAAACGGCCCTCCCACGCGGGTTCCACCAGTCTCACCTTCCCGTCCGGGAGCTTCACACGTGGCACCCGAACTTCCAAGTAGCACTCATGCTGGAAGAAGTTCAAATGACGGTACCGCTTCAACTGTGTATCATGTACAGGGTGCTCTCCGGCAGCTTCCGAATGCCCGAAACGGCTCCCGATCCGGAAGTCCACTTCTATCGTCAACTGCCGCTCTTGCGCATCGAAGCGCACCGCACTCACATACCACGGCTCAGACAGCCCTATGGCCGCTTCAAACAATTCGTTCGTCATGCCCTCGCGTTTGTTCTGCACCCCAAATCAACCGAAGGCCAGCCGTTCAACCCACTCGAAATTCAATAGAGCCATATTTGTAAAGTCGGCAAGTTTCATCCGTATCATTTGTTCTTCGGATGGGCAGTCCATTTTTGATATTTTAAATGTCGTTTTCTGCATTGTCTATTGATGTCGGTTGGGTCGTCCTACCATTACTGCTAACGTTGGGTTGACGAAGATCTTCGTTTATCCGAAGGAGTAGGCGAGGGCGTTGATCTTCGCTTTATTTCCGCGTATGGCGAGTTTTGCGAAGGAGTTGCCAGAAAAATAGTCAAACTCCATCCAGCGCATCCATGGGGTTGATGATGCCTTGTAGGTAGCGGGTGCTGACGTGCGTGTATATCTCGGTGGTCTTGCTGCTGGCATGGCCGAGGAGTGCTTGAATGTACCGCAGGTCCGTTCCTTGCTCCAGCAGGTGGGTGGCGAAGGAATGCCGCAATGTATGCATGGTGGCGGGTTTGGCAATGCCAGCCTTGGCCAGTGCGGCCTCAAGCACCTTTTGTAGGCTGCGGGCGCTGTATGCCCCGCCGTCCTGCCCGGCGAAGAGGTGATCCGTGGGGCGGTAGTGCTCCATGTAGTTGCGCAGCAGTTCGGCCGTGCTGCGCCCCAGCAGGGTGGTCCTGTCCTTGTTGCCCTTGCCTCCTCGGATGCGCAGCAGTCCCCGGTCGAAGAGCACGTCCTGCGGGTGCAGGGCCAGCACCTCGCTCACGCGCAGTCCGCCCGAGTAGGCGAGGGCGAGCATGGCGCGGTGCTTCAGGTTGTCCGGGGCTTTCAGCAGGGCGGCGACCTCCGCCTTGCTCAACACCAGCGGCAGTTTGGTCTCTTTCCGTGGCCGCTCGATGAAGGTGACCCGCTTGGCGTCGCCCAGCACGTCCTTGTAGTAGTAGCGCACGGCGTTCACCATCTGGTTCAGGTAGCTGTTGCTCACGTTCCGTTCGGTGGCCAGTTCGTGCTGGAACGTCTCGATGTCCCCGGTGCGGATGTCGTTGGGGTGCTTGTCCGGGAAGCGCAGGAAGAGTTGCCGCGTGGCGCTCAGGTACACGCTGATGGTGCGCGGGCTGTACCGCGCGATCTCCAGTTTGCGTTGCATGGCGTCCAAGGCGGCCTGCTGCACGGTGCTCAACGCCGGGGGTGGAATGCGCCCTGCGGCGGGTGCGGGCGGCGCGGTGCCGCTGTCCCTTTCCGGCGCGGGGGTGCGCAACGCCGCAGGCGGCTTGGCGGCCGGGGCTTTAGCGAACAATGCCGTGCTGTCCACCCACGCCACGCCTTTGAACGCCTGGAAGATGGCCCGCAGGTGCTCTGGCGTGTTGGGCGTGTACCAGCGCTTGTGCAATGCGCTCCACCGGGCACCAGCGGCCTTGGCAGCGGTGATCAGCTTGGTGTCGTACGGAAAGGCAATGCCGATGCACCGCTTGGCATCATGCACCAAGTGCTCCAGGCGCACTGCGGTCTTGCCGGTTTTTTCGTCCATGGTGGAAGGACAAGATAAGCGCCGCAACGAACGGTGACCTTGGAGAATGATCGTGAACTGTTCCTCATCTTCAGGCGCTCATCTTCGCCCCATGCGCATCTGGTCCCTCCATCCGCAGCATCTCGATGCCAAGGGCCTTGTGGCGCTCTGGCGTGAAACGCTGCTGGCGAAGCACGTGCTGGAGGGCCGCACCAAGGGCTATACCATGCACCCGCAACTCACGCGCTTCAAACAGGCGCAGGACCCGCTCGCGGCCATCAACGCCTACCTCGCCGTGGTGCATGCCGAGGCCACCGCGCGGGGCTACAACTTCGATCCAGCGAAGTTCGATGCCGCCGCCAAGCACCCGCCGCTGCCCGTGACCGACGGCCAACTGGCCTACGAGACCACGCACCTGCTGAACAAATTGAAAGCGCGCGATCCCGTGCGCTACAAGGTGGTGAGGAGGTTGGCCGCGCTGGAAGTACACCCGCTGTTCAAGGTGGTGAAGGGTGGGGTGGAGGTGTGGGAGGTGGTGGGCTGAGAACCTGTTTGCAAAAGGAGGGGAAGGGCAGGGATAGGACAAATGGAGCAATGGAGGAATGGAGCAAAGGGAGGTACCAGCAAGCTTATCAAGCATAGCACGGGCGTTCTTCGGAGGCACCTTTGCTTCATTCCTCCATTGCTCCCATTGCTTCTTTTGTTCTGCTCCTGCCTTACCTCATTCACTTCTTCTCCCGGCCCCATTTGCAAACAGGTTCTGAGGCTCTGCTTTCCCTTGCGGATCACCGGCCGCGCCTACCCGGCCTCATCCACACCGAGCCGGTAGCGCAGTGCTTCAACGAGGCTGTTCAGGATGGATCCCTTGTACGGATCGCTTTCGGCGGCCGCCGCTTTTTCCACGCGCTTAAGGGCCAGCCGTGCTTCCTTTTCGGGCCAGATCTCCTGATTCTCGATCACGGTGAGGCATTCGAGGCATTCCGCAGCCGTGCCGTTCAGCGCGATGTCCACGAACGTGCTCAGATGATCGCGCACGTCGATACCCGCGTTCCAGAACGTGCTCAGCGCGATACTGCGCACTTCCCTCAGCTCGGGATCCTCCAGCGCGGCCAGCAGGGCCTCATCTGCTTTTTGGGCTTTCACCTCGAACAGCATCGTGGTGATCCGCTGGCGCACGGCGGCCGAACCGGTGTTCGCCAGCGCCGCGAGCAGCGGACGGATCGCCCGGGCGTCGCCTTCCTTTCCGATGCGCGTGATGGCGGCGAGGGCCTCCTCGTCATCCTTGCTCAACAAGGATGCGAAGGCAAGGTCCATCCGTTTCGCCTGTGCCGAATTACCTGAGCCAGCCATGTGCCTGTGTGATAGGGGCACGAAGTTACCATGGCATGTGGCGTTCGGTGTCAGTTGTCAGTGGTCGGTTGTTAGTCTCCTTGGTGGACGCTGCCTGCTGCGCCTCCGCGTAGCTTCAGCGGAGCGAGGCCGCATGGCTGCTGGGCGGGAAAGTTGAAAAGCTCAAAGCTTCAAGCGCCAAGGAGCTTTTGAGCTTTGAACTTGAGCCTTGGAACTTGAAGCTTGGTGGGCTTCCGGCTCATCCCATGTAGAAGCCACGGAAGCAGGCATTCCTGACAACCGACCACTGACAACTGACCTACAACCTCATGTACGTCCGTCTTCCCGGTCGCCGCTTGAACTTGTAGGAGACCTCCACGCTCAGGTAGCTGAAGGAATCCAGCAGGCCGGGGTTGCCACGGCGGCTGGTCCTGAAGTCGTCGTTATCGCCCACCGTACCCCAGCCGGTGGGGTCGCTGATGTAGCGTGCCAAGGTGCGCTCCCGCTCGGTGCCGTACATCCGGTCGATCTGGTCGAAGGTGGTGTACATGTTGCTCACGTCGTCCAGTTCGTCGGTCATGAACATCAGGAAGCAGTATTCCACGCCCACGCTGAGCTGCTTGGTGAGCATGTAGCGCAGCCCTGCGCCCATGGGAACGGCCATGTGCCAAGCCTTGTATTGCCGGGGCTTCATGTTCTCGCCATCGCCGGGGCGTGTCTCGGTGAGCCAGCTGCCGAGGTCGGTCTCGTACTTGCCATCCCGCTCGATCACATTGGCACCGGGCGTTCCGCGCGGAGCATCGCGGGTGGTGCCGTCCTCCCAGAAGTAGTAGCGGTTGGCCGGGTCGATGTCACCACGGAACAGGTCGGCCTTCGGGCGGCCATGGTACACGCCCAAGCCGATGTGGAAGAACATGAAGAAGCGCTGCTGGAAGAGCGGCGTGTAGGGCTCGCGGTAGGCATTGAGCACCAAGTGGCCCGACGCGCCGATCAGGTCGTTGCGGAAGCTCAGGCCGCGCTTGTAGTTCTTCAGCTCCGTCGTGGGCATGTTCCGCATGGGCGCGGTCTCGTCGTAGCCGATGCGGAACCAACTGACCCGCGCCTCGGTGGTGAGCGAGCGCGTGATGTACCGCTTCTTGTTGTTCAGGAAGTCGCGGAACGTGACCTGCATGCCGGGGCGTGCGCTGTTCCACTGGATGGGGCCGTCGATGTTGCCGAGGTCGCCGTAGTAGTGGGTGACACCCGATGACAGGCCGATCTCCAAGTTCCGCTGGGTGAATGCGGAACAGGAAAGCGCCAAGGCGATGGTGAGGAGGATCGGCCGGATCATGTCTTCGGTGCCTCGAAAGTATGAAGATCAGACGCAGCCGTGGGCATTGGTTGCCCGGATCGACCGGTCGATCGGTGCTTCAGCGGGCCTCGGTGGTTCAAAAGGGAGAGCCCGCCTTGGCGGACGAACCCGCCTGCCGGACGGGCAGGTTACGAAAGAGGCCTAATGCCGCTCGCCGAAGATGGCCGTGCCGATGCGGACGAGGTTGCTGCCTGCGGCGATCGCCAGCGGGGCATCGCCGCTCATGCCCATGCTCAAGGTATCGAAGGCTGCGCCGGCATGCGGCTTCGAGCGTCTGAAGAGTTCGCCAAGCCCCTCGAACTCGGCCTGTACCAGTTGCTCATTACTGGTGTTCGTCGCCATGCCCATCAGCCCGCGCAGGCGGAGGTTGCCCCAGCGCCACGGTCGTTCCAGCAGTGCGCCCACCTCTTCGGGGGTGAAGCCGTGCTTCGTTTCCTCTTGGGCGATGTGTACTTGAAGCAGTACGTCCTGCACACGCTGGTGCTGCCCCGCGCGCTTGTCCAGTTCATCCATCAACTTCACGCCATCCACCCCATGCACGAGGTGCGCGAACGGCGCGATGTACTTCACGTTGCTGCGTTGCAGGTGCCCGATGAAGTGCCACTCGATGTCGGCAGGCAATAGCGGCTGCTTCTCGCGTAGCTCCTGCGGATAGTTCTCGCCGAAGGCGCGGTGCCCAAGGTCGTACAGGGCTTGGATCTCGGCCACGGTGCGGGTCTTGCTCACGGCCACCAGCGTCACATGGGGCGGCAGGGAAGCCTTCACCGTGTGGTAGCGTTCCGCGAGGGCCGATCGATCCAGCGCGGCCATGTTCAATGGTCTTCCAAGCTGTACACGGTTACCCCGCTGCGCAGCTTCGGTTCGATGTAGGTGCTCTTCGGCGGCATGCAGCCACCGGTGTCGGCCACGGCCTTCAGTTCCGCGAAGCTCACCGGCCGCAGGTGGAACGCCGCCGCTGCTTCACCGCTCTTCACCATGCGCTCCAGTTCCGCCACACCGGCCGTGCCGGGGATGAACTTCACCTGTGGATCGGTGCGAAGGTCGTGGATGCCCAGCACGGGGGCGAGCACCGCATCGCTCAATACCGAGGCATCGAGCCGGGCTGCTGCATCGGCATCGGGGGCGGGCGCAGGCAGCGTCAGGTTGAACCAGCCTTTCGGTGTGCATACGTGTACCGTGCCGTGTTCGGGAATGGTGTTGGCATCCGTGGCTTTCAGCGGCCCCACTTCGCGCAGCGCATGGATGAACCTCTCGGTATCCATGCCGCTCAGGTTCGTTACGGCCCGGTCGAAGTTGTGGATGTGCAGGTGTTCCTGCGGCACCACGAAGGCGAGGCACCACCCTTTCGGGGCATCGCCCGTGGCTCCGGTGCTCTCTGCCAGTCGTGCGCTGCTTGCCATGCGGTGGTGCCCATCGGCGATGTACAGCGCGTCGATCCCTTGGAACCGTTCGCTCACGGCTTCGATCACCGCAGGGTCGCACACCGCCCACAGGCGATGGCGCACGCGGTCGGTGGTGCTGAAATCGTAATCGGGGCGCGCGTTCCATGCGGCACCCACCAGCGCCTCCAAGCCGTTGCCTTCCGGCGCGGCCAGCAGCACGGGCTCGGCGTTGATGCCGGTGACGTTCAGATAATCCTTGAACAGTTCCTCGCGGGCCTGCAACGTGTGCTCGTGCACCTTCACCTTCCCGCTGCGATAATCGCCCACGGACACCGCCGCGATGATGCCGCGCGATAGCAGCCCCTTGCGGCTTTGCTCGTACAGGTAGATGCACGGCCGCTCGTCGCGCTCGAACCAGCCTTCGCCCACCACCTCGTTCCATTTGCGGCGCACGTTGCCGAAGCGCTCGTCGCGGCTCAGGTGCGCGTTGTTGCCGTGGTCCGGGTGGATCACGTGCAGGAACGAGTAGGGGTTGCCGATCAGCTTCTCGTGCAGCTGCTCATCGGTGTACGACACGTAGGAGCGCGAACCCACGAGGTGGGCCTTGTCCACCGTGGGGCGCCATGCGCGGAAGGGGCGTATGCGGACCATCAGCCCACGTCCACGGTGGAGCGCCAGGAGATGATCTGCTCGGCGAGCTCATCACCCACGCGGCCCTGTGCTTCGGCCGTGGCGGCACCGATGTGCGGTGAGAGGCTCAGGCCGGGCTCGGCCAGCACATCCTCGCGTGGCTCGGGCTCGCCCACGAACACGTCGAGCGCGGCCCCGCGAATACGGCCGTCCTTCAACGCCTTTAACAGGGCATCTTCATCCACGCTGCCTCCGCGCGCGGTGTTCACGATCACCACGCCGGGTTTCACGGCGGCCAGCTCGGCGGCGCCCAGCAGGGGCGCGCCGCTCTTCTGGGCGGGCACGTGCAGGCTGATGGCATCGGCCTGTTTCAGCAGCTCGGGCATGGATACCATCTTCACGGGCACACGCACGGCCTGCCCGCCGATCTCCATTTCTATCGCCTCGATGGTCACCAAGCTGTCGTGGTAGATCACGCGCATGCCGCAGCCGAGCGCATAGCGCGCTGTCCACTGCCCTATGCGCCCGAAGCCGATCACGCCCAATGTCTTGCCGCGCAGCTCGAAGCCTTTTTCGTACTCCTTCTTCAGCTCCTTGAACTTCGTGCGCCCCTCCGCAGGCATGCGGCGGTTGGCCTTGTGCAGGTTGCGCATCAGGCTGAAGAGGTGCGCCATCACCAGTTCGGCCACGCTGATGCTGGAAGATGCCGGTGTGTTGATCACCGGGATGCCCTTGTCCTTGGCGTAGGCCACGTCGATGTTGTCCAAGCCCACACCGCCCCGGCCGATCAACTTCAGCGAAGGGCAGGCATCGATCAGCTCCCGGCGCACCTTGGTGGCGCTGCGGACCAGGAGCACCTCGATGTTCTCCTTGTTGATGTAGGCGGTCAGTTGGTCCTGCGGAACATGGTCCGTGGTCACCTTGAATCCTTCTGCGGCCAGACTTTCCTTGGCCTGTGCGGAGATCCCGTCGTTGGTGTGTACGCGCATTCTGTTCTGGTCAAGCTATTTAGAGTGCAAGGATGAAAGAGTGCGAGGGCGGGATCACTCCCGCACCCATGCACTCTTTCACCCTCACACCCCTGAGTTCCATCATCCGTTCTTCCTGGCGAATTCCTCCATCACGTCCACCAGCGCCTGCACGCTTTCCAAGGGGAGCGCGTTGTACATGCTGGCGCGGTAGCCGCCCACGCTGCGGTGGCCCCGGATGCCGCTGATGCCCGCCTCCTTCCACAGCGCGTCGAAGGCCGGTTCCAGCGCGGCATCGGTCAGCACGAAGGTGGCGTTCATCACGCTGCGGTCCTCCACGGCGGTGGTGCCTTTGAAGATGGGCAGGCGGTCGATGGCGTTGTAGAGCAGGCCGGCCTTGGCGGCGTTGCGGCGCTCCATCTCCACCACGCCGCCCTGATCCTTCATCCATTGCATGGTGAGCATGCTCACGTACACGGCATACACCGGCGGCGTGTTGTACATGCTCTCCTTGTCGGCATGGTTCTTCAGGTCCATCATCGGGCTCAGCTTGCGGCCGGTCTTGCCCAGGTAGGCGTTGTCGAAGAGGTACATCGTGGCACCGGCGGGCCCCATGTTCTTCTGCGCGCCGCCGTAGATCAGTGCGAAGTCGCTCACCTTCACCGGGCGGCTGAAGATGTCGCTGCTCATGTCGCAGATCAGCGGCACCGGGCTGGCGGGGAACTGCTTGTACTGCGTGCCGAAGATGGTGTTGTTGCTGGTGAAGTGGAAGTAGTCGGCGTCCGCAGGGATCGTGAAGCCCTTGGGGATGTAGCTGAAGTTCCTGTCCTCGCTGCTGGCCACCACCACGGTGTCACCGGCCAATTTGCTCTCCTTGATGGCGCGGCTGGCCCATTCGCCGGTGTTGGCGTAGGCGGCCTTCCCGCCCACCTTCATGTAGTTCTGCGGGATCATGTGGAAGCCCATGCTGGCGCCGCCACCGAGGAACACCACCTGATAGTGGTCCGGCGCGCCCAGCAATTCCTTCACCAAGCCCTGCGCCTTCGCCATCACGCCCTCGAAGGGCTTGCTGCGGTGGCTCATCTCGATGATGGAGAGGCCGGTGCCCTCGAATTCGATGATGGACTCGGCGGCCTTGCGCAACACCTCCTGCGGGAGGATGCAGGGACCTGCGCTGAAGTTGTGGACCTTCACGTTCGTGGCTGTGCTCATTTAAGGTGTGGTGCCGGTGAGATCGGCGCGGCAAAAGTACACGTCCACGGTCCGAAGGTCGAGTGCCGCATGCTGTTCGGTGAACATCCTGCGGTTCGTGGGCCCCGTGATCAGCGTATATCCTGTGTGGGCTTAGCTCCTTTCTTACCTCTGCGCCAAGAAGGCAGAACGGCCATCATGGTGATCCAAGGGATGATCGAGAGAACGGTAAATGCCAACTTGGTGACTTGTGGTGGAACCCCTATTGCCGTTCGTGGGGCTGCTTGAGGGACCATCGGCTCTGTTCCTGATCCCATGTAGAAGAAGCTCAGGCAGAACAGCAGAGCCGCTATTGCAAGCAGTCGCCCACTTCTGCGGACAAGAATGACCCAAGCCAGATGAACAACTCCAATGATGCTCGCGCCCATGAGGAGAAGAGGGGGGATCCCTCGTGTGAACGCTATCACGAACACAGTGGATAACAGGACTCCGACCAGCGCGATGATCAGGGGGCTTTTCATTTCTTTTTTAGATCTGCGCAGGTCTGAATACCCGGCTAAGGTTCAACTCCGCGGCCGGATGCGGATGGACCGTTGGCGGGCCGTGGTGAACGCATTGTGGAATTCCGCTTCGTGCAGTCCGATCGCCATCACCATGCGGGCGATGCGCTCGGCGGGCCTCATGCCATGGAGCCGCATGAGGATGACGCCTTGGTGCGATGAGGCGCGTAGAAAGACGAGGTCGCCGAAATCCTTGTCGTTGGTCAGCAGCAGGTCACCCCGTTCATGTGCGATGCACAACACTTCATCATCGCTTGCGCCCTGATGTTCCACACTGATGTCGTACACTGCATGCCCGGCCCGTACCAAAGGCCGATTCGTCCGCGACGAGGCGCATGCCGGTCAGTCGGCGTAGGTGATGTCGTTGCGCACCGAGTCCACCGTGAACAGGAGGGCGGCCCGGATGCTCTCCTCGGTCAGGTGGGGATAGCCGGCGAGGATGTCCTTGGTCTGCTCGCCGTGGGCAAGTTTTTCCAGTACCAGATCAACGGGTACCCGTGTCCCTTTGAAGCATGGCTTGCCAAGCATGATCTTGGGATCGGACGTGATGTGGTCGTGCCAAGCGGTCATCGGTAAGGGGTGTTCGCTCGAAGATACGCGTAAACCGAAGGTGTGAGGGGTGATGTGGGAGGTGCACTTCAAGACAAGCCCTCACTTCCAACCTCACACTTTTCAAACCTCGGCCGCCGAAGCGCCGGCTCCTTCTCAGCGCCTCTCCCTACCCGGCCTCACGCTATCCGGCGCCCGCAGGTCTATCTCCGGGCCGAACCACCATTCGCCCTTGTGCCAGAAATAGCCGTCGTGCGTCATGTCCGGCCCGTAGAAGGCCCATTGATCCTTCAGGTCGGGGCGCAGGGGGGAGAGGTGGTCCATGATGATGGCTTCCAGCGCGGGATCGTAGCGCAGCGTCATGGTCACGTTGAAGGCATAGCCGAAGACGCGTCGCATCGCTTTCAGCTTTCCCTTGCCGAAGAGCGGCGCACCGAAACGTGGCTTTCCGCCCTTGAAGCTGAGCACCTCGATCACCTTGCGGGTCTCGGCCTTGCTGTGGCCCTTCCAGCCGAGCAGGGTGTAGTAGGTCTGCCCGCCCTTTTGCACGGGGATCACCTCGTAGTACAGCGCACCGTACCAGCGGTCGGGCCCCAGTTCGGGCACCTCGGGCGCGGTGATCTTCGCGGTCATGTCGCGCAGTTCGTAGAGCGCCTGTCCCTTTGCGGTGCGGGCCAGCAGGAAGCCCTCGAACTCGTGGCGGCCATCGTTGCGGGGCAGGTTCCACGTGAAGAGGCGGAAGGCACCATCGGGCGCATCCACGCGGGTCATGGGCAGCTCGGTATACGCGGCGGTGAGGGCGCCCTCGCGGTCCAGCAAGGTGCGCAGGTCGGCCTTGATGGCGAGGTTGAGGCTGTCCTGAAGCAGGTCGGTGGTGTTGGGCAACCGCTTCAGGTTGGCGGCGATGCGGGCTTGGGCATCATCCTGTGCATATACCGAAGCGCCGATCAGGATGCCGAGCAGGATGTGTAGGTATCTCACGGACCGCATCGGTTCAGGAACGATCGCCATCACCCTCGAATTATGTGATCTCTAATTGCTGGTCGCTGATCGGCCCAACGCTCCATCGTGGCCGGTGGGCCGATCAGCAATTAGAAATGGCTTTTCAGAGGTGCATGAATTCCTTCTTCGCCATCAACTGCTCCTTGGTCTCGCGGAAGTCGGGGTCGTCCACACAGCAGTCCACGGGGCATACGGCGGCGCACTGCGGCTCATCGTGGAAGCCGGTGCATTCGGTGCATTTGTCCGTCACGATGTAGTAGGTGTCCATCGCCTTGGGCGTGTTGGCGGCTTCGGCCTCGTAGGTGTTGCCCATGGGCGTGGTCTGGGCGCCCTTCAACGAGGTGCCGTCGGAGAGGCGCCATTCGGCCCCGCCTTCGTAGATGGCGTTATTGGGGCATTCGGGCTCGCATGCACCACAATTGATGCATTCGTCGGTGATCATGATCGCCATGGCGGTGCGGTCTACTTTTGCGGCCGCGCAGGGAAGGCCCCGGCGCGAACGGCCGCAAAGATAGGCGCCCCCCGAAGCCCGCATGGACCACGCCATACAGCACAGTACACCGGCACAACGCAAAGCCGCGCTGGCGCAACTGGGCCGGGTGATGGCGCTGGTGGGGCAGGAGGTGCCATGGCCGGGGCATGGCTGCGGACTGGCCGAGGCGGAGTACGCCCAGTTGGACGGCACGGTGCGCCGCGCGCATCTGGCGAACGGCTGGTTCACCGAAGCCAACGTGCGGCATGCCTTCGCCGCATGGGCGCAGGCACTGGAACCCGCCGCGCTGGACCGCTGGCTTGCGGCCTATCCGGCATTGGAGCCGCCGCGCCCGGTGGAACGCACCATCGGCCTTGTGCTGGCGGGCAACATCCCCTTGGTGGGCCTGCACGATGTGCTGTGCGTGTGGCTCAGCGGCCATGCGGCCAAGGTGAAATGCTCCTCGCAGGATCAGGCCCTTGTTCCGGCGCTCGTGGGGGTGCTGGACAAGTTCCTGCCCGGCACGGCGGAGCGGATCGCCCTGCTGAACGATAAGCTGGGCGCGGTGGATGCCGTCATCGCCACGGGCAGCAACAACACCGCGCGCTATTTCGAGCACTACTTCGGCCACCTGCCGCGCATCGTGCGCAAGAGCCGGGTGAGCGTGGCGGTGTTGGATGGCACGGAAACACCCGAAGAGCTGGCCGCGCTGGGCGAGGACATCTTCCGCTACTTCGGCCTTGGCTGCCGCAACGTGGCGAAGCTGTACGTGCCTGCGGATTTCGACCTTGACCGCTATTTCCAAGCCGTATACCCGTGGAACGACATCGTACACCACAACAAGTACGGCAACAACTACGACTACATCCGGGCGCTGTGGCTGCTGGATGGCGTGAAGTTCCTTGAGAACGGGTTCGCGCTGCTGAAGGAGGATGCGGCGCTGGCCAGCCCGGTATCGGCCGTGTACTACGAGCGGTACACGGATCGTGCGCAGGTGGAAGCCGCGTTGAAGGAGGCTGCGGATGGCATCCAGTGCGTGGTGGGCCATAGCTACCTGCCCTTCGGCACCGCGCAACAGCCCGGCTTGGCGGACTATGCCGATGGGGTGGATACGCTCAGGTTCCTGTTGGAGTTGGAGTAGCAGGCACAGGAGGGGTAGGGCGTCGTCCTGCCCCTGTCGCTGTGTTCAATCAGCGTACTGGTAGCAGCCCAAGTCCCATTCCCCGTATCGGTTCGGGCGTTGCGCGTTATCCATATCCCAAGGCGAGAATTGAGGAAGTATGAACGTCGGATGCGCTCTTCCCCGCGCAAAAGAATTCTCCCCGATGTGCAGGTTGCGGCCGGGCACGTCCACGAAGGCGGGGTTCTGGTTGCGGTAGATGGTGCTGGCATCGAAGTAGGGCGAACCCGAAATGG
>JAHBUM010000289.1 GCA_019638075.1 Flavobacteriales bacterium | reverse complement strand
CGCGTTCGATGCCAGTTCCACCGCGAGGTCCAGCGGCACGGTGCTGCTGTCGGCCAGATCGATCGTCACCGGGTTCGTCGCGATCGTGAACGGCACCGGCGTGCTGGCCGGGCAGAGCTGCACCAATGTGGGATCGGTCTGGCCCAGCGTGTAGGCGCCATCCGGCAGGTCTATCGCGTAACGGCCATCGCTTCCGGTGATGGTGTGTACGGGGCCGGGCAGGATCTCCAGCACCTGATAGGGCACGCCCGCTTCACCGGCATCCTGTGCGCAGTCCTGATCGCTGTCGATGAACACCCTGCCGTTCAACTGCCCGCAAACGGTGCCGAGATCGGGAATGGTGAAGCCGATGCGATCGTATGGGTTCCCATCGCACGGCCATGCCATGTACCAGCCCATCGGATCCCAGTCACGCACGAAAACGTAGTCGCCCGGTGCCAGTCCGGTGAAGGGCATGGTGTTCGCCGCGCCGTTGCTTCCCATCACGTAATTGTTGTCCGCGTCCAGCAGCATCCAGTCGGGCCCGGTCCAGAACGATCCGTCGTTCACGTTGGTGATGGTGGCCGCGCCGCCCGCGCCGTTGGAGCACGAACCTTGTATGTTGATGACCTGCATGATGGGCCCGCCATTGAGCTGCGGGGCCACGATGTACTCGGTCAATGTTCCCGTGCATCCGTTGGCATCGGTCACCATGATCTGCACCTCGGAGCCGGGCAGCATGGACTGGAACACGAAATACGGATCGCCTTGCGGATCGAAGCCGTCGGGCGGCGGATCATAGCTGTACGGCGGCGTTCCATTGATGCCCCATTCGATCACCTGCACCTGCCCGGCGAGGGAGCCGGTGCAGCTCGCGTGGCCGTCCTGTGCGCTCCACGATCCGCCATCGAGGGGGCCATTAACGATGGTCCAGTTCCCGGTGGCCTCCTCGTTGTTGGCATCGGTCACGGTAACCGAATAGCTGCCGGGCAGCAGGCCGCTGATGTTCCCTGTCGTGGCACCGTTGCTCCAAAGGAAGGTGAAGGGGGGCGACCCTCCGGTCACATGGATCTCGATGGCGCCATTGGGGGCTCCGCAAGCGGAATGCTGCACCATGAGGCCCGTGACCGAGATGGCCGATGCGGGCATGGCGGTGAGAAGCAGGAAGGAGAGGGGGTAGAGGTGTTCCATGGGCAGGCTCTTCGCTGGTGCGGATGTGGAACAGACGCACGGATCGGAAAGGGATGCCCGAAGGTAGCGGCGTGACCGGCAACGGCTCATCCCCCGATGTGCATGCTGGCGATACCTTCGCCGCATCGTCTTCACCCGTTAAGCCAAGCAAAGCATCGCACGCGACCTCACATACGCTGCCATCGACATCGGATCCAACGCCGTGCGCCTGCTCGTGGGCGAAGTGATCGAACGCGACGACCATCCGGTGATCAAGAAGCAGACGCTGGTGCGTGTGCCGATCCGGTTGGGGGAGGATGTGTTCGACTTCGGCTCCATCGGAGCGGCCAAACGCGATTACCTCATCAAGAGCCTGAAGGCATTCCGTCTGCTAACCGATGTATACGGTGTGCCCTATTTGCGTTGCTGTGCCACCAGTGCCATGCGCGAAGCCAGCAACAGTGCCGAGATCATTGCCCGTGTGGAGATGGAAAGCGGTGTCCACATCGAAGTGATCGGTGGTCGTGTGGAAGCTGACCTCATCGTGAACACCTTCTGGACACAAGACCTGCTGAAGGACCGCAGCTACCTGTACATCGATGTGGGTGGCGGCAGCACGGAGCTCACGTGGCTGGAGCAGGGTAGGAGGGTGAAGAGCGCAAGCTTCAAGATCGGCACCGTGCGCATGCTGAAAGGGAAGGTGCAGCCCCAGGCATGGGCTGAGATGCAGGCCTTTCTCGAAGGTCTCCGCGCGCAGCACGGCTCGTTGATGGCGATCGGTACCGGCGGCAACATCAACCGCATCTTCAAGGAGAACGGCAATGCCTTTGGTGAACCGCTTTCACGGCATGACATCAAAGAACAACGCGACCGCATTGCAAGCCATTCGTTCGAGGATCGAGTGAAGCTGCTGCGCCTCCGTCCCGACCGTGCGGACGTGATCGTACCCGCAGCGGACATCTTCCTGCGCGTAATGGAACATGCCGGGATCGACGAGGTGTTCGTGCCCAAGGTGGGCCTTGCGGATGGGGTGATCTACGACCTGTACATGAAGCAGTGGGGCCACGCTCGCTACCCCGCCGCCGCTACGGCGGGCTGATCGCTGCGTTCTGCCATGCGCCGTTGGCCCCTGCTCCTTGCACTCATCGTAACGACCTGCTCCGCGCAGCATCCGTGGCGCCTCGGCCTCAACGCGCACTACGGCTTCCTTTGGCCGCACCGGCCCGCTTCATGGATCCTTGTGGAGAAGCATGCACCCGCGCTGGAGCTCTTCGCAGAGCGCACCGTGAGCGGTGACCGTGCGTGGCACCACCGTTCCCTTTTCCCTTCGTACGGCGTTGCGGTGCAGGGGGGCGGCCTCGGCAGTGCCACGCGCCTCGGCTTCACCGCGCGTGCGGTGCCCTACCTTCATTTTCCCTTCCACCGTTGGCGGCGATCATCCATCGGCCTGCGCACGGGCTGGGGCATCGGCTATGTGGACAGGCCCTATCACCCTGAACACAACCGCCAGCAGCTGGCTATCGGCAGCCACATCAACACGGCCATCCAGCTCGCTGCGGAGTTCCGCTTGGAGCGCGGCCGGTGGATGGCGCTCGGTGGCCTCGGCATCGATCATTGGAGCAATGGGTCCGTGAAGCTGCCCAACCTTGGCCTCAACTACCTGTCGTTGCACGTGGGGGCCATGTACCGCCTTGGTGCTGCGGAGGCTCCGGCGGTAGCGATGGATACCCTCGTGAACACCCGCTGTAGGGCCGAGAACATGGTGCTCATTGCTGGTGGCATCCATGAAACGGGCCAGCCGTACAGTGGCCGCCACAATGTGTTCTCGCTGGTGGCGCAGCGGCAATGGGCCGTTTCGCCGCGCAGCGCACTGGCCGCAGGCGTCGATGTGTTCAACAAGGGTGCATGGGCCATCGCACATGAGGAGCTGAAGGACCGCCCGCGCAGCGCCGCCACGCAGCTCGGCATCCACGGCGGCTACGCGCTGCTGCTGGGGCGTGGCGAGCTCTTCGTGCAGATGGGTGCCTATGTGTACACGCCGGTGCAGGACGCAAGGCCCGTGTTCCACCGCTTGGGCGGACGGTTGCGCTTCGG
>JAHBUM010000288.1 GCA_019638075.1 Flavobacteriales bacterium | reverse complement strand
GGCATTGCTGGCATCCTCGCGCCAGACGATGCCATGCGCTGCGGCATAAGCAAGGATCTCCTCCCGCCGCACACCGATCAACGGGCGGATGATGGCTCCACTGCGCGCTTGGATGCCGCCCCAGCCGAGCGCGCCCATGCCTTGGATCAGGCCGAGGAAGAAGGATTCGGTGACATCATCGGCATGGTGCGCCGTGGCGATCTTGTGCGGGCCTTGTGAGGCCAGTTCGTTGAACCACGCGAGCCGCAGCGCACGGGCGGCCATTTGTGTGCTCTCGCCGGTGTCTTCCGCGCGCTCCCGGACATACACGCGCTTCCCCACGAACGGGATCGCGTGCTGCGCGCAGTGCATGCGCACGAGTTCGCGGTCCGCATCGCTCTCCACCCCACGCAGGCCGTGATCCACATGCGCCACATGGCATGGATGGCCGAGCGCGCGCAGCACATGCAGCAGCACCATGCTGTCCACACCGCCGCTCACCGCCACCCACAAGGCTTCGCCGGACGCAACAAGGCCGTGCTCGCGGATGGTATCGCGCACCCGATCAAGCATCGCACAGGGCATCGATCACGGAACGCGCCTTCACCTCGCATTCCTCGTACTCGGCTTCGGGATCGCACAGCGCGGTGATGGCGCTGCCGGTGGTGAGCGAGAGCCGCCCGGCATCCGCATCGAACAGCAACGTGCGGATCACCACGTTGAAGTCACCGGTGCCATCGGGCGCGAAGAAGCCAAGGCTTCCGCTGAAGAGGCCGCGCGGGCCATCCTCGGCCTCTTCGATCAGTTGCATCGCCCTGAGCTTCGGGGCACCGGTCATGCTGGCCATGGGGAAGGTGGCACGCAGCACATCCATCGGTGTCACACCATCGCGCAGGACGGCCGACACGGTGCTTGTCATCTGGTGGACGCGCGGATAGGAACGCACGGCGCACAATTCCTCCACGCGCACCGACCTGCTGGCCGCGATACGGGAAAGATCGTGACGCATGACATCCAGCGCCATGATGTTCTCGCTGCGTTCCTTCGCATCGGAGGCGAGCTCCTCCGCAGCCTTGCGGTCCAGCCGCGCGTCGGTGTGGCGCGGCCGGGTGCCTTTCATCGGTTGGCCGGTCACCCTCCTGCCATCGAAGGCAAGGAAGCGTTCGGGACTGGCGCATAAGGCGAACTGCTGTCCCTGCCTGAAGAACGCGGCGAACGGTGCAGCGGTGCGTTGGAGCAGGGTGCCGAACGCGGCGAACGGATCGAAGCCCCCGGCCACGGTGCTGCGGGCCGTGCAGTAGTTCACCTCGTAGATGTCGCCGCGCTGGATGTGGGCGAGCAGGTGCCGTACACTGGCGATGTAGCGTTCACGCGGACAGTGCTTGTGCCATTCAAGCGGTGCTGATGGAACCGCTGTGGCCTCGTGTCCGGTGAAGGCCCGTTGCACCCACGCCCTTGCCATGGCTTCGTCGCCCGGGGGCACATGCAGGGATACCGCGTCGCTCCGCCACTCCACCACGAAGCGCGGCACCCACCATGCGCAGTGATCGGCATCCACGCCATGGCGATGGAACAGCACATCCTTCCACTCGTAACGCAGCGCACCGAAGAACCAGCCCAGCGCGCAACCGTCCTCATTGAACAGCGGCGCGGCAACGGCTTCCCTTCGCCCCACGGCCAGCACGGCACGGTCGCTGTCGGCGATGCGGCGGTAGAGGAAATGGTCCTCTGCCCGCAATACGGACCAGTCAAGGCCGGGAAGCGGCCCCAGCGCGATGCGGATCCAGTCGTGGGGGGCGTTCATCGCGGAAGTGCGGTTGCCCGCCTGCGGAAGCGCAGCACGAGAAGTACGACGATCGTCAGACCTGACAGCGCCACAGCCGCGCGCCCGATCATATCACCGTGGCGCACGAAGAAGGTCCGTTCATCGCTGAGGTGTACGATACGCCGTTCTGCCGTGGGCACCCACCATGCCGTGGGCTGATGAATGACACCCTTGCGATCCACGAAGCAGGAGATGCCGGTGTTGGCCGAGCGCACCACATCGCGGCGCATCTCGATGGCGCGGATCACGGAGAACGTGAGGTGCTGGCGGTAGCCGGGTGTATCGCCCCACCACGCATCGTTGGTGATCACCGCGATGAGGTTGCCGCCGTTGCGCACATGGGCGGCCACGTGCTCGCCGAAGACGGATTCGTAACAGATCGCAGGCACCACTTTGATCCCACTGGCAGGGTCTACGAGCACTTCGCGCTCCTGTTGCCTGCCAAGGCTGCCCGACACACCGCCAAGGTCCACGGCGAAGTCGCCCAAGTAGCCCAGCACGCTTTCAAAAGGCATCAGCTCCACCCCGGCCACGAGCTTCGACTTGTTGTACACTTCCACCGCACCCTTCGCGGGCATGAAGAGCGCGGCGTTGTACGACTCGAACCAGCGTTGCTCGCCCGGAGGCAGACCTTCCGCACGGAACAAGGGTCTCGCCGAAGGTGGTGGCTCTTCGCCGCGCGGATAGAGCATGTCCGCCGACATGCCGGTGAGCAGCGCGGCACGCGGGTGTTCAGCTTGGAAGCGCTTCAGACGGATGGTGCTGCGCGCGCGGCCGATGTCGTTCTCCCAAAGGCCATGGTACACCGGCTCCTCCCCGCTCATATCCACGTAGGCGCCTTCCTGCAACGCGGTCTCGGGCATCACCACCAGCGCAGTGGTGTCGGTCATCGCACCCGCCGCCAGATCGAGCATGCGATCCAACTGCCGCATCGGATCCACGCCGCCGAACTTCTCGGTGTAGGGGTCGATGCAAGGCTGCACCACCACGGCTTCGATGGCAGGCCCATCGTTCGCGCGGATGGTGTTGAAGCGCCAGAGAGATGCCGACGGCGGAACGATCAGCAGAACGGCCACAACGGAGGCATTGACCAGCACCGGACGCCGCGCCACCCGCCATGCGGTGATCGCACGATCAAGGAAGAAGCTCACGAGCAGCACCCACAGGCTGCCACCGAGCATGCCGGTGACCTCGTACCACTGGATCCAATGCGGCTGCATGCCGAACACGTTGCCGATGGAGAACCACGGCCATTGCAGATCCCAGCCGTGGTGCAGGCGCTCGAACGCGAGCCAGTAGGCGATGAACGCGATGGCAGCGATGTGGCCGCCCGCGATCCGCCGGGTCACGCGCTTCAGCCACCACGGGATCAGCATGAGCAATGAGTTCACCGTCATGGGCGCCAGCCCGCTCACCATGCGTGTGCCCAGCGGCTCGCTCACGCCGAAGAACCACCAC
>JAHBUM010000287.1 GCA_019638075.1 Flavobacteriales bacterium | reverse complement strand
GTCACAGGCACCTCACGTTCGCTCACGGGCCTGAGCGCTTCGACCACCTATCAGTTCCAAGTGCGTGCCGTGTGTGCCTCTGGAACTTCCAATTACGGCACGGCGTTCAGTTTCTCGACATCATCGCAGGCGTGCAGCGATAACTACGAACCGAACAATGCGCGCAACAACGCACGGACCATACCGGTGAACACCTCCATCATCGCGCTCATCGGCAACCGGTACGATCAGGATTGGTTCCGCTTCGCGAACACCACGAGCGCGCGCAACATCCGGGTGCGCCTCACGGGCCTTCCGGCCAACTATTCGCTCACGTTGTACCGGGGCGCCACCATCGTGGGCACGAGCAATGTGTCGGGAACGGGCAGCGAAGAGATCGTGCTGAACAATGCCACGGTGTCCACCGGCTATACGGTGCGCGTGGCCGGCGTGAGCGGTGCGTTCAATGCAACGCGGTGCTATACCCTTCAAGTGGAGATCGGTGGCACATCCTTCATGCCTGAAGGCATGCCGGAGGAGCAGCCCGCACCGGCCGATACCGAGGCCCCGGCGCTCATCACCAACATGTACCCGAACCCCGCCGGTGATCTGGTGACGTTGGAATGGCCCATCGCTGAGGAGGTGACCACGGTGGAACTGATCGACGGTGTGGGCCGGGTGGTGTCGGCCACCGTGCATGAAGCGGCCAACGGAAGCATGGGAGCGGTGATCTCCGTGGTGGACCATCCGACCGGTCTCTACTTCGTGCGGGTTTCGCGAGGTGGAGGAACAGAGGTGAGGCGTCTGGTGGTGAGCCGTTGATGCCAGCCATGGTCCAAAGGGCCGCCCCGAGGACCGTGGCTTACCCTTGGTGGAGTTGGCCTGTTCCGATGAGTGCAGGGGAGAGAGCAGGCGATCAGCAGTAGGCGGTTGACAGCAGGTATTGGCTGCCAACTGCCTGCTGCGTTCTGCCTACCATGGACCGACGGACTCCAATGACATCGTGACAGAGCCACCGCGAAAGGCCCTCAGGGCCACACCACGGTGAGCAGGTTGTTCAGCGCATGGATCAGTACCGGCACCCAGATGGATCCGCTGCGGGCCCGCGCATAGCCGAGCACGATGCCCATGGGCAGGATCAGCAGCATCACGGCGGGGTCGTACTGCATGTGCATCACCGCGAAAACGCCTGCGGTCAGGGCGACCGTCGCATGTTCATCGAACATGTGGCGGATGGAGCCGAACAGCAATCCGCGAAGGAGGAACTCCTCGAACAGCGGCGCGATGATGCCCACGCCGAGCACCAGCAGGGCCATGTTCGTGGTGCTACTGATCACCTTCTCCATGAAATCCGTTCTGAAGACCGGGGACAGGTGTGCGAGCAGTTCGATCACCAAGCCCAGTGCGATGAACACGCCCAGCCACAGCAGGAGCTGTTTCCAGTGCGGGGCGCGCAGGCCGAGGAAGCTGCCTGCGTGATCGCGCTTCCACAGGCGCACGGCGAGAAGGATCAGCAGGGTGCAGATAGTGCCGCTCCAGATCGCTTCCTGCGCCACGAGGTCGCCATTGAAGACGAGGTCGTTCATGCGCTCGGTCATGCGCGGGTCGGAGAGGAGTTTCAAGGAGAAACCATCGGCCATCAGGTCGGGCGAATGGCGCAACACACCGCTGATGAACACCCACGATTGGATCAGGAAGAAGGCCATGATCACCATGCCGAAGAGGGCGGCCCCCATGGCGAACTCCAAGCCCGGAGGGCGCACGTAGGTGGGTTGGAAGCGCTCAGGCGACCGCTGTTCCGGACCGGACGGGTGTTCCATCGATGAGTACGGTGTCGATATGATCGTTGCCGAAGGCGTAGGGAAGGTACGCGAGCGAAGGTATCTCCTTGGTGATGATGAGGCTGGCGCGTTTGCCCACGGCGATGCTGCCCAGTTCATGCTCCAACTGCATGGCCGCCGCGCTGTTCAGGGTCATGGCGTTGATGGCCTCTTCCGGCAGCATGCGCGCTTGGATGCAGGCCAGCGAGAGCACGAAGTTCATGTTGCCGCTGGGCGTGGTGCCGGGGTTGAAGTCCGTGGCGAGGGCTACGGGCAGGTCGCGCAGCATCAGTTCGCGCGCAGGGCCGTAGGGGATGCGCAGGAAGAAGGAGCAGGAGGGGAGAAGCGTAGGAAGCGGCGAGTCGGCGAGCGGGGTAGCGGCGAGTGCCTCCAGATCCTCATCGGTCATCACCTCCAGATGATCCACGCTGAGGGCCTTGTGCTTGATCGCCGCCTGTATGCCGCCGATGCTGGTGAACTGGTTCACATGCACCTTGCCGGGCAGGCCGTGCGCAGCGCCCGCTTCGAGGACTTGCTCCATTTCCGCCACGGTGAAGTAGTTCGTTTCGCAGAACACGTCCACGAAGTCCGCCAGCCCTTCGGCGGCCACCTGCGGGATCAGCTCGTTCAGGATCAGCTTCATGTACGCTGCGCGATCATCCTTGAACTCGGCCGGAAGTGCGTGCGCGGCGAGCAGGGTGGTCTTCACCTGCAACGGAAGCGCCTCCTTCAGCCGCCGTGCCACGCGCAGCATCTTCAGTTCGCTTTCGAGGCTGAGGCCGTAACCGCTCTTGATCTCCACGGCCACGGTGCCCTGCTGCATCATGGTGTGCAGGCGGGCCTCGGCCTTCGTGTACAGTTCATCCTCGCTCATGGCGCGCAGCTTGGCCGCGCTGTTGAGGATGCCGCCGCCACGCGCCGCGATCTCCTGATAGCTGAGGCCGTTGATCTTGTCCACGAACTCCTCCTCGCGCGGCGCAGCGTGTACGGTGTGCGTGTGCGGATCGCACCAGCCGGGCAGCACGTAGCGGCCGGTGGCGTCGATCACCCGCAGGCCGCTCGTGTCCGCGATGCCGGTGAACGTGTCCATCGGGCCGAAGCCGGTGATCCGCCCGTTCTCGGCGGTAAGCCACGCATCGGCGATGGCGGGAAGCGAACGCATGGACCGGCCCGGCACACGGCGCAGTTCCGCAGGATGGGTGCCGCACAGGGCTTTGGCGTTCGTGATGAGCAGACGGGACATGCAGGCAAAGGAACGGCGTAGCTGGCAGTTCATGGTCTACGGGCGTGGCTGCGGGGGAGCGGTCGTGGTCGTTCATGAGGGAGCAGGATAGTTGCGAGTGGGCGAGCGGCAAGTTTTCGAGGGGCGAGTTGGCAAGGGGCGAGTTGGGCCCACTCGCAACTATCCCCCGAACTGCGCATTCACCCATAGCTTGGCAGCGCCGACGACCATGCAGGCCGGATCGACCATCCTTC
>JAHBUM010000286.1 GCA_019638075.1 Flavobacteriales bacterium | reverse complement strand
GTGCCATCGCCTTGGTACTCCACGTCGGTCACCTTCATGTCCAGTCGCGCATCGGCCACCATGCGGCGGCTGGCGAACATGGTCTCATCCTCCTGCTTCCGCGCCGCATGCCAGCGGTCTATGTCGTCCTGCGTGGCCTTGCGCAGCACCTTCCGCAGTTCGTAGGTCTCGCCGGTCACCTTCTTGCGCTCCATCTGGGCGCGCACCAGTTCGCCCGCCAGGCTTACCATGCCGATGTCGTGGCCCGGAGCGGCATCCACGGCCACCAGATCGCCGGGCATCAGTTGCAGGCCGCTGGTGTTGCGGAAGAAGCCCTTGCGCGTGTTCTTGAAACGCACCTCCACCCCATCGAATGCCTGCTGGCCACCCGGCAATGGCACACCGGCAAGCCAGTCGAACACGCCCAGCTTGTTGCAGCCGCTGGTGCTGCAATAGCCGTTGCTCTTGCATCCGGCGGGTTTGCCATCCGGTCCCGTACTGCTACATCCTGCACACGCCATGGGGCGAAGATAGGAGCAGGCGCAAGAGGCAGGGGCAGGCGCAAGGGCATGTACCCGGTCTTTGCCCCTGCCCTTGCGCCTGCCCCTGCATCACGCAGCAGTCCTCAGCAACCCCATCATCCGATAGCTCAGGTCGCTGAAGAGGATCTTCGGGTTGGCGTTGCGCTCCACATGGTAATGCGCGTTCTCCAGTTCGCGGCGGATGCCGTCGGCGTTCGCATCGTTCAGCAGTTTGCTGAAGTTCTGCACGAACTCGTGCTCCTGCCCCAGCACGCGCACCAGCTCGGGCACGTTCTGCCATTGCAGCGCGCACTGGCGGATCAGGTACAGCCCATAACGCATCAGCGATTTCTGCTTCTCGCGGCCCATCTTCTGGAAGGCTTCGCCGAACTCCACGGCCACGCCCACCTCGCGGCGGTAGCAGGCGCGCAGCCAGTCGCGGAAGAAGACGAAGAGCTCCTCCTCGTTCTTGTTCGCCATGTCCACGGCTTCGAGCAGGTCGCCTTCGCTGCGCAGGGCGATCGCCATGGATTCCTCCGACCCAAGTTCCGTGAACCGTTCGCGCAGCGCCTCGGCCAGTTCCGTGGGGCGCAGCGCGGGCACCTTTACCAATTGGGCGCGGCTCAGGATGGTGGCCAGCAGTTGTTCGGCATCCACGCTCGCCAGCAGGAACACGGTGTTCGGCTCGGGCTCTTCCAGCACTTTCAGCAGCTTGTTCGCTGCGGCGGTGTCCATCAACTCGGGAAGCCACAGCAATATCACCTTGTAACCACCCATGAACGAGCGCAGGCTCAACTTCCGCTGGATCTCCTGCGCGATGTCCACGCCCATGCGCAGTTGCTTGTTCTCGCTCTCCAGTTGGTCGCGCCACTGCTCGATGTCGAGGTAGGGCTCCGCCAGTACCGCCTGCCGCCATTGCGCGGTGAACGGCTCGCACACCTTCACCTTCTCCGTGAAGAAGATCGGGAACTCCAAGTGTACATCGGGGTGTTCCAGCTTCTGCATCTGCAGGCACGATGGGCACCTGCCGCAGGCATCGGCGGCATCGCGGTCCTGACACAGCAGGTATTGCGCATAGGCCAGCGCCATCGGCAGGTTCCCGCTGCCACGCGGCCCCATGAACAACTGCGCATGCGCCACGCGCCCCTCGCGGATGTTGCCGATGAGCTTCGCCTTCAGCGCCGCGTGACCGATGACCTTGGAGAAGAGCATGGTACAAAGAAAGGCCATGTGCTCATGTGGCCATGTGATCCACGCGCGGCTCAACGCGCCATGTGACCATGAAATGCCGCCCCCGCGCATTCATGCCCACATGGTCAAATGGGCACATGTCCACATGGTCACATACCCACATGGTATTTTCGCCGCCATGCTCACCATGAACACCTACTCCTTCGCCGGAAAGAAAGCCCTTGTCCGCGTAGATCTCAACGTACCACAGGACGCCAATGGGAACGTCACCGACGATACCCGCGCCCGCGCCATCGTGCCCACCGTGCAGAAGATCCTGAACGACGGCGGCAGCGCGATCCTCATGAGCCACCTCGGCCGCCCGAAAGGGAAGGTGAACCCCGCGATGAGCCTGAGGCCCGTGGGCGAACACCTGAGCAAGCTGCTCGGCAAGCCGGTGATCTTCGCCACGGATTGCGTGGGGCCGGATGCGAAAGCGAAAGCCGCTGCGCTGAAGTCGGGTGAAGTGCTGCTGCTGGAGAACCTCCGCTTCCATCCCGAAGAGGAAGGCGGCGATGAGGCGTTCAGCAAAAGCCTGAGCGAGTTGGGCGATGTCTACGTGAACGACGCCTTCGGAACGGCACACCGCGCACACGCCAGCACCACCATCGTGGCGAAGTTCTTCCCGAACGACAAGCTCTTCGGCCACCTCATGCAGGCCGAGATCGACAGCGTGGGCAGGGTGCTGGGTTCGCCCCAACGCCCCATGACCGCCATCGTGGGCGGCAGCAAGGTGAGCAGCAAGATCGAGGTGTTGCAGAACCTGATCGGCAAGTGCGACGAGCTGATCATCGGTGGCGGCATGGCCAACACCTTCGTGAAGGCGCAGGGCGGACAGACCGGCGCATCATTGGTGGAGGACGACCTGCTGGAGACCGCGCGCGGCATCATCAAGGAGGCGGCCGAGAAAGGGGTGAAGCTGCACATCCCCACCGATGCCGTGGTGGCCGATGCCTTCGCCGAGAACGCCAACACCGACCAGTGCGCCGCCGATGCCGTGCCCGATGGCTGGATGGCGCTGGACATCGGCCCCAAGAGCATCGAAGCCTTCCGCGCCGCCGTGCTGCGCAGCAAGACCCTGCTGTGGAACGGCCCCATGGGCGTGTTCGAGATGAAGCCCTTCCAGCAAGGCACCGTGGCCATTGCGCAAGCCGTGGCCGAGGCGACCAGCAAAGGAGCGTTCTCGCTCGTGGGCGGTGGTGATAGTGTGGCGGCGGTGAACCAGTTCGGCCTGGCCGATAAGATCAGCTATGTGAGCACGGGTGGCGGGGCGATGCTGGAGTACCTCGAAGGCAAGGTGCTGCCGGGGATCAAGGCAGTGAGGGAGTGATGGTCTGACGATCAACCCATTGTCACAGACTGGCACAATTCAGGAATTGAATTCCCGAATTGTACGGCGGGGCCATATCACGACTTGAAGACGAACTCTCTGGCTCGTCCCAGCCCACTTATCGAGTGGAATGCATGGACACGGACCCTGATCTGGAGTTTTCCTGCTTCATAGTTCTCGATCACAGCCTGCGCTGACCATGGCTCGCCGTTGCCCTGTACATATCCTTCAGC
>JAHBUM010000285.1 GCA_019638075.1 Flavobacteriales bacterium | reverse complement strand
CATGCGGTGATCGAGCGCCAAGGCGGCATGTACCTCTACCTGCGCGATGTGCAGGGCCATCTGGAAGCCCGGCTGTGGGCGCGGATGATCGAGAAGATGGAGGAATACCTCGAGGTGGAGCGCGGAACGGTGCGCTGTACGGTGATGCTCGATACCATCGCCGGAGCCTTGGAGGCCGATGAGATCCTCTTCGAGCTGCAACATCACAGCGCCGGGCTTTCGCTGGACCCACAGGGCTATGCGGCGGACCACATCGCACTCTTCCACGGCGCCGACCAAGCCGTGCTCCCCGACCGCGAGACCATCGGGCTGAACGCGCCATTCCTGCGCGCGCTGAGCCTGCGCACCATCGGCATCTGCCACCGGCGCGGCTGCCATGCCATGGGCGCACCATCGTTCGTGCTGCCCGCGCTGGACCACAGCAAGGTAAAGGCCGAATACCTCGATATGCTGGCCGACAAGGAGCGCGAGGCCGTGGATGGACACGACGGCACCTTGGTGGTGCATGAGGACATGGTGAACGCCAGCATGGTGGAGTTCAACAAGAGCATGCCACGGGCGCACCAGATGAACTACGAACGGTCCGATGCCATCGCCCCGGACGATCTCGTGCAAAGCCCCGAAGGCCCCATCACGGTGGACAGCCTGAAGGGCATCCTGCGCACCGCCCTACGCACCCTGATGTTGCGCGAGCAGGGCAAGGGCTGGGTGATCCAAGGCGGACGGGTGCATGACCGCTCCTCCCTCCTGCTGTCCATCCGCCTGCTGTGGCAATGGATCAACAGCAGTCGTGGCAACATCACCGCCACCAACCTGCCCGTGACGATCGATCTGGTGAAGTTCATGCTGAAGAAGGAAGCGGATAAGATGTTCGATATGCACGACCCGGTGATCAGGAAACAGGTGGACCGTGCGATGGCCCATGTGCTGGAACTGGTCGGGAGCGAGGGCGTTCCGATGTTGTAGGATAGTTGTCAGTTGTCGGTGGTCAGTTGTCAGGGAATGCCTGTCTCCGTGGCTTCTGCATGAGAACTCCAAGCTTCAAGGCTCAAGCTCAAAGCTTCAAGCGCAAAAACCTTGAAGCTTGAAATTTCGAGCTTGAAGCATGGAGCTTCCCATCAAGGAGACTGACAACTGACCACTGACAACCGACAACTGCCCCCTACCTTGGCCGCGATGCCGCGCTGGATCCCCGTACACGAGCAACTCCCCGCCGATGGGCAGCGCTGCCTGTGCCACCTGCCGAAGAACGAGGTGTATCTGCCCGGCAAGACCGGCGCCACCGAGTCGCGGCCCGTGGTGATCCTGCGTTTCATGCACGACTATTTCCTGAAGAACGCGAGCCGCACCGGCTACGATGGCCCGCCCCATTTCTGGCTGGGTGAGGGCACGAGCAACAAGTTCTTCGCCGAGGTATCGCACTGGATGCCGCTGCCGGAAGCGCCGTAGAACGCCGAAGGGCGTACAAGCCGAAGCTCGCACGCCCTTCGCGCAGGCATCGAAGCCTACTTCTTCACCACTTCGAGCACTTCGAGATCGAATAGCAGTGTGCTGTTGGCGGGGATGCGACCGTTGCCGGAAGGGCCGTAAGCGAGCTCGCTGGGGATGGCCAGCTTCCATTTGCTGCCTGCGGGCATCATCTGCAAGGCTTCCACGAAACCGGGGATCCACTGGCTCACGGGCATCTGCACCGGTTCGCCGCGCTCCACGGAACTGTCGAAGACCTCGCCATCCACGAAGGAGCCATGGTAATGCACCTTCACCTGATCGCTTACCGATGCCTTGGGGCCGGTGCCCATGGTGATCACCTCGTATTGCAGGCCGCTGGGCGTGGTGACCACCCCGGTGCGCTTGCCGTTCGCGGTCAGGTACTCCTCGCCTTCCAAGCGGGTCTTCTCGCCTTTCGCCGCTTCTTCCGCCTGCATCTTCATCTGCATCTTCATCATGAAGGACTGCATCACGTGCTGAAGCGTCTCCTGATCCAAGCGCAGGTTGCTGTCCAGTCCATCGGAAAGGCCGGCGGCGAGCAGGTCCACGTTGAGGGAGTCGATCTTGCCCCGCTTCAGGTTGCCACCGATGTCGGCACCGATGGCGTAGCTCACGGAATCCATGGTGGTCTTCAGCGCGGCATTACGGCCTTTCTGGCCTTGGGAGCATGCGGAAAGCAGCGTGATGGCCACGACTGCGGAAATGGTGCGGACGATCATTTGTTCGTGTTAAGGGGCGCGAAGGTAGCGTTCGGATCCGGCCGCAGCACGCGCTCCAGAAAGCGTTGATAGCGCGGGAAGCGTGGCAGATCGCTGTGGTGGCCCTTGGGGAAGGAGATCATCTCCCGCACCACGTCGGAAGGCACGGCGGCATACAGCTTGAGCGCGCTGGCATAGGGCACCGTGGCATCGAACTTCCCGTGCAGGATGTACACCGGGCAGGTGACGCGCCGGATGGCCTTGTCGTTGCGGAACGGGTAGCGCAGCAGCAGGCGGTACGGGAGGATGGGCAGGTAGTTCATCGCCACATCATACAGGTTGGCGAAGGGCGTTTCCAGAATGAGCATTCGCGGCTTGTGCCGGGCGGCCACCGGCGTGGCAAGGCCACTGCCCAACGAACGCCCGAGCACCACGATGCGCTGCTCGTCATATTCCTTCAGCAGCTCTTCGTACCAGGCATCCGCATCGGCGATCAGGGCGGCCTCGCTCAGTTCGCCACGGCTCTTGCCATACCCGCGCGGATCGGGCATCAGCACATCGTACCCCATGCGCACGAAGCGCGGCGCGAACTTGCCCCAGCGCCGCACGCTGCCCGTGTTGCCATGGAAATAGAGCACCACACCACGGGGAGCCTCCGCCCTGAAGTGGAGCGCATGCAGCCGGGCACCGTCCTCCCCTTCCATATAGCGTTCCTCGAAAGGCTGCGGGAACCGGTACACATAGCGCTTCGGTGTGCGGAAGCGGATGAAGATGAAACGCTCCTGCAGGATCGCATAGAACGCGCAAACGCAGGCGTACGCCACCAGCACAACGCCCATTGCCGCCCACAGCCAGTTCATCATCCTTGCAAAGGTGGGGGAGAATGCAGAATGCAGTCGGCAGTCGGCAGTAGGCAGTCAGCAGTAGGCAGCAATGCTCCGTGAGGGCATTTGCTGCCGACTGCCTGCTGCTGACTGCCTACTACTCCGACCGCCCCCTCACTTCATGCCCCGCTCCGCCTGAACGGTCTCGTACGCTTCCTGCACCTTCTTGAACTTCTCCGAGGCGGCTTTCTGCACTTCTTCGCCGAGCTGCGCCACCTTGTCCGGGTGGTACTTCATCGCCATGCG
>JAHBUM010000284.1 GCA_019638075.1 Flavobacteriales bacterium | reverse complement strand
GCCACCAGCATCAGGCGTTCCGCCGAGTTGTGCGAATAGCGAAACGGGCGCATCGCTGCTGCAAAGTGTGATCGATCCACTTGTTCCCGGATCCGGCGGTGTGTTGATCGTGACCGTCACTGTTGCAGCCGCATCGGGGCATGGTGCTGTTCCCGCTACAGTGTATGTGTACACACCCGCGTTCATCGCAGCGGGATCGATCATGCCACCAACAACTGCGCTCGGTCCGCTCCACGTACCGCCCGTGTTCGGCGAGCCACCAAGCTGCGCGAATAGCGATGCCGGTGCATCGCTGCTGCAAAGTGTGATCGTTCCATCGGTGCCAGCGTTCGGCGGCGTGTTGATGGTCACGGTCACGTTGGCTGCATCGCTCGGGCACGGTGCTGTTCCTGCGATCGTGTAGGTGTATAGCCCGCCGCTCATCGTGGCCGGATCGAACTGTCCACCGGTAACCGTGCTGGGTCCGCTCCATGTGCCGCCAGCGCCCGGGGTTCCTCCCAAGGCGCTCGACAGATCCTGTTGCCCCGAAGTGCTGCATACCGTCAGTGTGCCATCAAGGCCGGCATCCACAAGCGGGCTTACCACCACGGTAACGGTGGCGGTTTCCGGCGTACTGCTGCAAGCGGATGATCCCGTTACGGTGTAGGTGTACACGCCTGCCGCATCGGTGCCGGGAATGAAGTTGCCGGAATGCGCTGTATTGCCCGGAGCGGTCCAGGTACCGCCAGTGGTCGGTGTTCCGCCCAGCAGTGGGAACAGATCGAAGGCGGCGGCGTTGGCGCATACGGTGGTGCTGCCGTTGGTGCCCGGATCCACGCCGGTGTCCACGGTGATCGTCATGCAATCCGTTGCCGGACACGCCGGATGCGATGGCTGCACAGCTGTCACACAATACGTGGTGGTACTCGTCACTGTGGCCACGGGGTTGGCGATGCCGGGGTTCGAGAGGCCACCACTCGGGCTCCACGCGAAGGTGAAGGCCTCCGGCGGACAGGCTGCCACGATGTTCCATGTTCCCGTGGGAGGCCCGTTCCCGGAATTATGCAGGACGGCTCCTGCCGGATCCCGCAGCTCGAACCGGTTCTCATTGTTCCAAATGGTACCGGCCCGGTACGCCAGCGTCACCGTCTGCCCGTGCTGCAAGGGAATGGAGATGTTCCTCACATCCCCCGGTGGATCAGAAAGCGTGTACGTGGTGGGAACGCCACCCACTGTCACCGTGATCTGTGCGCCGCCATCCCAGCCATCGCCGAAGGTGTCTATCAGGCGCAGCGTGTAGCTGCATGCGCCGGGCATGCCTCCCGAGGTGATCTGCGCGTTGAGCTGTACCGGTGTCCCACAGGTGACCGCATCGGTGCCGGCATTCACCACCGGCAATGGAACGATCGTTACGGTGAGAGTCGTGTCGAACGTGCAGCCGAAATCATCTTTCGCCGTGTAGGTGTATGTGTACGAGCCGGGAGAGGGGGGCGTCACGGAGATGTTGTCGCATCCTGCTGCCGTGTTCGTGATGTGCGGCCCTGTCCAGTACGTGCTGTCGCAGCCCGCACCGTAGATGGGCGTGAATTCCGTGAGGTCGGGAAAGATCGCCGGGTTGAAGTTCATGTCCCAGCTGCACATGAACCCGTTGTCCGAGCCCCACATATCGCAGATCTGCAGGCGCCAGGTGCCGTTCAACTGGGAACCCACCAGTCCGCTCAAAGGGTTCAGGCTGGCGTAGGAGCCGCTGGGCAGCGTGCCACCGGCATTAGCCACCCAGGTCCCGTTGGTGGCCGTGGGGTTCCAGCAATAGTTCCAGCACGTGCCCTGTGTGTTCGGCGTCAGGTCGTTGTCCACGGGTATACCCAGGTAGGTGGCGCCGCCGCCCTGTTCATGCATGGTCACCACCTGCCCGGTGGGGCTGAGGATGTTGATGATGAGATCGCCCATGAACGAGTGCTCCATGTCCACGCAGATGCCCAGCAGGTCGTTCACGTTGGTCAGCGTTTGGCCGGGTGCGAACTGCGTGAAAGTGATCTCCGACTCGAAGCAGGAACCCACGTCATCCGGCAGGAACACGCCGCCGCCGAGGTCGTTGCCCGGCAGCTCGTTCCATGTGGTCGCGTTCACCACGCCTTGCAGCGACAGTGTCTGGCCCTCGCAACCCAGCAATGTGCCCTGTGTGCCTGCGAACGTGGGTTCGGTCCCTACGCGTACGGGAAGGTCCACCCGGTTGGCGCTGGCGCATCCGTTGTTGTCCACCAGGTAGAGTTGCGTGATGAACTCGCCGGCCTGGGTGTAGGTGTGCGACACGTTCGCCGGAGCGTTCGTCAACACCGTTCCATCGCCGAAGTCCCACGTGCGCGAGGCGATGCTGAAACCGGGCGCGGCGGTGGATCCCGAGCCGTTGAACGTGATGGACTCGCCGATGCAGATCTTCACCGGTTGTGTCTGGTTCATGGTGGCCGCCGCCACCGGGCGTTGGCACGGCGTGTAGCAACTGATGCTGGCCGCGAACACGCCGGTGCCGGTGTTGTTCGAGCGGAACACGATGGTGAGGCAGCCGCTGCTGTTCAGTGGAGATGCCACCACCGTTGTGCCTTGCAGTCCGTTGCCGGTGTACGTGCCCAGCGTGGGGGCTGCCGTGCTGTTGCCGTCGTGGATCGTCATCTGATCCACCGGCGCAGCGCCCGCCGTGCTCAGGTTGAACGTGAGGAAATTGAGCGAGATCGCATCGTTAGGCGAATCCGGGCAGATGGTGTACGTGTAGTTCTCGTTGTTCGAGTAGCCCGAGGCCCCTTCTCCACCGCTGTCCAGAAAGGCTCCCGAACAGGTGCTTGCGCTTCCGTTGAAGATCGGGAAGGCCTGGCCCCACGAGCCGTTGATGAAGACAAGACTGAACACGCAGGCCATCGCCAACATGGCGGTGATCCTGCGGATCGTGGGAGGATGGAAAGGACACGGAGAGTATCGTTCTCCCATTCGGTGATGTCGGTGGAGTGATCGCTTGGCGCCGGGAAATTAGCCGTACACCCAACACGACGAAGAACGTTCTTCCGCATTTGGACGAACAGTCGATCGACAGGGATGAACCCTTGTGTATCACCCATGGGCGCAGGCTTCATCATAAGCCCTACGGAGAACATTCGCGCGGCTCATGATCGAGGCCGGATGACAACGAAAGGAATGGTCGCATTGCCACTCTGGTTCTGAGCCGGAGTCGCGTGATCCATCGAGGCGACAATGACATCGGGCGCGCCCACACCATCGCACTACCGCACCAAGCTCACGTGGCCGTACAGGATGTGCTTCTCCAGTGTCTGGAGCGAACGCACTTTCAA
>JAHBUM010000283.1 GCA_019638075.1 Flavobacteriales bacterium | reverse complement strand
GTGCTGTTCAGCAGCGAACTTCCACCGGAATACGAAGGGCCGCTCGCCGATGCCATCGCGCGTGGCAGCACCGGGTTCCCGCCGTTCGCGCTCAGCTTGGCGGGCATCACGCACAGCGACGACAGGAAGAGCATCTGGATCGAGCTTGCCGAGAAAGGCACCATCGCCGCGCTGCGCCAGCGCTTGGTGGACAACGTGCGCGCCAACCGGCGGATCAAGAAGCTGGGCGTTTCCGTGGAAGAGCATCCGCGCTTGGTGATCGCCTCCGGCCTGAAGGCCGATCAGTTCAACAGCGCGTGGGCCCTGCTGGCGAACCAGACCGCCACCATCCAGCAACGCGTGAGCGACGTGGTGCTGATGAAACGCGAACTGGACACCACCAGCATCGACCAGCACGTGCGCACCTTCCCGTTGGAACTGGGCGCGTGATCGGTGTTATTCCCCTGCAGCGCTGGTCTGCATTGGCATGAAGGTCTGAAGGCCCTGATCATGTGCATGGGCCTGACCGGAGTCCGTTACCTTCCCGTTCCCATCGCATTCATTCCTTCAAACCACATTCCTATGAACACCCGCATCGCATTTTCCACCACCCTGATCGGCCTTGCCGTGCTCACCTTGGGCAGCCTGTTCAAGTTCCTGCACTGGCCCGGGGCCAACATCCAAGTCCTGCTCGGCTCGATGGCATTCGCGCTGGGCTTGGTGCTCCTTGCGATCAACGTGGCGCGTGGGCGCGGCTTCCGACGGCTGGTGGAGTGACCACTGGCATGTGCGCTGACGGGCTTGGTGGCGTCTATCCACGCATAGGCAGAATCAATGATGAAAGTCATCGGATAGCCTGTGTATATGGATAGGTTTGCGGTGTTGAACCTCACGACCCCATTCCCATGGCGAACGAAAAACCCTCCGGCAAGCCCAGCGGCGATCCCAAGCTCGCAGACATGAACACCAGCAACGCCCAATGCCCCGTGATGCACGGTGCCCCGCAGGAACCGGTGGCGGGCGCGGGCACCACCAACAGGGATTGGTGGCCCGATCAGTTGAACGTGGGCGTGCTGCGCCAGCACTCCGAGCGTGGCAACCCCGTGGGCGGGGACTTCAACTACGCCGCCGAGTTCGCCAAGATCGATTACGCGGCATTGAAGGGTGACCTGAAGGCGCTCCTTACCGATTCGCAGGACTGGTGGCCCGCCGACTGGGGCAACTATGGCGGCTTCTTCATCCGCATGGCCTGGCACAGCGCCGGCACCTACCGCGTCTATGACGGTCGCGGTGGCGGCGGCCGTGGCCAGCAGCGCTTCGCACCGCTGAACGCGTGGCCCGACAACGTGAGCCTCGACAAGGCGCGCCGCCTGTTGTGGCCCATCAAGCAGAAGTACGGGCAGAAGATCTCCTGGGCCGATCTCATCATCCTGGCCGGCAACGTGGCGTTGGAGGCCAGCGGTTTCCGCACCTTCGGCTTCGCCGCCGGCCGCGAGGACGTGTGGGAGGCCGACCTGGACGTGAACTGGGGCGATGAGCGCGCCTGGCTGAGCCACCGGAACCCGGAGACCCTGGCGAAGAACCCGCTCGCGGCCACCGAGATGGGCCTGATCTACGTGAACCCCGAAGGCCCCAATGCCAGCGGCGATCCGCTCTCCGCAGCGCCCGCCATTCGCGCCACCTTCGGCAACATGGCCATGAACGACGAGGAGATCGTGGCCCTGATCGCCGGCGGCCACACCCTGGGCAAGACCCACGGTGCCGCGCCCACCACGCATGTGAGCGCCGATCCCGAATCAGCGCCGATCGAGGCACAGGGCCTGGGCTGGCACAGCAGCTACGGCAAAGGCCACGGTGCCGATGCCATCACCTCGGGCATCGAGGTGGTGTGGACGCAGACGCCCACGCAGTGGAGCAACCACTTCTTCGAGAACCTCTTCAAGCACGAGTGGGTGCAGGAGCGCAGCCCGGCCGGTGCCATCCAGTGGGTGGCCAAGGATGCCGAGGCCAGCATCCCCGATCCCTTCGATCCGGCGAAGAAGCGCAAGCCCACGATGCTCACCACCGACCTCACGCTGCGGTTCGATCCGGAGTTCGGGAAGATCAGCCGCCGCTTCCTCAACGATCCGCAGGCCTTCTCCGAGGCCTTCGCCCGTGCGTGGTTCAAGCTCACCCACCGCGACATGGGTCCGCGGTCGCGCTACCTGGGTCCGGAAGTGCCCCGCGAGGAGCTCGTCTGGCAGGATCCCATCCCCGCCGTGGACCATCCGCTGGTGAACGCGGCCGACATCGCCGCGCTGAAGGAGCAGGTGCTCGCCTCGGGCCTCACGGTGCCGCAACTGGTGGCCACCGCCTGGGCATCGGCCTCCACCTTCCGCGGTGGCGACAAGCGCGGCGGCGCCAACGGCGCGCGCATCCGCCTGGCCCCCCAGAAGGATTGGGAGGTGAACGATCCCGCCGCGCTCGCCGGTGTGCTCGGTACCTTGGACGGCATCCGCTCGGCCTTCAACAAGGGCGCCGATGGCGACAAGCGGATCTCGCTGGCCGACCTGATCGTGCTGGCCGGTAGCGCCGCCGTGGAAAAGGCCGCACGCGATGCGGGCCACACCATCACGGTACCGTTCACGCCCGGACGTGCCGACGCACGGCAGGAGCAGACCGATGTACACTCGTTCACGTGGATGGAACCGCTGGCCGATGGCTTCCGCAACTACAAGCGCGCCGGTGTGGCCACCAAGGCCGAGCAACTGCTGATCGACAAGGCGCAGCAGCTCACGCTCACCGCGCCGGAGATGACCGTGCTGGTGGGCGGCCTGCGCGTGCTGGGCGCCAACTCCGGTGGGTCGAAGCACGGCGTGCTCACCGGGCGCGTGGGGCAGCTCACCAACGATTTCTTCGTGACCCTGCTGGACATGGGCCATGCCTGGGCTCCGAAGAAGGGCGAGGAGGGCATCTACGGCAGCCACGACCGCAAGACCGGCGACCGGAAGTGGACGGCCACCCGCGCCGACCTCGTCTTCGGCAGCCACGCCGAACTGCGCGCCATCGCCGAGGTGTACGCCAGCGCCGATGCCAGGGAGAAGTTCGTGAAGGACTTCGTGAAGGCGTGGGTGAAAGTGATGGAGCTGGATCGCTTCGATGTGAAGAAGTGAGTTCAGCGGATGAGCTTCAACCGAGAAGAGCAGGGTCCTCTTCGAGAGGCCCCGCGCAGGTTTTATGTACCTGAGTCCATGAAGGTTGGTGGCGCCATCCCCCTGTTGTGCTATGCACTCCTGTTCGTCTCTTGTGGTCGCGCACCGCATGATCCGCTGGCGTACTTACGCATAGCTGAGTTGGAGGATAGCTTGAAGGCGTACCGCGATT
>JAHBUM010000282.1 GCA_019638075.1 Flavobacteriales bacterium | reverse complement strand
ACCCAACCCTACGCCGAGGCTTCGGCTTGCACAGCATGAGCGCAGCACCCCAACTCTCCATCGTGAACAGCCGTCCTTGCGTATTGTTCGTGGACGACGATGCCAGCAACCGGCAGGCTTTCCATACCACGTTCCGGCGCGAGATGGACGTGCTGTTGGCGAAGAGCATGAAGGAGGTGTGGGAGCACCTGGCCACCAGCCACGTGCATGTGGTGATCGCCGACCAGCGCATGCCGGGCACACCGGGCAGCGAGATGCTCGCCCTGGTGAAAGACCGCTATCCGAACATCAAACGCATGCTCATCACCGGCTATTCGGACATGCAGGCCATCATCGAAGCAGTGAACAAGGCGGGTGTCTCGCACTACAGCGCCAAGCCGTGGAACGCCGACGAACTGGCGACCGCCGTGCGCCAAGCCTTCGACGAGGTGAAGGCCGAGGAGGAGCGCGCCGCCTACACCGAACGGCTCGTCACCGCCAACCAGCAGCTCGAATTCGCCCTGCGCCAGCGGCTGCTTTCGTGAGCGGGGCTTTCCTGCTGCGGGACCTGTTGGCAATAGCCTGAGAGGTTGTCAGGGGGAGTTGTCGGTTGTCAGTGGTCAGGAAATGCCTGCCTCCGTAGCTTCTGCACGGGACGGGTCATCCCGTTCGGTAGCCATGCCTACCAAGGAGCCTGTCAACCGACAACAGACAACTGCGAACGCGCCCCCACTCCCTTTCTTTGTAGCATGAGCAATGTCTTCCGGGCCGCCGCCGTGGCCGCCCTTCTGTCCGTGGCCCATGGTGTGCTGGCCCAGTGCGACCGCTGGCAGCAGCGGGTGAAGTACACCATGGACGTGGAACTGAACGACCGCGACCATCGGTTCAGCGGAACCACGAAGCTGGTGTACACCAACAACAGCCCCGATACGCTGTACGAGGTGTTCTTCCACCTATACCTCAACGCGTTCCAGCCGGGCAGCGAAATGGATGTGCGTTCGCGCACCATCGCCGACCCTGACGACCGCGTGGGCAGCCGCATCGTGGAACTGGCACCGCATGAAGTGGGCATGCAGGAGGTGAAGGACTTCCGGCAGGACGGTAAGGAGGCGAAGCTGGAACCGCTGGGCACCGTGCTGAAGGTGATCCTCGCGAAGCCCCTACTGCCGAAGAAGAGCACCACGTTCGAGTTCGCGTTCGATGGACAGGTGCCCGTGCAGATCCGGCGTACCGGGCGCCACAACGCCGAGGAGGTGGCCTACAGCATGAGCCAGTGGTATCCGAAGCTGGCCGAATACGATGTGCGTGGCTGGCATGCCTATCCGTATGTGGGCCGCGAGTTCCACGGTGTGTGGGGCGACTTCGACGTGACCCTTACCATGGACAGCGCTTACACCATCGCGGCCACAGGCGTATTGCAGAACCCGCACGAGATCGGGAAGGGCTATCCCTCGAAGAAGCCTGTCAAGCGGGCTGCCGGTGGCAAGCTGCGCTGGCACTTCGTGGCGAACAACGTGCATGACTTCGCATGGGCGGCGGATCGCGAGTTCGTCCACACCATGGATCAGGTGCCCGGCGGCCCCGAACTTCATTTCTTCCGCAAGGACAAACCCGAGTACGAAGCCACGTGGAGCGAACTGCCCGGATACATGGTGCGCGCCTTCCAGCACATGAACAAGCATTTCGGCAGATACCCGTGGCCGCAGTACAGCTTCGTGCAGGGCGGCGATGGCGGCATGGAGTACCCCATGCTCACGCTCATCACCGGCAAACGCCGCCTCGGCTCGCTCGTGGGGGTGAGCGTGCATGAGTTCGTACATAGCTGGTACTATGGCGTGCTGGCGAGCAACGAAGGCCGTTTCCCATGGATGGACGAAGGGTTCACCGAATACGCGGGCAGCGAGGTGATGCAGGAACTGTTCCCGCAGCCGGGCGATCCGCATGCCAGCGCCTTCGCGGGGTACAGCGCGCTGGTGAAGAGCGGCAGGCACGAGCCGCCGAGCATCCACGCCGATCACTTCATCACCAACAGGGCTTACAGTACCACCGCATACAGCTTCGGGGAGATGTTCGTACACCAGTTAAGCGCGGTGGTGGGAGAGAAGGAACTGAAGGCCGGGTTGCTGCGCTACTTCGATGCGTGCAAGTTCAAGCACCCGGAACCGATCGACTTCGAGCGCGTGCTGGAGAAGCGCAGCGGCATCGAGCTGGATTGGTACTTCGATGAGTGGGTCAACACCACACGCACGTTGGACTACGGCATCCGTGGCGTGATGGGCATGAACGGCGGCACGGCGATCGAACTGGAGCGGATCGAAGAGCAATTGATGCCCATCGACCTGCGCGTGGTGCTCCGCGATGGTACGGTGCATGATCTCCACATCCCGCTGTCGCTCACACGCGGGGCGAAGGGCGCGGCTTCCGAAGCCTTCCCGTTCACCACGCTGGAGCCTTGGCAATGGACGGACCCGGTGTACGGCTTCAGCATCCCCGTGGAGTTCGCGGCGATCGCTTCCGTCGAGATCGACCCGCTGCAACGGCTGGCCGATATGGATCGCAGCAACAACAAGGTGGTGTTCGCCACAGGAAGCACGGGCTTCGCGCGGCCGTAGCGGAGGAAGAAGCAGGCAGTAGGCAGTCCGCAGCAAATGCCCTGACCGGATCTGCTGCCGACTGCTTACTGCCGACTTCTCATCACGCTGCCACTTCCTCTTCCTTATGGCTGTGTACCAACCGGTGTTGCAGGTCGGAAGGCACGGGCTGGTAGGCGAGGAAGCGCTCGGTGTACGTGCCGCGCCCTTGTGTAAGGCTGCGGAGCGTGGTGCTGTACCGGTCCAGTTCGGCCAGCGGCGTATGGGTCCTGATGATCTGGTGACGGCCGCTGCCTTCCACGCCCACCACGGTGCTGCGGCGGCTTTGCAGATCGGTCATCACATCGCCCATCAGTTCGGCGGGCACACGCACCTCCAGTTCATGCACAGGCTCCATCAACTGCGGTGCGGCACTGGTGAAGGCTTCGCGGAAGGCCTGCAACCCGGCGATGCGGAAGCTGATGTCGTTGCTGTCCACGGGATGCATTTTCCCGTCGTACACGATCACGCGGATGTCGCGCGCGGGTGAGCCGGTGAGGGGGCCGCGTTCCATCTTCTCCATCACGCCTTTCAGGATGCTCGGCATGAACTTGTTGTCGATGACGCCGCCCACGATGCAGTTGTAGAACACCAATTTGCCACCGGTGGACAGGTCGTGCTCCTCCTTGCCGCGCACACTGTGGCCGGTGGGCTCGGGCATGCCTTCGTACCACGGCTCTATCCGCAGGTGTACCTCGCCGAACTGGCCGCTTCCGCCGGTCTGCTTCTTGTGGCGGTAGTGGCCTTCCGCCGGCGCGGTGATCGTCTCGCGGTACGGCACC
>JAHBUM010000281.1 GCA_019638075.1 Flavobacteriales bacterium | reverse complement strand
GCACACAGCGCGCTCACCACATCCGCTGCAGCATGACCAGCACGGCCACCGCGATGAACGCCACCACCACCACGGCGAGGAACATTCCCTTCGTGGCGGGCATGTCGTTCGGCTCCTTGTCCTCCAGCGGCTCGGGCAACCCACCGGGTTCGTTATAGTGTTCGTCGGTGCTCATGCCGGTCCGGCAGCAAGAAGCGTACCCCGGCCCGGCACTTCCGCCAAAGCCCTTGCTGTACGCGGTCTTCCCGACCACTCAATACACTCTACATCCGTTCCGAACGGGGGATCCCTTCCACGATCGCTGACGCATGCACGCAACGAACTCCACCGTGGCACATGCCTCTACCCTTCCGGGGCGTGGCGGATGTCATTACTGAGCGGATGAGAAAGACCCGTACTCAGGTGAAGGAAGTGATGGAGGTCAAGGATGTAAAGATGTAGCCGCCGGCAGGCGGGTTTGCGCCTCTGCGTTGGAAAGAAGATGCGTTTGCCTTGTGGGTCGGAACGGCCATCGCCCAACAAGCCGGTACCTTCGCATCACCAGCCCCGAAGCCATGCTTGACCAAGACATCCTCTGCGCCACGGACCTCTCCCCTGTTTCCGACGAAGCCGTTCGTACCGCGAACGCGGTAGCCTCGCAGCTTTCCACGAGGGTGACGCTGCTGCATGTGCTCGATAAAGGGCACAGCGAAGCGGGCCGCGAGCAGGCGCTGGCCTCCATGCAGGCGCAGCTGGCCCGTGCCGGTGGTGGTGAACGGGCCACGCCCAAGCTGCTTGATGGCGACTTCATGAAGGCCATCGCCGAGGAGTCCGGCATGGGGCATTCACTGCTGGTGCTGGGCACCCACGGCGCCCGTGGCCTTAGGCAGAACCTCTTCGGCACCGACATCCTGAAGCTCGTCCGCCATGCGACCACCCCTTCGCTGGTGGTGCAGGAAGGCATGAAGTTGGATGGCCTGCTCCAACGTATCGTGATGCCAGTGGCCGCGCACCCCGACATCGATCGGCTGCTGGGCATGGTGGTGGCCCTTGCCAAGGCCTTTGCTGCGGATGTGCATGTGTACCAACTGATGCGCCCCGGTGAAGCCCCTTCGGACGACCTGCTTGCCAACAAGCTGAAGATGCTGGAACGCCTGACGCAGGAGGGTGTGCGCCACGAGGAGGTGAACGAGCCGAGCACCGTGTTCAGCATCGGTTTCGCCGAACCCACCATCCGCTATGCCCAACGGGTACACGCCGGAGCCATCGCCATCATGGCCCACGCCTCGGACGAGTACCGGTACATCGCCGATGCCGAGAAGGAGCGTGTACTGGCGAACGACGCACGGATCCCGGTGCTGTGTGCCTGAGAAGTTGTTCGCGACCATCTTGGAATCGTAGGTGGGCGTGGAAGTAGTTGTCAGATGTCGGTTGTCAGGCTCCTTGGTAGGCACTGCTGGGCGGTAATTCAAAACATCGAGTTCCAAGGTGGCTTTTGAACTTGGAACTTGAGCCTTGAAGCTTGAGTCTTGGTGGGCTGCATAGCGGCATGCAGAAGCCACGGAAGCAGGCATTCCTGACAACTGCCCCCCCATTGCCGGTCGATCCTGAACCACCGCTCCCTGCGGCTACCCCCCACTGGGATAAGCGCCATACCTTCGCCGGGCGTCGTCCTTGGTGGACGAAACGTGCGCCCCATGTCCATAGGATACCGTTCTGCCTGCTGTTCGTTGTTGTTCATCGCAGGGGCCGCCTTTGGCCAGTTCGGCACAGGGCAACTCTTGCCTTCGTCAGGGAACAGCTCAAAGCTGAGGGCCGCCGATGTGGACTTCGATGGGGACATCGACCTGTTCGGGGTGTTCCATGGGCACCAACTGAAGTGGTTCCCCAATACCGATGGGCAGGGCACCTTCGGCCCGGCCCAGCTGATCGCCGACCTTGATGGGACCTGTGCCCTGCGCGAGCTTGCCGATATGGATGGCGACGGGGACTTGGACCTGCTTGTTGTTGGCGATGACTCCGACGAGATCATGATCTTCCGGAACATGGGCGATGGCAGCTTCATCGAAGAGGACGCGATAGACCTTGGCGGCCGGCCGGCGGCGCTGGCCGTGGCGGACATCAACGGCGATGGGCATCCCGACCTGCTCGTGACGTTGGATCTTGATGAAGGTGCCGGTGTGGGCATCCTGTTCGGCTCGGCCGAAGGCTTCGGGCCGCTGATCCCCCATGCGGGGCTGCACCGGGGGGCGCCTTCGTCCAGTTTGCTGGTGGGCGATATGGACCTGATCGGCGGTCTCGACCTTGTGCTGAACGCGGCGAACGACACGCTGGTGGTGGCCCGCAACGTGGCTGGCAACGCGAGCGAATGGGTGGTGGAAGCCCTCGACATCCCCGGCGGCGAGCTGGGCTACCCCTACCGGCGGCCGCAACTGATGGACATCGACAACGATGGCGACCTCGACATCGGCGAAACCCGTGGCAGCGCCATTCACTGGCTGCGCAACAGGTTGGATGAAGGCGGGGTGCTCTCCTTCGAGGAGAACGTGATCGAGCCGTGGACATCCAACGGGGATGGCGCGTTCGGCCGCTCCATCTGCAGTGACGGAGCCTGCCTTGTGTACGTACCGAACAACCCAAGCTTGCCGGTGCGTTGGAGCAGCTACCTGCCCCTGCTTGGCGACCTTGCCTTCAGCAACGATCTGCCAGCCCTGCCGCGCGGCCGCCGCCCGCTGCTGGCCGACTTCGATGGCGATGGCCGCGACGATCTGTTGATGGAGGTGGACCAGCAACTGACATGGTTCAAGGCAACGATGACCCGCGATGATGCGGCGCTGGAACTGCCGTTGATCGACACCCTTTGTCTGGCCGGTGCCCCGGTGGCGCTGCCCGAAGCCACGCCCGCCGGGGGCCGCTGGTATGGCCAGCAGATCGCCAACGGCCTGCTCTTCCGCAGCAACCTGCCCGGCACCATGGACCTGAGCGCCGTGCATGCGGCATATCCTGAAGGCGGATGCCCCTTGGCAGGGGCCGCGAGCATCCGCGTGATACAGGGTCCGCAGATCACCACCACGGTGCCGTCGGTGGTCTGCTCCGCCGATGCGCCGATCGTGATGGAGTCGGTGCCTTCCAACGTGGCATGGTATGGCATGGATGGCGGCAACGTGATGGACCCTGCGGTGTGGAACGGCGGCTACGTGGTGTGCGAGTACACCGATGCCACGGGCCAGATGTGTTCCGACCTGAAGGGGCCGGTGCTGCGCTGGAACAGCCTGCCCGCGCAACTGGCCGAAGTGCCCACATTGTGCGCCACCGATGCCATCACCGAGATCCACGTGATCGCGGCACCGCCATCCAACGTGGTGTGGGAAGGCCCTGTGCTGAACGCGACCGCCAGCGGGGCGCAGTTCGA
>JAHBUM010000280.1 GCA_019638075.1 Flavobacteriales bacterium | reverse complement strand
ATCAGTTTGCACAATGGCGGCGGCGTGGGCTGGGGCGAGGTGATCAACGGCGGCTTCGGCATGGTGCTCGATGGCAGCGCCGATAGCGACCGTCGCCTGCAAAGCATGCTGCTGTGGGACGTGAACAACGGCATCGCGCGCCGCGCATGGGCCCGCAACCCCAACGCCGTGTGGAGCATCGAGCAGGAGATGAAGCGCACGCCGGGACTGAAGGTGACGTTGCCGAACGAGGCGGAGGAGGGGATCATTGATCGGGCGATCAGAAAATGAGATGATCGGATGATCCGCCTCATCATACTGCTACCAGCCTCTTTCTACATGGCTGCATGCTCGTCAAGCAACGTCGATGAGCCGCCCCAGCGATCGACCGCTCAAGACACAACAATAAGCGTGGGCGTGCGCTCCGGCTCCGATGAGCCACCCCAGCGATCGACTGCTCAGGACACAACGACTTCTCGTATCCAACCGACCAAGAGTGCATTGTTCGGGTCGTGGGGCCACCCCGACAGCCGGGAGAACAGCCCTCCTGCAATGATCTTTACAGAGGCTGGAAGATCGCATACGACAGAGTGTACGAATATGCGCTCGTTGGCGATTCGTTGACCATCTATGCGATCAGTCTCGATCATCCCGGCGACGGCAACGACAGAGGATCCATATCCGAACTGACCGATAGCAGCCTGACGATCATGTGGAGCACTGGTGACATGAACAGATATGTCCGGGTTAAAGACCCAGTGATCGATCGCTCCATCGACTGACCCCGGGACTTTTTTCTTCGGGGGCCACCCAACCTCCGGCCGTTCCGTCACGTGTATGGATATGAACGTGAACGCACGATCCAACGCACGAACACCCATCCGCATGTCCCACATCCTACGCACCCTCTCCTTCGGCCTGCTTGCCGGTATCGGCCTCGGAGCCTCCGCCCAAGGCCATACCATCTTCGTACATGGCCACGCGAACCCCTGCAACCCGGCCATGGCGGGCAGCACGGTGAACATCCTTGTACAAGGCAATATCTCGGGAGGGGTTTCGGCCACTGCCACGCTGAACGAGAACTGCTACTACTACGCCGAACTGCTCGTACACGACGCCGCAGGCTGGGTCAACGTGACGGGTAGCTGCGGGAATGGTGCTTCCGCCATGGACACCACTTACTACTCGCTTACACCGCCGTTCACCACCGATGTGCTGGTAAACCTGAACTGCGGGGTGCAGCCGCCAGCCTGCAACGCCTGTATCACCATGGCGCAGAACAGCCTCTTCACGGCCACCTTCTCCAGTTGCAGCAGCGGCGGCAGCGGAGCATACACCTATCTGTGGGACTTCTCCGGTCCGGGTGGCGGCGCGGTTCCGGGGGATCACATCTCCCACACCTTCCCCGTCGCTGGCCAGTATGCCGTATGCCTGAACGTGACCGATGCGGCAGGAACGATCTGCAACACGTGCGAGACGGTGTACGTGGATGCCCAAGGCAATGTGAGCCTCGACCCGCCGACCACGTGCCAAGCCTCCTTCATCGTGGAACAGAACGCGCCATGGTCGGTAACGGCCACCAGCACGAGCACCGGCTCGGAACCGCTCACCTACCACGCATGGTTCGAGGGATCAGCTGGCTATCAGGTGACAGTTCCATTCAACCAGAGCGGAATCCACATCATCTGCCTCACCGTTGGCGATGGGAGCGGATGCCACAGCACATTCTGCGACAGCATCGCGCTGGACGCGAACGGCATCCTCGTGAACACCCCGTGGTACGATTGCCTTGGCGTGGAATGGGGTAGCAATACCGTAGGCACGGCTTGCACCACCCCGAACGGCGCCACAGGCGTATGGAACGCGGGCTGCGAGTGCATCACCAACACCCCTGTGTACGATTGCCTACAGATCCTCAACGGCCCGAACATGCCGGGCACACCCTGCCAGATCCCCGGCACGATCCTGACGGGCACGTGGAGCGCCAACTGCACCTGCGAACCCGCCAGCACCGGCGATTGTGACGCCAGCTTCTGGATCATGCAGGCCTACCAGAACGGCGACACCACGGGCACGGGCGTACCCATCCCGAACACGTTGTGGGTCTGGAACCTGAGCAACGGCGGCACCGGGCTGTACCAGTTCCTGTGGAACTTCGGCGATGGTACATCGAGCACCGAGGCGTTCCCCACGCACGTCTACGCTGATAGCGGTCCCTACATCCTATGCCTCACCATCGCCGACAGCCAAGGCTGCACGGACACCTACTGCGACAGCCTGTACGTGGATGATGACGGCCTGTACAATGGCGTGATCGGTGAAGGCGGCTACCGTTCCACGCTCACGGTGAACGTGGTGAACCCGCTCACCATGGGCATCGGGGATCACAATGCGCTGAACGCCCTTTCCATCTGGCCGAACCCCGCACGCGAACAGCTGAACATCGCGATGGACAGCAGGACCAGCGGCACCGTACACATCGAGGTGATCGACCTCAACGGCCGCAATGTGCTTGCCCGGCAGGAACGGATAGGCACCGGGAACAACCGGATACAGCTGTCCACCGAAGCACTGCCCGCCGGGATGTACGCGCTGCGCATCACGAACGGATCCGGCACGATCACACAGCGTTTCGTGCGCGACTGAAACTGACCGATGCAAGGTGAAAGGTACCGGCCCGAACGCCGGTACCTTTCCCATTCCAGCCCATGGTGAGCGAAGCCCTCATAGCCCGGTGCGCCAAGCAGGAAAGCAGGGCGCAGTACGAGCTGTACCGTGCCCTGTACGGCATGATGATGGGCATCTGCTCCCGCTACGAACGCGACCGGCAGGAAGCCACGGCGCGCATGAACCAAGGCTTCCTGAAGATCCTCACCAACCTCGACCAACGCAGGCCCGAAGTGCCGTTCGAGGCATGGGCGCGGCGCGTGATGATCAACACCGTGATCGATGCGTTCCGGCAGGAGAAGGAGCGCAAGGCGCGTGAGGTGATGGACGCCCCGCCGGAGCAGCACGACGGCAGCGAGCTGAACGCATTCCTCGCACAGATGGAGGCCGAAGCCTTCGCCGTTCTGCTGTCGCGCGTGCCGCCGATGTCGCGCAACGTGTTCAACCTGTTCGCCATCGACGGCTACCCGCATCAGGAGATCGCAGGCATGCTCGGCATCAGCGAGGGCACATCGAAGTGGCATGTGGCGAACGCGCGTTCCATCATGCAGAAAGCGTTGACCGCCCTTTCCAAGAACGATAAACGAACCGTGACATCATGAGCGCACCGAACGCCTTCGACGATCTGGCGCGGCGCAAGCTGGCCGAACGCGAGCATCCCTTCGATGAAGCGGCTTGGGAGGCACTTCGCCCCGAGCTTGACGCGCTGCGGACGGGCAAGCGCCGCCGCCGCTTCGTGCTGTGGTTCACACTGCTCGTCGGGGCCGGGGTCGCAGGCTGGCTCTTG
>JAHBUM010000028.1 GCA_019638075.1 Flavobacteriales bacterium | reverse complement strand
TTCTATGCGCGCGAGTTGAGCAAAGAGCCAGAACCCTTCCTGAGCGCGGTCTTCACCCTGAGTTCACACCACCCCTACGAGCTGCCTGCTGCTGAAATGGAGCGGTTCAAGGGAGGAACGCTGAAGATCCACCCCACGCTGCGCTACGCGGATGACGCCTTGCGCGACTTCTTCCGCACGGCGCGGCAACAACCGTGGTTCTCCAACACCTTGTTCGTGATCACGGCGGACCATACGGCGGACATCGATCGCAATGGCCAGAACTACAGCTCCGCAACAGATTACTGGGTGCCCCTGCTCTACCACATGCCGGGAGCGGTCCTGCCGAGCCAGGAGCATCGCGTGACGCAGCACATCGATATCTTACCCACCGTGTTGGACCTGCTGGGTCATCCCTCGCCATTCTTCAGTTTCGGGCATAGCACCTTCCGCCCGCTCGCACGCTCTTGTGCCGTGAATGCGAGCAACGGCATCTACCGCTGCATCGGCGGCCGTTACGTGGTGCAGTTCGATGGCCGGGATGTGACGGGGATCACGGATATCGCCGGAGCGGATAGTCTTCCACCCGTAAACCGCGATGGAACCGAAGTCCAAGACATGGTACTACTCTTGCAGGCTGCGATACAGCAGTACAACAACCACCTGTTGAGTGGTGAACTTACCGGGCGCTGATGGAACGTATGATGCTCATCATCAACCCGAGATCGGGAAAAGGACTGGCGCCGCGTGAACGGGCCACGGCCGAACGTATCGCGCAGGAGCTTGGCATCGCATTGGACGTGCGTACCATCGATCGCCCCGGCCACGGGAAGGAACTGGCGGAGGAAGCCGTTGCGTCGGGCATCGAACGTGTGATCAGTGTGGGAGGTGATGGCACATTGAACAGCATTGCCGCAGGCTTGATCAATACGAAGGTCCCGGTGGGCGTGGTGGCGCTGGGCAGTGGGAACGGTTATGCGCGCTCGCTTGGCCTGCCACTGAAGCCCGAACAGGCGCTACGCCATGCCTTCACCGGCGAACCGGCGCAAATGGACGTCTGTTTCCTGAACGACATCCCGTTCCTTGGCACGGCAGGTATCGGTTTCGATGCGCGTGTGGCCCATGCGTTCGACAAGAGCAAGGGCCGTGGCATGCTCGGTTATGCGCGCATCATCATCAAGGAGATCCTCGGCGCGCCACCCATGCGCGTGGTGGTGAAGGCCAACCACGAGACCACCGAGACGAACGTGCTGATGCTGGTGTTCTGCAACACACGGGAGTTCGGCAACGGCGCGGAGATCAGCCCGGGATCATTGCCCGATGATGGCTGGGCCGAGCTGCGCATCGTGCGCAAGCCGCCGTTCTTCTCGCTGATCAAAGCGTTCATGCAGATCTACACCGGCAAGGCGGACAAAAGCTCCTACATCCGAAGCATCGTCACGCGCAGCGCCACCGTGTGGCAGGAAGGGACAGTGGCACACTTGGATGGCGAGCCCGTGGAAGTGGGCAACGAAGTGCATTTCCGGCTTGAGCCGAAGCGGATATGGGTGGTGCGATGAGATCCAGAACAGCATGGATCAAATTCTATAAGTGGCCAAATGTGCCTTCATAATGGCACATTTGGCCACTTATAGGATCACTCGAAGAGGGCATCCAAGGCCACTTCATTCTGCACCAGCTGGCGGCTGTACGCGTTCTGCACAAGGCCGTTCGCTGTTACGAAGGTGATGAAGATGCTCTTGCGCGTGCGCGTGGACTGGCGGAACACCTCCGCCTTTGCAGCCAGCTCCCGCGCGTACCTCTTGTCGATGGTGAAAGGCCCCGATGAGAACTTCATCTCGCACAGGTTGATCACGTTGTCGTCGCGGTCGATCAGCAGGTCCACCTGTGCGCCGCTCTCGTCGCCTTTGCCTATCCAGCTGCCTTCCACGGAGCGCACGCCCGCGATGCCGAGGGCATCCTTGATGGCATCCACGTGCTTCATGCAAATGGTCTCGAAGGCGAACCCTGCCCATGACCGGTAACCGGAACTGTCGCTCAGCTTAGACCATGTGCCGCGTCGCTCCGGCCGGAAGCCTTCGATGTAGCGCAGGTAGAACTGCGTGTACTCATCGGTGAGGCGGTAGAGCGGGTCCTTCCTGCCATCGTAGGGGGTGTAGCGCTCGATGAAGCCCGACCGCTCAAGCTCGGTGAGCGTGGCGGTGAGACGCCCGCCGGAGGAGAGCCTGCCACGCGCCTTGATACCGTTGCGCGTGAGACCCCGGCGCACCGAGGCCAGCGCCCGCACCACGGCCTCGTGGTTGTCCAAATGCTCGAACAACGAGGCGAACACGTTGCCGAACTCACCGCGCAGGTAGCCGTTGCGGTCGAAGCAGAGCCGGTCGATGGCCTGCGCCACGCTCTCGCCGGGCACCACCATGTCGAGGTAATGCGGCACACCGCCCAGTGCCATGTACAGGTGTACGATGTCGTAGCGCGTATACCGCACCTTATTGCGTTGCAGGAGCTTCTCGGTCTCGCCAAGGGTGAAGGGCGCAAGCCTTATCCGCTGCGTGACCCGGTTGTGCAGGCCGCCCCTGTCGTTGATCACCTTCCGGATCATGTACGAGGCCGCCGAGCCGCAGATCACCACCACGAGGTCCTTGCGCTTGCTGGCGAAGCTGTTCCAGAAGTGGCTGAAGGCCGGCAGGAAACGCGAGCGACGGCTGTCGAGCCAAGGTAGCTCGTCGATGAAGATGACCTTCTTGGCCGCCGCTGCTTTGCCGCGCTTCGCCTTGGCGGACTTACGCTTCCCGTCGGGCAGTTCCACGTGCCTTGCGAGTTGCGCGAAGGCCTCCATCCAGTTCACGGGAACAGGCCAGCGGCGCCCCTGCGCGCACAGCGCCTCGTGGAAGGCCAAAAGTTGCTCGCTCATGCTCCCCCGGTGGATGCCCGAAAGCTCCAGACAGAGGTGATCCTTGAACAGGTTACGGATGAGGAAGGTCTTGCCCACACGACGGCGTCCGAACACGGCGACCAGCTCGGGACGCGGTGTCTGGAGGGTGCGCAGCAGCAGCTCGCATTCCTCCTTTCGGCCGATGATGGCTTCGGACGCTTTCATTTATAAGTGGCCAAATGTAGGGTTGAAAGGGCACATTTGGCCACTTATAAACTATGGATCGAACCACTTCTTCCGGTTCGCGGCCTCCACGAGATGGTCGATGGTGAAATGTCCGGTCTTCGGCACCGGCTGGAAGGTCAGCTTCTTCCAGAGCCAAGCGAAGGCCCCGCCCAGTCCGTCCTCTCCGTCGCCATAGTCGATCCCATCATCGATCTTGCCGGGCTCCACGCCATAGTGATCCGCGAACTCCTGCATGAAGGCCCATGCGTCCAATCCTGCGGTCCCGGTATCCCTCCAGAATCTGGTCTGTGGCGTGGGCGTGAAGCCAAGCCGGTCCTTCACGAACTGCGTGATCTCCTCACGGGTAACCCGGCCAACGGGACGTTCAAGCCTCAAGCAATGATCGAAGAATGCCCTCAAGCTAGGTTGGCAAGGCTCGAACTGCATGGCCTCGTGGTCGTACATGTGAACTCCAGTATACTTGCCTGACTTCGACACCACATAGTCATTCCCAAAACCATCCCGGCCGATGATCCACTCGTCATCCGGCCAACCCAGAGTACCCTGTACCCATTCCATCTGTTCCGCCCGAACATCCTGATTCCACTTTTCGATCTTGCCGTAATCGGTCACCAAAGCCCACGCAGCATGACTATGCTGATCGAATGGAGGTATCTCCTCATCGAGAAGCCATTGAGCGATCTGCTGAGTCACTTCTTGCATTGAGCACAAACACGAACACCTACGGCCCCTTCAACTCCCCGCCCCCCTGCCGGTTCCGCTCCATCTGCATCGGGTTGGGCCGTCCGCCGCGTTCTCGTTCCTTGAACACATCGAAGCGGGTGGGCACCATGCGCGCGGGCCAGCTGTTGTTGTTGAGGTCGCAATCGGCCGTTTCCAAGAAGGGGTCGAGCACCACGCTCTTCACCTCCTTGCGCTTGACGAAGACCTTGGACACATCGTCACTGATGCGCCAGATCTCGGCGGGGATGCGCTCCACTTCCTTGGTGCCATCGGTGTATTCCCATTCGAGGATCACCGGCATGACCAGCCCGCCGATGTTGCTGAAGGAAAGCTCGTAGAGGTGCAGGTCCTGTTGCAGCAGCGCCAGTTCATCCGGCTTCAGGCCAGCCTTCCAGCGCTCGTAGGCGGCCGTCTGGCGGTCGGTCGGCGCAAGCTCGTCATGGCTGTTGTAGAAATCGCGCGTGGCTGGGTCGCGGTCCACGACGAACTCCATGCCGCTCTCGATGTTGCGCTGGCGGCTGAGGTCGGGCGCCGTGCGTGACCTGTCATCACGCTTCAGGCCCGCCGCCAGCTCCGGGTCGCGCGGGTTCATGCGCTTGTACTTCACATTGACAAGTGCGATATCCACATGGTCGGTGGTATAGAACCAGCCGCGCCAGAACCAGTCGAGGTCCACGCCGCTGGCATCCTCCATGGTGCGGAAGAAGTCGGCGGGCGTGGGGTGCTTGAACTTCCAGCGATCGCAATAGGTCTTGAACGCATGGTCGAAAAGCTCGCGCCCCATGATCGTTTCACGCAGGATGTTCAGCGCCGTGGCGGGCTTGCCATACGCGTTGTTGCCGAACTGCGTGATGCTCTCGCTGTTGGTCATGATGGGCTCGATGCGCGCCTTCACCTTGTCCGGTGCGGCATTCGGATCGCCCTTCATGTAATCCACGATGTTGCGCGGAATGCCCCGCCAACTGGGATAATCCTTGTCCCATTCCTGTTCGGTGAGGTATTGCACGAAGGTGTTCAATCCTTCATCCATCCATGTCCACTGGCGCTCATCGCTGTTGATGATCATCGGGAAGAAGTTGTGGCCCACCTCGTGGATGATGACGCCGATCATGCCATACTTGGCGCGATCGCTGTAGGTGCCGTCCTTCTCGGGCCGCCCACCGTTGAAACTGATCATAGGGTACTCCATGCCGATGTTGCGCGTATGGACGCTCTGCGCCACCGGATAGATGTAGTCGGTGGTGTACTTGCTGTAAGTCTTGATGGTGTGCGCCACCACCTTGGTGCTGTACTGTTCCCACAGCGGATTGCCTTCCTTCGGATAGAAGCTCATGCACAAGACATTGTTCTTCCCGACGGGTTGGCCCATGCCATCCCAGATGAATTTGCGGCTGCTGGCGAAGGCCACATCGCGCACGTTCGTAGCCTTGTAGGTCCATGTCTTCTTTCCGAGCGAGCGCTTCTCTTCTGCGGACTTACGCTCGTTCTTCTCCGCTTCGTCCTGCGTAACGATGAAGACCGGCGCCGTGGCGGTGCGCGCCTTCGCCAAGCGCGTTCGTTGCTGGGCGGAAAGCATGGCGCCCTCGTTCTGCAACACCCCGGTGGATGCCACGATGTGGTCGGCGGGCACGGTGATGCTGAGCGTGTAATCGCCGAAATCGAGCGTGAACTCCCCTGAGCCGAGGAACTGCTTGTGCATCCAGCCGCTGTAATCCATGTAGGCACACATGCGCGGGTAGAACTGCGCGATGGTGTAGATGAAGTTGTCCTCTTCGGGGAAGTATTCGAGGCCGCTGCGCCCGCCCACTTTCTCGCGGTCATTGATCCAGTTCCACCAGCCTATCTTGAAGCTGTACGTGGCGCCCGGCGCGAGCGGCCTCGGCAGGTCGATGCGCATCATGGTCTTGTTGATGGTGTATTTCAGCCTGCCGCCACTTGCATCGGTCACGCTGGTGATCTTGAAGCCGCCATCGAACGGTTCGGTCCATTTGCGGATCTGGCCGAGGCTCACACTGTCGCCGATCGTTCCTGTACGTATGAGGTTGGCATCGCTGCCCGGCTCGTAGATGTTCTGGTCCAGTTGCAGCCACAGGTAGCTCAGCTTGTCGGGGCTCTGGTTGTGGTAGGTGATGGTCTCGCGGCCCACGAGCTTCGACAGGCCATCGTTCTCACCCGCCACCGGCTCGATCACCTCCACGTGGATGTCGTAATCGGCCTTCATCTGCCAATAGGCATGGCCCGGCGCGCCACTGGCCGTGCGCTGTTCGTTGGGCGTGGGCAGTTCCTGATCCAACTGGCGGAACTTGTCGCGGCCGTAGCGGGGAACGTCTTGGGCGAAGGCGGCTGTCGCCAGCAAAGCGCAGGCAGCGGAAACATACGAACGAAGCATGGTGGCGAAAATACAAAGTGCGAGCCGTGATCCCGATGCTTGCCCGACCGATCCGTAACTTGTCATCATAAAGTCCGATCCTTTCGTATGAAAAGAAGATACGGAACCCATGGCACTGAAGCCGTTGGCATGTGGATCATGCTTTGGGGCGGATGTTCCATCCTCTTGATCGGCATCTATCTGACGTTGACGAACACAGCCGATGTCGGGATCACCGGTGCGGGCAGAACAGGCGTTGGTGGAGGAGATACTTTTATCATGCCGGGTTGGGGGGTCCTGTTGCTGGGCAGTTTGATGTTCGTACCGGGACTTATCTGGCACATCACGCCCAAAGGCAAGAAATGAGCTGTGCATCTGCCCAGCCCGTGGCCTGAAGCCCGAAGCCTGTAGCCATCTTTGCCGCTGAATGAAAGCCGCCCTTCTCGCACTGGGTTTCCTCGGAGCACTGACGGTGCATGATTTCTTCGTCTCCATCCTCACCATCCGTCACGTCCCCGACACGCGCACGCTCGACCTCACGTGGCGCATGACCGCTCACGACATCGAACACGCCTTGGAGAACGTGGCACCGCTGAAGCTGTCATCGGAACAGGAGCATCCGAAGGCCGACAGCATCCTCAACGCGTACCTGCACGAGCATCTTCAACTCGTTGTCAACGGTGAGAAAGCCACGTGGAACTGGATCGGCAGGGAGCTGGACGGCGAAACCCTCTACTGCTACCTGCAACTGACCGGCATCGACAGCCTGACGGAACTTTCCGTGTCGAACTCGCTGTTGCAGGACCTTTTCTACGAGCAGCAGAACCTTGTGCATGTGGAGCGGCCGGGGCAGCCCACGCTTTCGCATACCTACATCCTCGGCGCGGGGGCACACACGTTCACATGGTGAAGTCCTCTTGGTCCGGGGCATGGCTGCTCGCCTTCGTTCTATTGAGCGGAACGGGTTGCGTGGCCGATGAACGGAAGCACGACGAACCCTCCGTGGAACAGGGATCACCAGCCATGGAAGACGCGCCATCCTTCGCCCACAGCACATTGGTCGACACCACCGGCATGGAGACCGACCTGCGCATCATCGAACGCAAGCTGGGGCGGTTGAGCCCGGGGATCCGCGAGCAGCTCGTGGCCGTGGAGGTGGGCTACTTCTCCTTCACCGACAGCAGTTGCACGGCCGTGGACACCCGCACGGAGCATACCGGCGTGTTGATCGTGCATGCGTGCGTGGCCGAAGACGTGCGCCTGCTCTTCGAGACGCTGAAGCGCGACACCTTCCCCATCGCGAAGGTGGTGCCCATCAACCGCTACGGATTGAGTGCCGACAGCACCGGCTGGAACGATGCCGCATCCATGGCCGACAACAATACCAGCGCCTTCAACTACCGCACGAAACCCACCTCGGGCGAGCACTCGAAGCATGCGCAGGGCATCGCGATCGACATCAACCCGATGCTGAACCCGATGGTGCGGCACGACACGACGGGCACCACGATCGAACCCGCAGGCGCCACGTACGACCCCACGCGCCCCGGAACGCTTACCCGCGCGAACACGGCCAAGTACCTCGGCCCCTACGGCTGGTCGTGGGGCGGCCGCTGGCCGCGTCCGCAGGACAACCAGCACATCGAGAAGAGCCGGGGGAGTTGTACGCATATGCGGTTCAGTTTGAAGTAGGAGGGCGCAGGGGGAAGAGGCGCGTTATATTTGCTTGCATGAAAGCCGGACGCCTTGAACTCAAGCTCGTGGAAGACCACGTGGCGGCCATCGAACGCCAAGGCGTGGCGGCCATGAAGAAGGCCATTGCCGCGCTTACCGCCCGGTTGGAACGCTCCATATCGAAGAAGGGCAAGTCACCGGAGGAACGCGATGAAGAACTCTTTTGGAGATCCTTCGGCGGCTGGCAGGGCGATGGCACCGCCGATGAACAGATCGAACGGATCCGCAAGGCACGCAACTTCACACGGACACGTGAGAAGCTGTGAGCAAGTACCTGCTCGATACCAACGTGTGCATCCATTTCATGAACGGGCGTCATGGGATGGACGTAGCGGTAGCCCGCGTCGGGGCCGTGAACTGCACCATCTCCGAGATCACTTACGCTGAACTGCTCTTCGGTGCGGAGAAGAGCGAACGAAAGAAGCACAACATGGAGAACTTGGAGCGCTTCCTGCTCCGCGTCGCCATCCGCCCCATCCTGCCGGTCATTCCCGTTTACGCCAAGGAGCGGGTACGTTTGGAACGTCTCGGCCAGCCCGTGGATGATTTCGACCTCCTCATCGGCGCCACGGCCATACACCACGGGCTGGTGCTGGTAACGAACAACACCAAGCACTTCCAGCGGTTGCAGGGCATTGAACTGGAGGATTGGACGCGGTAGTGATACCCAGCGTGATGAGGCGACCATACCCGATAGCCATACTTGTTATGACCTTGATCATCATGGGTTGCCATGAACAACGTGGAACCGGTGGATCGCCTCGGAACATAGATGACACGTTACCCAATGACCTCGGACAAGATGCCACCGCTCCGTTCACAGCTGATACTCTTTTCCTGCTCAGGGATACGACCGGACCGTATCACGCGATCTACATCGAGAAAGACCGGAGTTCGTCGTACTATCGTTGGCTGACTGATTTCAGCTTCCGTGAAGAAGAATCGGCCGCGTATCGTGAGACACTGGAACACCTTACATCTAATGTGGAGCGGCGGCATTTCAGCATAGACCTACCCCGCTACTGGTTGCCGCTGTACCGCCATGGAGACCACTTCTTTCTCTACGCCCCTTCCGACCACGGGAACGCCCGCAAGCGGATCATCAACGACAGCACCTTCGTGTTCTGGTACATGGATGGTCCGTTTCCACGCCCCATTCTTGGAATGCGTCGTCGGCCCGGACCGAATACCATTGAATTGGATCTCCTGTCCATGAATGAGCAAAAGCCGTCTGACACCATGCTTATCCATATGCTGGACACGACCCCGACCATGGTGGTGTTCGAGTTCGTAGGCGAGCCGGAACCGCATCGCTACCAGCTATACACCCCGGTGGAAAGCGCGAACCGCTTTGACCTCGTCGTGAACCACTCCGCACAGAAGCAGCGGGAGTATGAGTTCGATGCCATCAATTATGCCGAGTTGTTGAAAGGCCGCTGACATGACCCGCAAGGAAAAGGCCGCCTTTGCCGCCCAAAAGCTCGCCGAGCTATACCCGCGCACCACGATCCCGCTGGACCACACCGACCCGTACACGCTGCTGGTGGCCGTGGTCCTCAGCGCCCAATGCACGGACAAGAAGGTGAACGAGATCACACCGCTGCTCTTCGCCAAGGCGCGCACGCCGCAGCAGATGATGAAGCTGGGCGTGGAGGAGATACAGGACATCATCCGCCCGTGCGGGCTTTCGCCGATGAAGAGCAAGGGCATCCACGGGCTTTCGCGGATCATCGTGGAGGAGCATGGCGGGAAGGTGCCGCAGAGCTTCGCCGCGTTGGAAGCATTGCCCGCCGTGGGCCACAAAACGGCCAGCGTGGTGATGTCCCAAGCCTTCGGCGTACCGGCGTTCCCGGTGGACACGCACATCCACCGCCTCGCATGGCGCTGGACCCTGAGCACCGGCAAGAGCGTGGAGCAGACCGAGGCCGACCTGAAGAAGCTGTTCCCGGAGAACACGTGGAACGACCTGCACCTGCGCATCATCTACTTCGGGCGGGAGCACTGCCCGGCGAAGGGGCACGATCCGTGGAAGTGCCCGATATGCAGCGTGATCGGGAGGAAGGAGCTTTTCGCGTGATCTTTGTGCCCCGGCATGGGCGCCCTCGGCTACTACCTCGCACTCCCCTTCATCTACGGCATATCGCTGCTGCCGTTCCCGCTGCTGTACCTCCTCAGCGATGCGCTGCGCCTGCTGCTGTTCGGCGTGTTCGGCTACCGCCGCAAGGTGATCCTAACCAACCTGCGCAACAGCTTCCCGGAGAAGAGCGAAGCCGAGATACAGGCCATCCGCCGCCGCTTCGAGCAGTGGTTCTGCGACCTTACACTGGAAACGCTGAAGACCCTGACCATCTCCCCTGCCACCGTCCGCAAAAGGGTGGCGTTCGAGGGTGCGGGGATCCTGCGCGCTTATGCGGAGAAGAAGCAGAGCGTGGTGCTGGTGCTGGGGCATTTCGGCAACTGGGAGCTGGCCGGTGCCCGGTACAGCGCGGAGCCGGGCCTGCCACAGCTGTACGTGATCTACCACCCATTGCAGAACAAGTGGTTCGATGGGCTGATGTACCGCATGCGCACCCGGCACGGCACCAAGTTGTACACCATGCGGGAAACGACCAAGAGCATGCTGCGCGACCGGCACCTGAACACCGCCACGGCCTTCATCGCCGACCAGACACCCGCACCCGAGCGCGCCTACTGGATGAGCTTCCTGAACCAAGACACGCCGGTGTTCCAAGGGACCGAGGCCCTTTCCAAGAAACTGGGGTATCCGGTGATATACGTCAGCGTCACGCGGCCGCGCCGTGGTTACTATCGCATGGCCGTGGAAACCTTGGTGGCCGAGCCGACCGAAACGGCCGATGGTGCGATCACCGAGGCCCATACCCGGAGGCTGGAACGGAATATCGTCAACAATCCCGACCTTTGGCTCTGGACGCACCGGCGCTGGAAGCATCGTCGCGAGTCCATCCCTCAATGAGCGCGAACCCCGAAAAAGAACTCATCCTCGCCACCAAGCCCTTCGCCAAGGAGGTGCGGTGGAAAAGTTGGTGGCACCTCTTCACCACCGGCCTGCTGCTGGCCGGCGCCTACTTCGGCATCTTCTGGCCCACCTCCCCGCTCTGGCTACAGATCGCCTGCGCGGTGCTGGCCGGGCTGCTGATCGCCCGGATGTTCATCATCTACCACGACCACCAGCACAAGGCCATCCTGCAGAACAGCAAATTCGCCGAAGGGGTGATGACGCTCTGGGGCCTCTTCGTGCTGGCGCCCACCAGCATCTGGAAACGTAGCCACGACCACCACCACACACACAACAGCAAGCTGTACACCAGCAGCATCGGCTCGTACCCCATCGTCACCGTGGAGAAGTTCAAGAGCTTCACGAAGAAGGAACGCACGATCTACCTCTTCACCCGGCACCCGCTCACTATCGCCTTCGGCTACCTCACGGTGTTCGTGTACGGCATGTGTGTGCGCTCCTTCGTGAACAATCGGGCCAAGCATTGGGATTCGCTCATCGCCCTTGTGCTGCACGCGGGCATGGGGGTACTGATCGTGTGGGCGCTTGGCTGGACGGCCTTCTGGCTGGGCTTGGTGGCCCCGGCGCTGATCTCGCTCGGCCTCGGCGCCTACCTGTTCTACGCGCAACACAACTTCGCCACGGCCACCTTCGCGGACAAGGACGGCTGGAGCTACGTGAACGCCGCCCTCGGCAGCAGCAGCTACATGAAGATGAGCAAGGTGATGCACTGGTTCACCGGCAACATCGGCTACCACCACATCCACCACCTCAACGCCCGCATCCCCTTCTACCGCCTGCCCGAGGTGTTCAAGGCCATCCCGGCATTGCAGAAGGCGAAGACCACCAGTTTGATGCCCGGCGAAATGATCCGCTGCCTGCGCCTTAAGGTGTGGGACCCCGAACGCGGCCGGTTGATCGGCTTCCGGGAGATGGGGAGGAGAGGATAGTTGTCAGTGCTCAGTTGTCAGTGCACGATCGGCGATGTTCGGTGCTATGCCGGGCGGCCGTAAGTACCTAAAAGCCATCGGCTACCTACGATCGCAACAGGTACCGAACTGACAACAGAGAACTGACAACCGTCCCCTCAATTCAGCACGATGGCCACCTTCCCGATGGGCGGTGCGTCCACCACGTTCAGCGCCTTGGAGTAGCCAAGGATGAATTGAATGCTCGCAGCGCGCGGACCGAGTTCGACTTCGTTCGTCATGTTCTTCTTGGAGCGGCGGCGGGTGTTCTTACGAAGGGTAGAATGCGTCATTGAAGACTGTTTGGTGTTGATTGAACGGGCCTTCGCCTCCCCGTATTGCACCCGATGCCAAAAAAGCGGTCGGCAGTCTGCTACCAAGCCTATAACGACTGATTATCAAAGACTTGCACCATTGCCCACATACGAAACCATCCCGCCCCCCGTAGTTAGCCTTCCGCAGCCCCCCTGCGACCACGAGGTTGGGATCGAACGGATCCGAATGACCGAATATGAACCCTACGAATGGGTCGATCGCCGCGCACCATGTCAAGATCCTGATCGAACAGGTCTCAACACCGGCCGTGCAGGCAGCACTTGAAACGGTTGGAACGGAAGGCACCCCGGAGGATGCCTTCCGCTCTGACATGTCGAGACTTGTGAAGCCCTACTCATTCACCACACGCTGCACCACCCGTGTACCATCTGTTTACGCAACCTGCACGAAGCACAGGCCGTTCCCGTGGCCGCTCAGTTCCATGGTGATGGGGCCGATGACATTGGTGAGAGGTTGCTGTAATACCATGTGGCCGGTGACATCCGGTATGAGGACGGGGGGCCATCGGCTCCGCGCGAAGCGTCTTCAGGAACCGCACATCAACGATGAGGAGCAGCGGTAGTTACGAACGAACCGCAGCCAAATGTGGCCTTTCAATCGCACATTTGGCTGAGGTTCGTCACCACTCGAACAGCGCATTCATGTCCAGCTCGCCCTGCACCAGCTGCCTGCTATAGGCGTTCGCGGCCAAGCCATGCGTGGTGATGAAAGTGAGGAACACGCTCTTGCGGGTGCGCGTGGTGGTGGTGAAGGCATGCACCTTGCTGGCGAGTTCTGCGGCGTAGCGCTTGTCTATGCGGAACGGCGCGGTGCTGAACTTCATCTCGCACAGGTTGATCACATTATCATCGCGATCGATCAACAGGTCCACTTGGGCACCGCTCTCATCCCCTTTTCCGATCCAACTGCCTTCCACGGAATACACCCCGCCGATGCGCAGTGCCTCCTTGATCCCATCCACGTGCTTCATGCAGATGGTCTCGAAGGTGAAGCCAGCCCATGCGCGGTAGGCCGGGGTGCGGTTCAGCTTCGCCCATACGCCGCCTTTCGCGGGGCGGGTTCCCTCCACGAAGCGCAGGTAGAACTGCGTGAACTCATCGGTGATGCGATGCAGTGGGTCCTTGCGGCCGTCGTAGGGCATGTAGGCCTCGATGAAGCCGGATTCCTCCAGCTCTCGCAGGGTCTTGCTCAACGTACCGCCGGAGGCCACGCCGCTCTGTTTGAGGATGGCGTTGCGCGTAAGCCCCCTGCGGACCTTCGCCAGCGCACGCACGATGGCCTCATGGTTGCCGGGATGATCGAAGAGCGAGGCGAACACGTTGTTGAACTCGCCACGCAGGAAACCCTGCCGGTCAAAGCACAGCCGATCGATGGCCTGCGCCACGCTTTCGCCCTTCTTCACCATTTGCAGATAGTAGGGCACGCCGCCCAGCGCCATGTACAGTTGCAGGATGTCGTAGCGCGTATGGCGAACACCCTTGCTCCTGAGCAGCGCCTCGGTCTCCCGCAGGTTGAACGGCTGCAACCGGATGCTGCGCGTGAGGCGGTTGTGGAGCCCGCCCTTGTTGTTGATCACATGCCGGATCATGTACGAGGCCGCCGATCCGCAGATCACCAGCACAAGGTCGTTGCGCTTGGTGGCGTAGCTGTTCCAGAAGTTGGAGAAGGCCGCCAGAAAGCCGCTGCGGTGCCCATCGAGCCAAGGGAACTCATCGATGAACACGACCTTCTTGCGAACAGCCTTCACGCGGGACCCGGGCCTGCCTTGCTTGGTCAGATAGCGGCCCAGCAGCGCGAAGGCGTCCATCCAGTCGGCAGGCGGCTTCTTGGAACGCGCCTTGGCGGGCAGCGCCATGTGGAAGTTCTTGAGCTGCTGCCTGATCGTTCCCCGGTGCATGCCCACGAGCTCGAAGGTGAGCCTGCCTTCGTAGGCGCTGCGGATGAGGAAGGTCTTGCCGATACGCCGTCTGCCATGCACCACGATCAACTCGGAACGCCCTGTTTCCAAGGCTTCCAGAAGAATACCACGTTCGATGTCCCTGCCTATGAGCATGGATGGGTGGTTTGTGAACCGCAGCCAAATGTATCACATACTGGCCACATTTGGCTGAGGTTATCGAATGCGACATGAACGCCCCGATGGCCCGTGTGCGAATGCGGAAGCGCATTGCGCGTGGAACGGTAGGCAGAACGGCTACCACGATCACGTCATCTGCCGCCATGGTGGTGAATACGGGCGCATCGCGCAATACATCGCGGAGGACACCGCGAAATGGCGATAGCTGATCGTTCTTCGTTGCTGTTTGGATGCACCCTTATGGGTCGCATGCCGCGTACACCGTTGTCACCTCAAAGCACGGACCCCACCCGTCCACCGGTTGGTGGACGAATGGGGTCCGCATTGGGATCTTTCGGGCCTACTCCTTCACCACACGCTGCACCGCCCGTGTACCACCTGTGAATGCGACCTGCACGAAGTACAGACCGTTGTCATGGCCGCTCAGATCCATGGTGATGGGGCCGTTAACATTGGCGATCGGCTGCTCCAACACCGTACGGCCGGTGGCATCCAGCAACGTGATGTACCGGGCTTGCCCCGGCCCGGCAAGCGTAAGCGTTATCAACGCATGTGTGGGATTGGGCACGACACGGAAGCCTCCAACGGCCATCTCCTCGATCCCGGTGCCGACAGCAGGAACGAAAATGCGGCCATCGAGATAGAGCGGGTGAAGCAGGCGGTGTTCCACAACGCGATCGGGTCAGTGGGTTGCCCCCCCCGCCGAAGCTTCGCCACGTTCTGGAACGTGCCCCACGGCGTTGTCAACGTCCCATTGCCCACATAGGCCCACGTGTGCGTATACGTAATGGGCGGGAGGGACCCGTTGGGTATGCCCACGAACTCGTGAATGAATCGCCCATGCTTAGAGCCTGTTTAGAATCTCTTCAAATGCGTCTCCGGGCCTCTTTTTCGCCCATACTTCGCCCCAAAAGAACCCCGTAGGCACCGCTACGCGGTTCTTTTGGGGCTGCGTCTGGTCAAAAAATAGACTCCGGATCCATCATCCAAGAGATCCTAAACAGGCTCTTAGAGGGAAGGTGAGCAGTTCCTTCGGTGATAAGTAGGGCGTGGGTACGGGACCTCCGAACTCGAAGCAGGTGCCCACCTCCGCCAGTTCCGATGAAGTGGCATCCATGAACTCGTGTGCGGTGCTGGGTGAGGAGCTATACAGAAAGTAGGTGGCGTGGCCGGGCCGTGCAAACGGAGTATGGCCCCCCCCGCCCTTTCTCATCGGGTGGACAGGGTACGGCCACCCAAAGGAGGGGTTGTTGGCTGTGGCAAGAGGAACCACACATCAACACATCAGCAACAGCGGGCGTTACGAACGGGCCGCCAAGCATGTCAGACCAGCCATCCTCCCTCACTATAGATCACGATTCCTTCATCACATCCGCACACTCTACCTTCGAGCTGTGTATGCACACAGCACCTCTCCCACCCTCCTTCTACACCGAGCGCAACGCCATTCAAGCGGCGCGCGACCTGCTCGGCCTCGCCTTGACCACTGAGTTCGATGGCGTACGCACCACCGGCATCATCACCGAGACCGAAGCCTACATGGGCGCGGGCGACCGCGCCTCGCATGCGTACGGCGGCCGCCGCACCGCGCGCAACGAGGTGATGTATGCGGATGGCGGTGTGGCGTACGTGTACCTGTGTTACGGCATCCACCACCTCTTCAATGTGGTGGTGCAGAAGCGCGATGTGCCGCAGGCGGTGTTGATCCGTGCGATCCATCCGATCGAAGGGAAGGACGTAATGCTTGAACGGCGCGGCACGAAACAGCTCACCACCGGCGGTCCCGGAACGTTGACACAGGCGCTCGGCATCCACACGATCCACAATGGAGAGGATCTCGGGAACGGGCACATCCGGATCGCCGATGCTGGCGTGAAAGCCCCGGCGAGACACATCGTCACCGGCCCACGCATCGGTGTGGACTACGCGGGCGAGGATGCGCTTTTGCCATATCGTTACCGCATCGCACCTTCGCACCTCCGGTGATGGCAGACAACGGACGGATCATCTTCATGGGCACGCCCGACTTCGCGGTGGCCACCCTCAACGCGCTGATCGCCGACGGACAGGACGTGTGCGCAGTAGTGACCGCACCCGACCGGCCGGCAGGACGCGGACGCCAGCTCCGGGCATCGGCGGTGAAGGAACGCGCGCTCGAACTGGGGCTACCCGTGCTTCAACCGGAGAAGCTGAAGGATCCCACCTTCATCGCGGAACTGGACAGGCTGGATGCGGCGCTCTATGTGGTCGTCGCCTTCCGCATGCTGCCGGAGGTGGTGTGGGCCAAACCACGGATAGGCACGGTGAACCTGCACGGGTCGCTGCTGCCTGCATACCGTGGTGCCGCACCCATCAATTGGGCCGTGATCAATGGCGAGCCCAGCACGGGTGTCACCACCTTCCTCATCCGCCACGAGATCGACACCGGTGATCTGCTGTTGCACGAACGCACACCGATCGGTGCTGATGAAACCGCCGGTGATGTGCATGACCGGTTGATGGCGATCGGTGCCGCGTTGATGGTGCGCACGGTGCATGGCCTGTTCGATGGATCGCTCCACGGTTCGCCGCAGATGGTGAACGCGGATGCCCCGCCCCCAGCGGCACCCAAGCTGAACAACGAGAACATGCACGTGCGGTTCGCGAGGCCCGCCCGCACCGTTCACGACCATGTGCGCGGACTAAGCCCATACCCCGGCGCGTGGTGTACGTGGACCGATGGCGATGGACGGCAGCAGCACTTCAAGATCCTACGAACAGCCATGACCGACCTTTCGGCAGAAGCCGCACCGGGAATGCTTGTGGTGAACGGTCAGCGCCTGTTGGTGGCGTGTTCGGATGTCCTGCTGGAGATCGCCGAGCTGCAAGCCGAAGGCCGCAAACGCATGCAGGCCGCAGAATTCCTGCGGGGCACACGCAACGTGGAAGGTGGCACCCTCGCCTGAAGGGTCCCTCCACGGAACAGCCCATACACTGTCCGCGCATTCATCATCCGTTGACCCAACGGCTCTACTATCTGAGCCGAGGCCCATTCCTTGAAACCCTTGCTGGGGGCGGGATACAGGGCCACTTATCAACAAACCATCAATGTTTTCAACATTTTCCGAATAGACCGTCGGAAACCGTTGACAGGCGCGGTCTTCAGGATACATTTGTTCCGAGTTCACTAACAACAAACCAACTCAACACAACCCAATGAGCTTGAACAAAGCCAGCATCATCGAGGCCATCGCCGCAGATGCGAAGATCTCCAAGGCTGACGCAAAGCGCGCACTCGACGCTTTCGTGACCAGCACCACCAAGGCGCTGAAGAAAGGTGAGCGCGTGGCCCTCGTCGGCTTCGGCACCTTCTCCATCACCAAGCGCGCAGCCCGCAAAGGCCGCAACCCGCAAACGGGCAAGGAGATCAAGATCGCTGCCAAGAAGGTGGTGAAGTTCAAGGCCGGCGCCGACCTGCAGGCCAAAGTGAAGTAAGCGGCAACGCACTTCACGAAAGTCCCTCGCCACAGCGGGGGACTTTCTTTTTGCCCCGACACCATGACCGATCAACACCTCTACGACCAGCTCGCCCAGTTCATCTCGCCCAACAAGCGCGACCTCTTCGACCGCCATGCCCCGCAGCGCACCCGGCACGTCACCGTTGTGCTGGAGGACATCTACCAATCGCAGAACGCCAGCGCGGTGGTGCGCACCAGCGATCTCGTGGGCCTGCAGGACATCCACGTGATCGAGAACAGGAACGCCTACCAGCTGAACCCCGATGTCACGCTCGGCTCATCGAAATGGGTGGATGTACACCGCTACCGCACGCATGCGAACAACACGCTGGCCTGTGTGCAGGAGCTGAAGAAGAAAGGCTACCGCATCGTGGCCACCTCACCGCGCAGCGAGCACATCACACCGGAGAGCATCGACCTCGAACGTCCCATGGCCTTCTGCTTCGGCACGGAGCTCACCGGCCTGAGCGACGACCTGATGAACGCCGCGGACGAGCACCTGCGCATACCGATGTACGGCTTCACCGAGAGCTTCAACATCTCGGTATCCGCAGCCATCACGCTGTATACCGTGATGCAGCGCCTGCGTGCCAGTGACGTGCAGTGGCGCTTGGATGATGCCGCATTGATCGCGCTGAAACTCTCGTGGGCGCGCAAGATGGTGCATAGTGCCGCGCACCTCGAGGAGCGGATTCGGCGCGATGCGGAAGAGCGCTCACGGAACGAATGATGATACCGTTGTGCGCGATACACAGCGAACGTTCATGTGCATCCATCAATGTCTATCCACACGAACAGGTTGAGAAGTGGAACCATGCGCGAAGGAGGCGCGTTGAAGGCCCCCGGTACTTTTGACCAAACCCTCAACACTTCCAGACAATGGGAAAAGGTGACAAGAAGACGAAGAAAGGCAAGCGCACCATCGGCAGCGCCGGTAAGAGCCGCCCTTCCAAGCGTCGTGCGCGCGTAGCCGTAGCGAAGAAGGCTGGCGCGAAGAAAGCAGCACCCAAGAAGGCCGCTCCGAAGAAAGCCGCAGCCAAGAAGGCCGCTGCTCCGAAGAAAGCCGCCGCCGCGAAAAAGGCTGCTGCTCCGAAGAAGAAGTAAGCTTCGCACGCCACGTGCAAAGACCTCGGCTCCGGCCGGGGTCTTTTGTTTTGGTATTGGCGCGACTACGGTGGAACGCCCCCTTTGAACAAGTGCGGTGGGTGATAGGGTGCGGACGAGAGTGCGACGGTGCATAGCACTCTCGCACCGTATCACCCTTACACCCGGCGGCGAGCCTTCATCCTCACCCCTTCCCCGGAACGATCAGGGCTGCAACCGCACCCGCGCCCATGTGCCATCGGCGAAGTGCTCGAACGCGATGCGATCGTGCAACCGGCTGGGGCGGCCCTGCCAGAACTCCATGCGCTGCGGACGTACACGAAAGCCTCCCCAGTGCAATGGCCGGGGCACCTCGCCTTCCGCGAAGCGATCCTTCCAGCGGTCGTAGCGCTCATCCAACTGCTGCCTGCTCTCCACCGCCCGGCTCTGATCGCTGGACCATGCGGCGATGCGGCTCTCCATCGGACGCGATGCGAAGTAGGCATCGGACTCCTCAGCGGACACCAGCTCGGCCTTGCCTTCGATGCGCACCTGCTGTTCCAACTGCGGCCAGAAGAAATTCAGCGCCGCGCGCGGATCACGCTCCAGATCCATCGCCTTGCGGCTGTTGTAGTTGGTGTAGAACACGAAGCCATCCTTGTTGAACGAGCGCAGCAGCACCACGCGGCAACTGATCGTGAGACTTCCGGCGGTGGCAAGCGTCATGGCATGCGGCTCATGCACGCCCCTGTCCTGCGCGTTCTGCATCCAGCGCCCGAACAGGGCGATGGGATCGGTACCGGCCTCGTCCTCGACAAGGCTCAGCTTCGCGTAATCGGTGCGGTCGTTCAAAGGAGTGGACATGCGGGATGCGTTGTGTGCTGCGAAGGTATCCGTTCGCCACACCCGTGCGGTCGGATGCGGTTCCCATGCCATCCTCGCGAACCCTTGCACTCTTCAACGCTTCTTTCCCGCCATCTGAGTAATTTTCCCCTTCCCATGGCGAACGACCCGTTGGAACTGGACCCAAGGAGCACGCTACCGCCCGCGCGCGGACGGCTGCTGATCAGTGAGCCGTACCTGCCCGATCCCTATTTCCGCCGGACGGTGGTGCTCTTGTGCGACCACGATCAGGAAGGCTCGTTCGGCTTCGTGCTGAACCGCCTGACCGACATGGCTGTGAACGAACTGCTGGAGAACCTGCCGCCACTGGGCGCTCCCGTGGGCATCGGGGGGCCGGTGCAGAGCAGCAGCCTCTTCTACCTACATACGCTGGGGCCACGCTTGGAAGGGAGTCAGGAAGTGGTGGATGGCGTGTGCATAGGCGGCGATTTCGAGCAACTGCGCAACCTGCTCGAGGCCGATCCACGCCTGACGA
>JAHBUM010000279.1 GCA_019638075.1 Flavobacteriales bacterium | reverse complement strand
CGCAACGGCCAGTGCGATGAGGATGGTGCGCAGCATCAGAAATAGCGGGGTGAAATGGTGCGGCCTTTCAGGAAGCGGAAGTCGTAGCTCAGCATCACTTCATGCGTGCCTGCGTTGTAGGCGCCGATGGCGGTGGTGGTGAGGTCGAAGGCATAACCGGCGCGCAGCTGGTCGTTGATCTGGTATTGGCCCATCACGCCGAACGCGTTGCCGAAACGGTACATCGCGCCGAACCAGATGCGTTCGCGCAGCAGGAAGTTCGCGTTCAGGTCCAGCGAGAACGGGGCGCCCTCCACCACCCGGAACATGAACGATGGCTTGAACTTGATGTCCCGCGATAGATCCATCACATAGCCGCCCATGAGGAAATAGTGCCGCGCCTCGGTGGCCTGCACCAAGGCGTTGCCGGTCACGGTGGTGAGGTCGTTCTCCAGCAGTTTGGGCACCGAAACGCCCGCGTAATACCGCGACGAATGCCAGAAGAGGCCGAACCCGAAATTGGGCAGTGCCCGGCTCTGTATGTTCACGTTGGCCGGATCATTGTCCACCACCCTGGTGAGCGCTGCGAGATCAGCTTGGTAGAGGTTCACGCCACCCTTCAACCCGAACGCCAAGCGGGTATCGGCACCGGTCTTGATGCGGTAGGCGAAGTCGGCATAAGCGGAGGTCTGCCGCGCCGCGCCGATGCGGTCGTTCATGGCCGAAAGCCCCAGCGCGATGCTCTCGTTCTTCAGGGGCGTGTGGGCCAGGAAGGTCTGCGTGGCCGGCGCGCCCTCGAAGCCCACCCACTGGTGGCGCGACAAGGCCATCACGGTGAACACATCGGCGCTGCCCGCATAACCGGGGTTGAAGGCCAGCGTATTGAACATGTACTGGCTGAAGAGGGGATCCTGCTGCGCACGAGCGGATCCCGCGAACAGCAGTGCGGCCGCTGCAACAGCAAGGAAGTGTCGGATCCTGTTCATCGCACCAGTTGAATGAAGCCCGTGGCAGGCTCGGCGCCCTTGCCGAGGTCGAGCACGTAGAAGTAGGCACCCGCTGGCGCTGCCCCGGAGATCAACGCGTCGGGTGAAGAGCCGTCCCAGACCACATTTTGGTTGTCGTAGCCCGAAGCGTCGTACACCTTGCCTCCCCAGCGGTTGAAGATGGTGATGGTGTTACGGGGGAAGCCTTCGATGCCGGGAATGACGAAGCGATCGTTGATGCCATCGCCGTTGGGCGAGAACGACTGCGGCACGAACACATCGGTGGTGAAGGAGCACGGGCTGGCGGCCTCGATGCGGAACGTGCTGCAACCGTGGGCATCGCTGAGGTCCGCGATGAACGGGCGGCTGATGACCACCGGCTGGCTCACGAACACGAACGGTGCCGTAGCGGACACGCTGCCGCTATCCCCCACCACCACGTACGATGCGGGGTCGCCGCCCTCGATGGTGAACGAGACCACGTACGTGCGGTCCTGTGTGTTGCATTCGGCATGCACGTTCACGGCCACGGGGCTGCTCACCACATCCACCTTCACCAACGCCGAGGCGGATGCACAACCGGGTACCGCCACCGTGTACAGGTAGCCGTACTCACCCGGTGCAAGCAATGTGGTGTTCAGGTGTTCGCCGCTCAGCGCGCCGGAGATGTTCACATCGGTCCACGTGCCGCCGGTGTGGGGCGTGCCGTTCAGCGCCGGGAACAGCGGATAAGCCGTGAGCGTATCGCATACCACCACCTGACCGGGAAGACCTGCATCGGGCCGCTGGTTGATGGTGACGTTGAACACGGCGCTCGCATCGGCGCAGTATTCATTGCCCGCAACGGTGTAGCTGTACGCGCCGCTCGGGTGCGTGGCTGGGATCAAGGTGCCGTTGAACGCTCCGCCGGGGCCGCTCCATGTGCCGCCTTCATCCGGCGTGCCGCCAAGGCGATCGAAGAGGTCGATGGGCGCATCCGAAGCACACATCACCAGCGGTTGCGCCGATCCGGGATCGGGGTATTCCACCGTGGTGATGAGCACCGTGGCCTGCACCGTGCCGCAACCGGGGTCGGTGATCGTGTAGATGAACGCGCTCTGCCCGCCGAAAGGCAGCAACGTGGCGTTCAACCGTCCATCCGGCAGCAACGCACCGGTACCGGTGGGGTCCTCCCATGTGCCGCCGGGATCGGGCGTGCCCCCCAGCGCACCGAACAGGGAGAAGTCCGTGAGCGATCCGCAGATGGTGAGCGTGTTGTTGTTGCCTGCATTGGCCCCCGCGCCCACCACCACGGTGATCACGCTGACCGCGTTGGTGCAGGGTGCCGACGCGGTGATGGCATACTGGAACTGATAGGTGCCATTGCCCGCCGCGGAGGGGTTGAAGACATCGCCGTTCAACGCGCCGGAGTTGCCGAGGTCGGTCCAGATGCCACCGGTCTGCGCGCCATCACCCAACGCAGCGAAGAGGTTCAGCGAATCCTGCGACGCGCAGGCCGAGATGGTGGCCGATGTGCCCGCGAAGGGCGCGATGGACATGTGGATCGTCAGTAGCGCCGTGTCGTTCGCGCAAGGTGCCGTGCCCGTAAGCACGTAGGTGTACACGCCAGCGGTATCCACTGCGGGGTTGAACGTCGCACTGTGGACCGCGCCGCTCGGCGAGTACCATGTACCGCCCTGCTGCGGAAGGCCGCCCAGCCGCAGCCGCATGTTGAACGATGCCTCGCTGGAGCACACGCTGATGGTGGCCGGGAACCCTGCATCGGGAGCCACGGGTTCCGCCACGGTCACCGCTGCCACGGCCACAGGGCACGGGTCTTGGCCCACGACACGGTAGAGGTAGGTGCCCGGCCCGTCCACAGCGGGGTTGTAGATCCCGGTCACTTGGATGCCGCTACCGCTCAACGTCCATGTGCCTCCTTCCTGCGCATCCGGTCCGAGGTAGGTGAAGAGCGAGACGGGGGCATCGGTATTGCAGATGGAAACGTTCACGTCGGTACCCGCATTGGCCGGTTCGCGCACGGCCACCGTCACCAGTGCGGTATCGGCGGCGCACCCGCCCACGGCAGGCACCACGTACTTGTACACGCCCACAGGATCCACGGCCGGGTCGAACACCCCTGTCGGGTGCGGGACATCACCGGGTTTCAGCCAGAAGCCGCCTGCCTGCGGGTTGCAGTTCAAGGCCCCGAACAACTGGCCCGGATCCTCATCGCGGCAGAAGTTCCTTGTCCCATCGCACCCGGCGAACGGCCCCTCCTGCACCAGCACCGTCACCACCGCCGTGTCGCTTACGCATGACGATGTGGCCGGCAGCACGTACCGGAAACGCCATGAGGAGTTCGATGGCACTTGGCCGGGGTTGAACACCCCGCCGATCAAGCCGCCGCTGCCATCCAGATCCTCCCAGGTGCCACCCGCTTGGGCCGCGCCGCCCAGTTGTGCGAAGAGGTCCACCAATTGGCTGCGGCAGGTCGTTACGGA
>JAHBUM010000278.1 GCA_019638075.1 Flavobacteriales bacterium | reverse complement strand
CCTTGGGCATCCAGGGCCAGCATACGCCGCTTACCAGCCGCTACCTGTTCAACGGGCTGGTGATAAACCCTGCGTACGCCGGCAGCCGCGATGCACTGACCGCCAACCTGACCTACCGCCAGCAATGGGCGGGCTTCGAGGGCGCGCCGGTGACACAGATGGCGAGCCTGCACACTCCTTTGGGCCGCAGGAAACTCGGGCTCGGTCTCCTCGTATACAACGACCGCATCGGCGTAAGTCAGGAGACCGGTGTCTTCTCGAACTATGCCTATCGCATCCGTTTCAGGAATGGCAAGCTCGCTTTCGGCCTTGGCGCAGGGTTCACGTTCCTGCGCAGCCAATGGACGCAGGTGGCCGTGCAACAGACCAGCGACATCTCGTTCGCTGCCGACCAGCGCAGCGCCATCCGTCCCAATTTCAGCACCGGTGCGTACTACCATACGAAGACATGGTTCGTGGGCTTCTCAAGCCCCTTCCTCGTGCAGCACCGCTATACGACTGGCTCGGAAGGTTGGAGCCTCTCCGACAGCAAGGCCGACCTGCAGCCCATGCTCACCGGCGGGCACCTGTTCCAACTCACACGCGACATCAAATTGAAGCCCACCACGCTCATCCGCTACAGGCGCTCCAGTGGTGTGCAGGCCGACCTGAACGCCAACCTGATCCTGAAGGACCGCTTCTGGATCGGTGCCTCGTACCGTACCGGTGATGCCTTCATCGCATCGGTGGAAGTGCTGCCCACGCCGCAATGGAGGCTGGGCTACACCTACGACATGGGCGTGAGCGAACTGCGGCATCATCACCAAGGTTCGCACGAGGTGATGATCCAGTACGAATTCGGCTACCGGTTGCGCGTAAAGGACCCACGCTACTTCTGAATGCGGCGTTCCCTCCATATCACACTCGCGATGCTCCTCGCCGCACAGCATGTCTGCGCGCAGGAGATCCATGAAGTGAGCCCGATCGAGCTGGGGGCGCTGACGGAGGATTACGCACCCGTCGCCCTCGATTCGGGCATCGTGTTCTGCTCGATCCGCGAGACCAGCGCGACCATCGCCTTCAAGGATGCCGAGACCGGCAAGCCACTGGCCGACCTGTACTGGGCACCCTACAGGGGCGATGGTCTCGGTGCGGCGGTGTTGCTGAGCGCGAACATCACCACCCCGGTGAACGAAGGCCCGGCGAGCTTCACGGACAACGGCCGCACGATCTGCTTCACGCGCAACCAGGTGTTGCCGAAGAAGCTGTCGAACCTGCGCGCATCGAACGCCCAACTGGGACTGTTCTTCTCACGGCTGCAGAACGGCAACTGGTCGGCCTCCGAGCCGTTCGAGCACAACTCGACGAAGTATTCGATCATGCACCCCGCATTCAGCGCAGACGGGCGCATGCTCGTGTTCGCCAGTGACATGGGCGGCGGCGAAGGCGGTGTGGACCTCTACGCATGCACCCGCACAGGCGATGGCTGGAGCGCCCCAGTGAACCTTGGGCCGGTGATCAATGGCAGCAGCAACGATGCCTTCCCTTCGTTCGGCCCCGACGGCACATTGTACTTCGCCAGCGACCGTTCCGGTGGGCAGGGAAAGCTCGACCTCTACGCCGCACGGCGGACCGGTCAAGGATGGACTGAGCCTCGCGCGCTTCCCGCACCGATGAACTCCGCAGGGAACGACATCGGCATCACCTTCCGCAACGATGGATGGAACGGGTACCTGAGCAGCGATCGCAACGGCACCGACAAGCTCTTCGCCTTCAAGCGCACCGTGCCGAAGTTCCGCGAATGCACGCCGCAGCAGCCGAACAACTATTGCTTCTCGTTCAAGGCCAAGCCCCACGCCGCCACGGTAAGCCTTCCGCTGGACCATATCTGGGATCTGGGTGATGGCACACAGGTGAAGGGTGCGAAAGCAGAGCATTGCTACAAGGTGCCGGGCACCTATACCGTGCGCTCCATGCTGGTGGACCGCAAGACGGGCTCCATCTTCCACATCCTGAAAAGCCACGACTTCGTGGTGGAGGATGTGAAGCAGGCATGGGTGAGCGCGCCCGACACGGTGCGCACCGGACGCACGCTCGCGCTGGATGCGCGCAGCAGCAACCTGCCGGGCTTCACCGCAGCGGAATACCACTGGGATCTCGGCGATGGATCGACCCTGAGCGGCGACAAGGTCCTGCATGCCTTCCGTGCGGCGGGCACCTACGAGGTGAAGCTCGATGTGCTTTCCGCACCCGACGCGAACGGAACCATCACCAACCAATGCAACACCCTCAAGGTGGTGGTGGCCGACCGCTTCCGCGATCATGAGGACCAGACCCTTGTGGCCACCTATCAGGATGCCATGGGCCTCACCCACAGCTTCGAGTTCCAGGAGCTCCCGTTCGACCAGCTGGGGATGTCCACGGATGAGCTGAACGATGTGGCTTTCGCCGTGGAGCTCTTCGCCAGCAAGGAACGCGTGAGCCTCGATGATCCCAAGTTCACCGAGATCAAGAAGTTCTACCGCGTGGTGGAACGCTTCGATCCGCAACGCGGCGTGTACACCTATTCCGTGGGCGAGGCGAAGAACGTGGAGGAATTGTACGAGGTGTTCAAGAAAGTGAAGGAACTGCAGTTCATCGATGCCGAAGTACACATGCTGCACATCGAGAAGCTGATGGATCTGAGCATGCTCGACTTCGCTTCCATAGAGCAGTTGAACCACGCCAAGCTGCGAACCAATGCGATCCACTTCGCCTTCAAGAGCGCCGAGCTTGGTGAAGGCTCCGAGCCGGTGCTGGAACAGGTGCTCGGCCTTCTCCGCCAGCATCCCGAGCTGCAACTGGTGATCGAGGCGCACACCGATGACGTGGGCAGCCGCGCCTACAACATCGACCTTTCGCAACAGCGCGCGCAGAGCGTGGAGAGCTACCTGCTCGCCAACGGCGTGGCCACCGAACGGTTGATCCCGATAGGCCATGGCAAGAACCAGCCCATCGCCAGCAACCAGACGGAGGAAGGCCGCAGCCAGAACCGCCGCGTGGAGTTCCGCGTGACGGTGAAGGGCGAGCAGCAGGCGTTCGAGAAGACGCGGTAGCTGGTAGCTCTCAGTTGTCGGTTGTCAGTTGTCAGTCTCCTTGATGGGCGGCTGCTGGGCGGGAAGCACCGTGCAGAAGCCACGGAGACAGGCATTCCTTGAGAACTGAGAATCGACAACTGACAACTGCCCCCGTGCAGAAGTCACGGAGACAGGCATTCCCTGACAACCGACATCTGACAACTGGCAACTGCCCCCGTGCAGAAGCCACGGAGACAGGCATTCCCTGACAACTGAGAACCGACAACTGACAACTGCCCCCGTGCAGAAGCCACGGAGACAGGCATTCCCTGACAACTGACAACTGGCAACCGACAACCGACAACTCCCCCCTCACCACTACCCTGCCCGTATCGCCCCCATGCGGTACATTCGTC
>JAHBUM010000277.1 GCA_019638075.1 Flavobacteriales bacterium | reverse complement strand
GGGGCGCTGGCTCCCATCCGGGTCGTAGGTGATGATGGTGGTGGTGCTGGTGGCGGTGAACCAGCCGTACGCATCATCGTAGTTGCCGGCGTTGCAGCCGCCGGGGTTGTAGTTGGGCACGTAGGCGGCGGGGTTCTCGAACGGCCTGGGGGTGCAGGGGAAATCCACGGGGATCCGGCTGAACGCGGGGAAGTCGCAGACATCGGTGGTGTTGGGCGTCCATACGCAGATGGTGCCGTTCATTTCGTCGCTGGTATTGTAGCGCTGGATGCGGATGAGGTAGCTGGTGCCCACTACGGTAGGCAGCACCAGCTCCGCGTTGGAGCCGTTGGCTCCGGCATCCACGCAGGCCACCTGTGTGAGGCTTCCGCAGGTGCCGGTGAACACGTGCATGATGGGCCGGTGGCTCGCATCAGGGTCGTAGGTGATGACGGTGTGCGTGCCGGTGGCGGTGAACCATCCGAAGGCATCGTCGTAGTTGCCCGAGTTGCAGCCGCCGGGGTTCATGGCGGCGGTGTATGCGGTGGGTTTCAGGAAAGGCCTTGGGTCGCAGGTGCCGCCCACGGGGATCTGACTGATGTCCGGGAAACCGCACAAGTTGGTGCTGTAGGGCGACCACACGCACAGGCGGCCGTTCATGGCACCGCTGGTGTTGTAGCGCTGGATACGGATCATGTAGTTGGTGCCCACGGTGGTCTGCAGCATCAGTTCCGCGTTGCTGTCGTTGGCTCCGGCATCCACGCACCCCACCTGGGTCAGGCTGCCGCATGCGCCGGTGAACACGTGCATGACGGGCCTGTGGCTATCATTCGGGTCGTAGGTGAGAATGGTGGTGGTGCTGGTGGCGGTGAACCATCCGAAGGCATCGTCGTAGTTGCCCGAGTTGCAGCCGCCGGGGTTCAGGTTGGCGACGAAGGCGGTGGGCTTGTTGAACGCAGAGAAGGTGCAGGAGGTGCCCACGGTGTATTCGTTGCCTGCGTCATAGGAACATGCATCCGTGGCGGTCTGCGCGGCCGATGTGGCCCACATGCCGATGGCTGCGGCCAGGAACGCCAGGCTCCTGGCCGTGGAAGAACCGTTATTCATGGACAGGCGTGCCGCGAGGGGCGATCATTCGTTGATAGACTTCCGGGTGCCGCTCGATCCATGCGGCCTTGGCGGCCTCGTAGCGGGCATGGTCGCGGAACTCGTTCCCGGTATCGATGTGCTGGGGCATCGGTGCTTCGCCCTCCTCGGTCAGGGAGCCATCGCTGTGGTCTATGCAGGAGAGCCCCGCAACAGTGAACCCTGTGCGGGCCGAGCGTTCATTGAGCGAGGCGATCGTGATACGCTCTGCGGCCACGAAGCGCAACACCCGGTCGTTATCCTCAAGGCCGATGTCCGTTGCGTAGTGGCTGTTCTCCAGCGCACCGATCAATGCCTTGGGTGAGGTTCCAGCGATGCGTGGCTCGATGCTGATCCGGTAGGTGAAGGCTGCATCGTGCTGCGCGTGGCCGAGGCTATGCAGGAACAGGCCACAGCATAGGGCCATGTAGTACAATGCCCTTGACCTCCTGGCAGGAAGAGCTTCCGGCAGGCACCCCGATGTGTTGGAGAGGGATCGCATGGTTCTTCGACGAATGTGTTGATCGTGTCGCTGTACGGACGTTCTGTGTCGACCAGTACAATTCGCCAGCCGTTGTACGGGAGGTGTGCCGGCGGGGTTGCAGGGGGCGGTGTGGATGGGGAGGGCCGACCGGGCCGAAAGGCACGCGACTTCGGGACCCCGAAGTGATCAGGGGCATGGCCTGGTGGGGAATGTTCCTAGCTCCAAGCTCCAAAGTGGGTTTTGAGCTTGGAACTTGTGTCTTGGTGGGTGCTACAGGGTGCGGGCTTCCGCTCCGGGCAGAAGCCACGGAGGCAGGCATTCCTGACAACTGGCATCTGACAACTGACAACTACCTCCCGCCAACCGCTCTCCCCCGCAATACCGACCTTTGAGCGCGCTCCCGCATGGAGATCCTCGTCATCCTCCTCCTCACCTTCGTCAACGGCTTCTTCTCGTTGAGCGAGATCGCTCTGGTGAGCGTGAAGCCATCGCGCATACAAGCCTTGGCCGACAAGGGCAGCAGGCGCGCGAAGACCATTCTCAAGCTCCTCGCCAACCCCGAAGGCTTCCTCAGCTCGGTGCAGGTGGGCATCACCCTCATCGGCATCGTGAGCGGTGCATACGGCGGCGCGGCCCTCACCGATGATCTGGAGACCATCCTTGAACGCTGGCCCTCCATCGCGCCTTTCGCGCACAACGTGGCCTTGGTGGTCGTGATCGGCGGCATCACCTACTTCACCATCGTGGTGGGCGAGCTGGTGCCGAAGACGCTGGCCATGAGCAACCCCGAAGGCATCGCGCTGTTCAGCGCGCCCATCATCCGCGCCTTCACCCTCGCCACCTTCCCCATCGTGAAATTGCTTTCGGGCAGCACCAGCCTCATCCTGAAACTCCTTCCCGTGAAGGAGGGTGCAGGCGACCGCCTGAGCGAGGAGGAACTGCGCGCCATCATCCGCACCGCGAACACGCAGGGCGTGCTGGACCGGCAGGAATCCGAAGCGCACCAGAACCTCTTCCGCTTCAGCGAACATGTGGCGAAGACGCTGATGACGCACCGCAGCGAAGTGGAATGGATCGACAGCACGAAGCCGATAGACGCCATCATCGCACAGGTGAAGGACAGCTACCGCAGCAAATACCCCGTGTGCCGTGGCCGCATGGAGGACATCGAAGGCACCCTCGATGTGCGCGACCTGTTGGAACAGGCCGGTACGCCGGGCTTCCGCATCGCCGATGTGGTGCGGCCCGCCATCATCGTGCCCGAAAGCGCCGGTGCCTTCGCCATCCTGAAGCTCTTCAAGAAGAACAAGCAATACATCGCCATCGTGGTGGACGAGCACGGCGGCTTCGAGGGCCTCGTCACCTTGCACGACCTCACCGAAGCCATCGTGGGCGACCTGCCCGAAGAGGACGAGGATGCCGCGCCGGAGATCGTGAAACGCGCCGATGGTTCCTACCTCGTGAGCGGCCAGGTGCTCATCGGCGACCTGAACGCGCACCTCGGCATGGAACTGATGGACGAGGAGAGCACCAGCTACACCACCGTGGCCGGCTACTTCCTCAGCAAGCTGGACCATATCCCCTCACCCGGCGACCGCATCACAGACACGCGCTTCAACGGCGAAGTGCTGGACATGGACGGCCACCGCATCGACAAGGTGATGATCACGCTTACCGAAGAGTGAAGAAATTCCTCGTCATACAGACCGCCTTCCTCGGCGATGCCGTGCTGGTGACGAGCATTCTGGAAAAGTTGCATGCGTTCTATCCCGATGCGCGGATCGATCTGGTGGTGCGCAAAGGGAATGATGGGCTGTTCGGCCATGGCACCAACATCTCGGAAAGCACCCGTACCGTCGACCCTCTGGG
>JAHBUM010000276.1 GCA_019638075.1 Flavobacteriales bacterium | reverse complement strand
CGCGGTGCTGCTGTGCGCGGGAGCCAAGGGCAAGCGCAGCGCGCTGAAGCATGCCCGCGTGATGATCCACCAGCCGATGGGCGGTGCCGAAGGGCAGGCCAGCGACATGGAGATCACCGTGCGCGAGATCCAGAAGCTGAAGAAGGAACTGTACGAGATCATCAGCAACCACAGCGGCCAGCCCATCGACAAGGTGGAGAAGGACAGCGACCGCGACTACTGGATGATCGCCGAGGAGGCCAAGGCCTACGGCATGATCGACGAGATACTGCTGCGGAACGCCAAATAGGCGTGAAGCACGCATCGCCCTTGGCGGTGCCATACGTAGCATGAAGGCCGGGTGGACGAACACCCGGCCTTCGGCGTATCTTGCGGGACTTTGCGCGAACCTCTCCCAGCGCAGCACATCCCCTCACATGGACAAGAAAGAGATCAAGTGTTCCTTTTGTGGACGTGACAAACAGGACACCAATGTGCTGATCGCCGGGATCACCGGGCACATCTGCGACAGCTGCATCACGCAGGCGCAGAACATCATATCCGAGGAGCTGAGCCAGCGCACGCGCTCCGAGATGGAAGGCAGCCTCATCATCCAACGCCCGGCCGACATCAAGCGGCACCTTGATGAGTACGTGATCGGGCAGGACGATGCCAAGAAGGTGCTGAGCGTGGCGGTGTACAACCACTACAAACGCCTCCTGCAGAAGCCCGTCACCACGGTGGATGACGTGGAGATCGAGAAGAGCAACATCATCCTCGTGGGCGAAACGGGCAGTGGCAAGACCCTGCTCGCGAAGACCATCGCCCGCATGCTCAACGTGCCCTTCGCCATCGCCGACGCCACGGTGCTCACCGAGGCCGGTTACGTGGGCGAGGACGTGGAGAGCATCCTGAGCCGCCTGCTGCAGGCTGCGGATTACGACGTGGCGAAGGCCGAGCGCGGCATCGTCTTCATCGACGAGATCGACAAGATCAGCCGTAAGAGCGACACTCCGAGCATCACGCGCGACGTGAGCGGCGAAGGCGTGCAACAAGCGTTGTTGAAGCTCTTGGAAGGCAGCACCGTGAGCGTGCCCCCGCAGGGCGGCCGCAAGCATCCCGAGCAGAAGCTGATCCAAGTGGACACGAAGAACATCCTCTTCATCTGCGGCGGCGCGTTCGACGGCATCCAGAAGATGATCGCCCGCCGCGTGAAGAGCAGTGCCGTGGGCTACAGCGCCAGCAAGGAGCAGCGCATCCACGACGAGAACCTGCTGCAGTACGTGAGCCCCACCGACCTGCGCACCTACGGCCTCATCCCCGAGCTGATCGGCCGCTTCCCGGTGCTCACCTACCTCGATCCGCTGGACCGCGAAAGCCTGCGACGCATCCTCACCGAGCCGAAGAACGCGCTGGTGAAGCAGTACGTGAAGCTGTTCGACATGGACAAGGTGAAGCTCAGCTTCGACAAGAAGGTGCTGGACTTCATCGTGGAGAAGGCCGTTGACTACAAGCTCGGCGCGCGCGGCCTGCGCAGCATCTGCGAGGCCATCATGACCGACGCCATGTACGAGATGCCCGGCTCGGCGGAACGTCCTGCGGAATTGCGGGTTACGTTGAGCTATGCACGGGAGAAGTTCGATCGCTCGCGGTTGAGCAATCTGCGGGTGGCGTGAGACCCTCCTTGTGCCACCGCTAAAGCTTCAGCGCACGCGGTCGTCGGGGTGACAGAGTGCGGGAAGCGCATACGCAAGCGGCAACGGTTCATGTTGAGAAAAGAGAAGAAGAGAGGAGGAGAAGGTTCACTGTGGCTCACCTCTTCACCTCCTCTCTTCTTCAGTAAATTCGCCCCTTTCCTAACCCGCACGCCAAGTCGTGCCGAAATCCCAGAACCCATGAAAGGGACCCTATTCACTGCGGCCGTGCTGGCCGCTTCCATCGCCACCGCACAGGAACTTCCGCAGGCCAGCCCGTTGGGCGAAGTGGAGCAGACCGTCGGGCTCACGAAGATCGAGGTCGCTTATGCCCGGCCCAGCGTGAAAGGGCGCACGATCTTCGGCGATCTGGTGGCCTACGACAAATTGTGGCGCACCGGTGCGAACAAGAACACCACCATCGAGTTCAGCAACCCGGTGAAGATCGGCGGCACGGAAGTGGGGGGCGGTAAGTACTCCCTGTTCACCGTGCCCGGCAAGGATGCGTGGGTGATCCACTTGAACAAGAACACCGAACTGTGGGGCGAGGACGGCTTCAAGGAGGAGGAGATCGTGGCCTCCATCAAGGTGAAGCCCGCATCCGGCGAGTTCGTTGAGACGCTCACCTTCAGCTTCGATAACGTGGTGGATGACAAAGCGGACCTTGTGCTGAGCTGGGAGAAGACCCGTGTGGTGATCCCGATCAACGCCGATGCCACCGATCAGGCGCTGGCGAACATCAAGGAGGCACAGGCCAAGGGCGACATGAACTATGGCAGCAGCGCCCGTTTCTGCCTTGACCGCAACGTGATGACCAAGGAGGCGCTGGAGTGGGCGCAGAAGGGCGCCGAGAAGGACGCCAAGTTCTGGAACCTGCACACGCTGGCCCGCGCACAGGCCGCCAACGGCATGCCCAAGGAGGCGCTCGCCACCGCCGAGCAGAGCATGAAGATGGCGCAGGAGGCGAAGAACGAGGCGTACGTGAAGATGAACCGTGAGCTGATCGAGCGCGTGAAGAAAGGCGGCAAGTGAGCGGACCGGACAGACCTTTCAGGAAACGGCGCCCTCTTCGGAGGGCGTCGCTGTTCTGTGCCTATCCGTCACGATGAGGCACCGGCTGCCATGAGCGGAGATCCACGGCACCAGCATGATGATCCGGGGACGAAATGGATAGTTCCACTTGATGCCCCGAACCTCCGCAAGTCCGCAGGCGGAAAGGGACTTTGCGCCTGTGTTGGTCAAGCGCAGGATCCTTATGCCCGCGCATGAAGCTCCAACGACGGAACACGTGCGAAGCGAGAGGTCCCAATGTCAGGCACAGAACATTTTCAGGCGTGATCCATTAGACCTCTTTCGCAATACAAATCACCGATTACTCCGATTTCACAGATAGCAGTGTCGGTGTGATCGGTGGGAAACAAATGAGAGTCCGCCGACGGCGGACGAATTACGAAAGAGGTCTATTAAGCCTGATCGCGCAAGTTCCTGAGCAGGTTCGCCCACAATGAAAAGAGAAGGGCCGCCCTTGATGGACGGCCCTTCTCCCTACAAAAGAGGGGGTGTTACTTCACCGAGACACGGTGCATGCTGCGCCCGGCGCGGTTGCTCACTTCCACATTGTACACACCGGCAGCCACCTTGCCAAGGTCGAGGGTGGTGGTGCCCGTGAAGCGGGTGGTATGCACCACTTGGCCCAGCACATCGGTCACCGTCACGAAGAACATCTCGTTGCGGTCGCTGTTGATGCGGAAGATGCCGTCCGTGGGGTTGGGGAAGATGCTGATGTCCGTCAAGGCAGCAGCATCGTTGATGCT
>JAHBUM010000275.1 GCA_019638075.1 Flavobacteriales bacterium | reverse complement strand
CTTACCTCATCCACGTAGTAGATGTTGATGTCCTTGTACAGCTCATTGAAGATCTCCAGGTTCTTGCCGATCTCGAAGTAATTGTCGCCTGCGGCGATCGTGAACGCGCCTACGGCGGCGATGGCCAGGCCTGCGGCGGCTTTTTTCCAGTGGCCGAACGGATTTTTCATGCGGTTGTCGTATTCAGGGAACGGGGTCGTGGCCATGGCCTCCCCACGGATGGCAAGATAGGAAGCGCTTCAAGGTGAGCCACCCCCCGCGCCAGGGCCCGTGTTTGCGCAGGGCCTGCACGCCATATTCGGAGCAGGTGGGGGTATAGCGGCAGGCGCCCGGTAGCAGGGGGGAGATCATGGCCTGGTACGTGCGGATGATCAGGATGAGCAGTTTACCGATCAGCGCCGACATGCTGTTGGGTCCAACGGTCGAACAGGCCGATCAGTATTTTCGATGAATGGGCCCATGGCAAGGGTGCGTGGCCTTGGAACACCACTAACCAGGCACATTGTGCACCGGCCTCCTGCAGGCAGGCATGCCAGCGGTGCTTGTTCAGTCGGTAGGCTTCCCGCATGTGCCGACGGATGCGGTTGCGCTGCACGGCCGAACGGACGAGGCGCTTGGGCACGGAAAAAGCGACCTGGGCCGGTGATGCGGTGTCCAAGGGCATCAGCAGGCCTTGTAACCGGAACGGGTGTGACTTCAGCGACTTGCCGGTAGTGGCCACCTGCTTGAGGACTACGCGCCCGGTAAGGCGCTCGTGCTTGCGGAAGGTGTGGCGCATGGCGGGTGGCCGGCAACCGGACGGGCCATGGGTCACTTTTTAGGGCCTTTGGCGGCCGGCTTTTTCGAGGCTTTCCCGGTGGCCTTTCCCACGGTCTTTTTTACGGCCGCCTTGGCTAGGGAAGCAGCTTTCCTGGCCGGGGAGGCACGCTTTGCCGGGGGAGCTTTCGCGGCCGCCGCAGCTGCCTTGTCGCCCTGCTTGAGGAAGAGCTCGATGGCGCCGGTCATGGAGGGTGCTTCAGGCAAAGGCGCCTTGATGTCCAGCCGGAAACCGGCATCCTGCACGGCCTTCACGGTGGTGGGGCCGAAGGCGGCGATCACCGTGTCCTTTTGCTCATAATCGGGGAAGTTCTTCCGAAGGCTTTCGATGTCGCCCGGGCTGAAGAACACCAGCATGTCGTACTTGATGTTCTTGAGGTCGCTGAGGTCGCTGGCCACGGTGCGGTAGAACACCGCGTTGGTGTACCTCACCTTCGCCTTCTCCATCAGGGAGGGGATCTCCCCTTTCTGGATGTCGCTGCCGGGCACGAGGAACTTCTCCTCCTTGTGCTTCTTGATCACGTCCATCAGGTCGCCGAAGGTCTGCTTGCCGATGAACACCTTGCGCTTGCGGAAGACGATGTACTTCTGCACGTAGTACGCCACGCTCTCGCTCACGCAGAAGTACTTCATCGTCTCCGGCACGGTGATCCGCATCTCCTTGCACATGCGGAAGAAGTGGTCCACCGCGTTGCGGCTGGTGAGCACGATGGCCGTATGGTCGAGGATGTTGATGCGCTCCTGCCGGAAATCCTGTGCGGGCACGGCCTCCACCTTGATGAAGGGGCGGAAGTCGATCGTCAGGGCATACTTCTTCGCCAGCTCGTAGTAGGGCGACTTCTCATCCGTGGGGGCCGGCTGCGAAACGAGGATGGTCTTGATCTTCAAGGCCGGTCGGCTTGGGAGTGACTACTGCGGGGACGAGTTGTGCCAGTGATCCATGACCAACAGGACAGGCATCAATTCGGCGGCGCAAAAGTAAAGAATTATGTAGCGGACGGGGACCCCTTCGCCCAAGCCGATCCACACCCCGCGCACCCACCGGTACAGCAGTAGCAGCCCCAGCGCGATGCCGCCCCCCGCCACGGCCCATGTGCGCCAGGCCGGGCGGTACGCGATGAAGACCACCAGCGGCAGCAGCACCAGCCCCGCCAGCATGAACAGGAGGAAGCCCGTGTAGATGTACTCCTGCATGCCGTTGTCGATCCGCAGCAGGGTGCCCAGCATCCGCAGCAGCACATGGTAGCCCAGCACCACCGCCACCACCACGCCCGCCAGCGCCGGGAACGATGTGCCCGCGCCCTGCAACGTCATCACTTGGTAGCCGAACAGGGCCAGCAGGGTGGTGCCCACGGCGAGCAGGCCGAGGAAGGCGCGGTCGCGCAGGTCCATCTCCTCCCGCAGCACCTGTCTGCCCAGCCGCATGCTGAACATGGACCGGCCCAGCAGCCGCCACTTGCGTGGCGAGCCCACTTGGATAAGCGCCATGAGCAGCACCACCAGCAACAGCACCACGGTGACCCACTCTGCGTTCAGCGGGTCCTTCACGCGCAGCGCGTCGGTGGCGGGCAGTATGCTCATTCCCATGCGGACCGCGAATGTAGCCGGAGGCCCGCGCCACCGCGCAGCAGGGGGCTTGCTACTTTTGCACCACATTGGCGGGGGCATGCATCGCTCCCGCCACGCAAAGCCCCGCCGGACCACCGGCCCCAACACCTACGCCTCGCTTCGGTCACCTACGCCAAGGCTCCGGCGCCGAAACACGTTCAAAGCATGAGCACCACTTCCGCACCCACCGCCAAGAAGAACACCACCGACCTGTATCAGGCCCACGACCACTACCTCGTGGACGAACTGCTCACCGAAGAGCAGAAGCTGATCCGCGCCACGGCCCGGGCGCACGTGAGCAAGCACCTGAAGCCCATCATCGAGGAACGGTTCGAGAACGCCACCTTCAGCAAGGATATCATCCCCGGCTTGGCGGAGATCGGCGCGTTCGGCCCCTTCGTGCCCGAGGAGTACGGTGGCCCCGGACTGGACCAGATCAGCTACGGCCTCATCATGCAGGAGATCGAGCGGTGCGACAGCGGCCTGCGCAGTTTGTGCAGCGTACAGGGCTCGCTCGCCATGTACCCCATCTGGAAATACGGCACCGAGGAGCAGAAGAAGAAGTGGCTGCCCGACATGGTGCAGGGGAGGAAGATCGGCTGCTTCGGCCTTACCGAGCCCGATTTCGGAAGCAACCCCGGCGGCATGGTCACCACCTTCAAGGACATGGGCGACCATTATCTGCTGAACGGCGCCAAGATGTGGATCAGCAACGCGCCCTTCGCCGATCTGGCGGTGGTATGGGCCAAGGCCGAGAACACCGAGGGCCGCATCCACGGCCTCATCGTGGAGCGCGGCATGGAGGGCTTTTCCACGCCCACCACGCACGGCAAGCTCTCGCTCCGCGCCAGCCCCACCGGCGAACTGGTGTTCGACAACGTGAAGGTGCCTAAGGGGAACCTGCTGCCCAACAAGAGCGGCCTCGGCGCACCCATGGGCTGCCTCGATAGTGCCCGCTACGGCATCGCATGGGGCACCTTGGGCGTGGCGATGGAGTGCTACGACACCGCCCTGCGTTATAGCAAGGAACGCATCCAGTTCGGCAAGCCCATCGGTGGCTTCCAGCTCACGCAGA
>JAHBUM010000274.1 GCA_019638075.1 Flavobacteriales bacterium | reverse complement strand
AGGTACGAACGGTACGCTCACGGTATGCGAAACGGGCGGTGCGGTTGCGTTGTTCGCATCGCTTGGCGGAACGCCGCAAGTTGGCGGCACATGGAACCCCGCTGCTCCCGGAGGCATGTACGATCCTGCGACGATGGCTCCGGGTGTATACACCTACACGGTACTTGGTACATCGCCCTGCGCGAACGCCACAGCCACGGTGACAGTTACCGAGACAGGCTCACCGAACGCCGGTACGGATGGTACGATCACCGTGTGCGAGAACGGAGCCGCGATCGATCTGTTCGCACAACTCGGCGGCTCACCGGATGCTGGTGGCACATGGAGCCCAGCCGCGCCCGGAGGCATGTATGATCCCACGACGATGGCTCCCGGTGCATACGTGTACACGCTCAACGCGCTGGCACCCTGTGCGGACGCATCCTCCACGGTGATGGTCGCGGAAGCCCAACAGCTGGATGCCGGTGAGGACGCTTCCCTTCAACTGTGCTCAGGCGCGGCTACGCAGGATCTGTTCGCCCTGTTGGGGCCGGACGCTGATGCCGACGGCGTATGGACCGGACCAGCGGGACCGTTCGGCGGCATGTTCGATCCCGGCAGCGATGCCAGCGGCACCTACACCTACGCGTTCCCGGCCGGTGCATGCCCCGCTGCTTCCGCTTCGGTGGTGGTGGCGGTGGAAGAGGGGCCGGATGCCGGTGGCGATGGCGCCATCACATTGTGCTCCACCAACGCGAGCATCTCCCTCTTTTCCCTGCTGACCGGTACGCCGGATGCCACCGGCTCGTGGACCAACGCGGCCGGCGTCCCGGTTCCTGTGATGTTCGATCCGCTCACCGCATCGGGCGGCGTGTTCACATACAGCGTTGCGGCTTCGGGCAACTGCCCTGCGGATCGGGCCAGCGTCACGGTGTCCGTGAACGTGGCACCCGTGGCAGGCACCAGCGGATCCTTGGCACTGTGCGGTGCGGGTTCGCCCGTGTCCCTGTTCGATGGCCTTGGCGGTACGTTGGATGCCGGTGGCACGTGGACCGCTCCGGACAACAGCACGCATGCCACGGTGGTGGATCCGGCGGTGGATGCGTCCGGCGTGTACACCTATACCGTCGTCGGCACGGCACCGTGTGTTGATGCGGTGTCCACGGTCGCGGTGTTCATCGCGCCGGTGCCCGATGCGGGCGGCGATGCCAGCACGGTGCAGTGCTCATCGGGCGCCACCTTCGTGATGACCGGCATGCTCGCCGGAACGCCACAGGCCGATGGCATCTGGCGCGGACCGGGAGGGGACGTGGTGTCGGCGGCGTTCTCGCCCGCGACGGGTCAGGCAGGCGTGTACACCTATACGGTGCAGGCCATGGCCCCCTGCACCGATGATGTCGCACGGCTCACCATCGCCATCAGCCCGGCCTCCGATGCGGGCCTCGATGCGTCCGTCAGCATCTGCGAGAACAGCGATGATGCCATCGGCCTCTTCACCCTGCTCGGTGGAACGCCCGATCCCGATGGCGCATGGTACATGGCGGACGGCACACCGTTCGATGGCACGTTCATTCCCGGCACGACGCCTGCTGGCGCGTACACGTACGCCGTTCATGCACCTGCCCCCTGTGCGGCGGCCACCGCTACGGTGGTGGTGGATGTGGTTCCGATGCCTGTCGCCGATTTCATCGTGGAAGGTGCCGGAGCATGCACACCGGTAACGGTCACGCTCACCAACACGTGGCAGGGCGGTGCGTCGTGCGCGTGGCTGTTGTGGAACGGCGAGCAGGTGGAGGATTGTGCGCCGGTCACGCGCACCATCACCGAAGGCGGCACGTACGGTGCCACCTTGATCGTGGATGCGGGCAACGGTTGTGGCACGGATACGCTTGCCGTTCCCGACCTGTTCACGGTGTACGACCAGCCTACCGCCGATTTCCAGCACGTGCCGCAAGCGGTCAACACGCTCGCACCCGATGTGCGTTTCAACAACACGTCGGAGAACGCCATCGGTTACCTGTGGGACATCGCCGGGCTGACCACCACCACGGAAACGGGACCGGTGTACACGTTCCCCGTGGGCGAAGGCGCGGAGTACTTGGTGTGTCTCACGGCGTTCGCATCCGAGGCATGCCGCGACACCATCTGCAAGGTCATCACCGTGGAGGATGGGCTGCTCATCCATGTGCCCAATGCCTTCACACCGGATGGCGTCGCGCCCAACGACATCTTCAAACCGGTCATCATCGGTGTGGATCCGGCGAACTACCGCTTCTACATCTTCGACCGGTGGGGCCAGCCGTTGTACGAGACATCCGATCCAGATGCCGGGTGGAACGGGTTGTTCACCAATGGCACCGAGGTCCCCATCGGCGTGTATGTGTGGAAGCTGGTGGCGAAGGACAAGATCACCGCCAACCGGATCGAGCGGGTCGGGCACGTCACGCTGGTGCGCTGAACAAGGCGGAAGGCGCCCTCTATCTTTGCCGACCTTCCTCCGGCCCGTGAACGAGCGCCTCGTCATCATACCCACCTACAACGAAAAGGAGAACATCCGGGATATCCTCCTGCATGTGCTGCGATTGCAGCCGGTGTTCGATGTGCTGGTGGTCGATGATGGCTCGCCAGACGGCACGGCGGCCATCGTGAAGGAGATGATGCGGCACCACGAGGGTCGCATCCACATCATCGAGCGCGCAGGCAAGCTGGGGCTGGGCACCGCTTACATCGCGGGTTTCAAATGGGCCATCGAGCAGGGCTACGGCTACATCTTCGAGATGGATGCCGACTTCTCGCACGACCCCGATGACCTCGTGCGCCTGTACGACGCATGCACCACCGGCGGCGCGGACATGAGCGTGGGTTCGCGCTACGTGAAAGGTGGGCAGGTGAAGGACTGGTCGTGGGACCGCATCCTGCTCAGCTACACGGCATCGCTCTATGTGCGTATGATCCTGTGGCTCGGCGTGCGCGATACCACGGCCGGCTTCGTGTGCTACCGCCGCCATGTGCTGGAAGCGCTGCCGCTGGATGACGTGAAGTTCATCGGCTATGCGTTCCAGATCGAAATGAAGTACCGCGTCCACATCGCCGGGTTCCGCATCGCCGAGGTGCCCATCACCTTCGTGGATCGCCTGAAAGGGAAGAGCAAGATGAACAGCAGCATCTTCAAGGAAGCCATCATCGGTGTGTTACAGATGCGCGTACGCATCAAGCGGATATGAAGGACCTGTTGATACGCGATGCGATCGTGGCGAACGAGGGACGCACCTTCAACGCCGATGTACTCGTGCGCGCAGGCATCATCGAACGCGTTGCGGAAGAGGGCATCGGATCGGCGCGTGCCGTGGAGGAATTCGATGCCAAAGGCAGGCTCCTGCTGCCGGGCGTGATCGATGATCAGGTGCATTTCCGCGAGCCGGGCCTCACGCACAAGGATGACATCGCGCATGCCTCGGCCGCTGCTGCTGCGGGTGGTGTCACCAGCTTCATGGAGATGCCCAACACCGTTCCACAGACGCTGACACAGGCGCTGCTGGCGGAGAAGTATGCGCTGGGCGCGAAGCATGCGCTGGTGAACCATTCGTTCTACATGGGCATCAG
>JAHBUM010000273.1 GCA_019638075.1 Flavobacteriales bacterium | reverse complement strand
GTCGGCGGTCCACAGGTCCGTCACGTGCTTCTCCAAGCGGCGGAAGGCCTCATGCTCGGGGATGCACGTGTCCGTCACGCGGTTCATGCCGCGGTCCAGCAGGTCGCGCTCCTGCTGCGGAGTGAGGTCGCGGTAGTTGGGCACGCGCTCGTAGTGGTCGTGCGCCACCAGGTTCATCACATCCTCTTCCAGGTTGGCACCGGTGCAGCTGATGATGTCCACTTTTCCCTGGCGGATCATCTCCGCGAAGATCTTGCCCAGCTCGGCGGTGCTCATGGCGCCGGCCAGGGTCACCATCATCTTGCGGCCTTTGCCGAGGTGTTCTTTGTAGCCCTTTGCGGCATCCACCAAGGCGGCGGCGTTGAAGTGCAGGTAGTGCTTCTCGATGAAGCTGCTGATCGGTCGGTTGCTCATTGCTGAAGGACAGGAGGGAATAGGGGCGAAAGATAGAAGTGTGGGAGAAATGCAAGTGGTGAGTTTCGAGTGGTGAGTAGCGAGTGGCGAGTCCCGCATGTTCCTTCGCGGGGCTCGCCACTCGCTACTCGTCACTCGCTACTTTCTTCTGCACAGGCTCCTCCATGGGCAGATACCCCAGCAGTTGCAGCATGCGTTCAGCGCTTTGCTGTTCAGCGAAGACTTTGTCCGTCAGTGTTCCATCCGGCAGGCGATCGATCAGCACGTGCTTGGGTTTCGGGATCAGGCAGTGCTGGATGCCGCCGAAGCCGCCCAGCGTGTCCTGATAGGCGCCGGTGTTGAAGTAGCCGATGTACTGCTTGCGGTCCTCGCGGAACTTGGGCAGGTAGATGGCGTTGATGTGCTGCTCGCTGTTGTAGTAGTCGTCGCTGTCGCAGGTCATGCCGCCGAGGAAGACGCGCTCGTACTCGTCGTTCCAGTTGTTCACCGGCAGCATGATGAAGCGTTTGCTGATGGCCCACGTGTCGGGCAGCGTGGTCATGAAGCTGCCGTCGATCATGTTCCAGCGCTCCTTCTCGTTCTGCTTCTTCTGGTACACGATGCTGAAGAAGGTGGCTCCGCTGTCGCTCACGGTGAAGCTGCCGAACTCGCTGAAGATGTTCGGTTCCTGCACCTTGTTCTCCTCGCAGATGTCCTTGATGCGGCCCACGATCTCGCCGATCATGTAATCGGTATCGAACCGGAAGTTGAGGCTGTTCTTGATGGGCAGGCCGCCGCCGATGTCCAGCGTATCCAGCGTGCGGCAGAGTTTCCACAGGTCGCAGTACACGTTCACGCACTTGCCCAGCTCGTTCCAGTAGTAGGCCGTGTCGGTGATGCCGGTGTTGATGAAGAAGTGCATCAGCTTCAGGCGGAATTTCTTCTGCTTGCTGATGTTGCGCATGTAGAAGGGGATGATGTCCTTGTAGCCGATGCCGAGCCGACTGGTGTAGAACTCGAACTTCGGCGCTTCCTCCGCCGCGATGCGGATGCCGATGTCGCAGTGGCCCTCGATCACCTCGTCGAGGTGGTAGATCTCGGCCATGTTGTCGATGATGGGCACCACGTTGAAGCCCCGGTTCGCCAGCCTGCCGATGCCCTTGATGTAGCGCTCGTCCTTGAAGCCGTTGCACAGGATGGTGCTGTCCTTGGTGATGCGGCCGCGCTCGATCAGCAGCTCGATCATCTCCAGATCGTAGGCGCTGCTGGTCTCCAGATTCACGCCCTTGTCCAGCACCTTGTCGATCACATAGTGGAAGTGATTGCTCTTGGTGCAGTAGAAGTACTCGTAGCTGCCGGTGTAGTCGTGCGTGGCGAAGGCCTTCGCGAAGCTGCTGCGCGCCAGCTCGATCTTCTCGCCGATCTTGGGGAGGTAGCTGATGCGCAGCGGCGTGCCGTGCTTCTCCAGCAGTTCCACCAAGGGCAGGTCGTTCCACAGGAGCTGGTCATCGTCGAGCTTGAATTCGTCCTTGGGGAAGTCGAACGTTTGCTCGATCAGGTCGACGTAGCGGGTCTTCATTGTTCAGTTGGCGGGGGGGGCAGTTGTCTCAGTTGTCAGAAGACAGTTGTCAGTCGGCAGTTCGCAGCAGGCGGTCGGCAGTGCGCAAGTGCGGCCAAGCCGTCACTGCCGACTGACAACTGACAACGGATAACTGACAACTAACTCTCCGAAAAGCGGGGGGAAGCCCTTGCGCGTGGGTGGCCGCATACAGCCGGTTCACGGGGAGGCTTCGCGCGTTCATCAGCGGAAGGGGGCACGAACGGCTGCGCCAGCTGCGACGAGCAGTGCGGACCAAGTCTGGTCGCAGATGCCGATGGTGCGCTTGCGGGCGTTCATGATGCGGGCAAAAGTAGATCGCAGGGAAAACGCAAAGCCCTCTTTCCCGGAAATTCCTTCGGCGTGGGGTGGGGGCTGACCGGTCGCGGTTACGATCACATGGGAGGGGGAACAGGAGCAGTTGGCAGGGACAGGAGGCATTGCTTCTGCTCCTGCCAACTGCCCCTGAAATTGCTGCTGCGAACTGCTTCCACGCCTGTGCATGTATAGGGGTGGCAAGCGTTCCTCCAAGGCTACGGCCCGAACTTCTTGCTGGGCTTGCGGCTGGTGTGCCGCACTTGTACAACGTAGATGTGGTCGCCTTTGATCCGGTAGACCACCCGGTACTTCAGCTTGTGCAGCATCACATGACGGTACTCTCCCTTGCGGATCGAGTAGCGGTAGGGGTTGGCCTTAATGTCCGTATAGCACGCTGCCAACGCTTCAAGGAAACGGACACCGCCCCCGCTCTTCTCCTGCTCACGGTACGCGTAGACCTTCGATACCTCGGCCGTGACGCTGGGCTTGACCACCAAGGAGTACTTCATTCCTTGTAGCCTGTACGGGCCAACCGTAAGGACTCCTCTTCCGTGTGGAACTTCACTTCGCCACGTTCATGCTTGGCGATGGCCTCATCGAACGCCGCGTACTCCTCATCCGTGATGTCGTCGTCCGCATCACCCGCCATGACCTCCGGGAAGGTCTTTCTCAACACGGCGGCCATCCGCTTGATGAGCGTGTCGTCCTTGACGCTGGCCAAGCGTTCCAGCATGTCCAGTTTGATCGCTGCACTGTTCATCGTCCTTCTTGTTTGGCCCGGTAAAGTTAGGGGGCGGCTACCTTTACGACACCGTCCCAACGAACATGGACATCGCAGCGATCAAACTCGAGCTGGTGCAGCGCATGCTACCGTTCGCGATACGACCATCCTTGACCGCCTGCGTGAAGTGATCGACACCGAAATGGAGGACCACGACATCAGCGAGGCGGAAGTGGCCGAACTGGAGAGTCTGCGGGCCGAACGCCTGCGCGGTGAAGGAAGCTCGTACACGTGGGAGGACGTGCAGCGCATGACCCGTGCGATGATCGGGAAATGAGATCGAAGGGCAGGACGTGTTCATCTACCGCGTGATCCATACCAAGCGCGAACCGCACCCGAAGTACGGGCCGTAGCGAAGGGATCCCTATCGCCCTGAGCAACGCTCATTCGGAAAAAGAACAAGCGGACGGGGCGATCCGTGATGCAGGATGACATTACTTTGTTCCACCCGATAGGCGTGCAAAAGCACGCCCCTCACACACGGCCCCTGAAGCACATGCACGCCATCGA
>JAHBUM010000272.1 GCA_019638075.1 Flavobacteriales bacterium | reverse complement strand
GTGTGGTGTACAGCCTTCACCACACGGTTCAGGGCAGGGGTGCGGGAGCTATATTTGCGCCCCTTCGGGAATTGCGCAGGGGCTGTGCTCCAAGGCGATCGGAGGGGCGATAAGGCGCATGGCAGCACCCATACCCAAGCAGCGGGGCAGCATCATCGATGCCGGGGACCTTCGGTACTTCCTCCGTATCGTATCCAAGAACTGGTATTTCGTGGTGGTGGCGCTCCTGCTCTCCGCAGTGCTGTCCTACCTGTACAGCTACAAGCTGCCCGACATCCATGGCGCCACCACGCAGATCCTGCTAAAGGACCAGGAGGTGTATGACTATCAGAGCCAGGTGTACAAGAGCCTCGGCTACGTGCAATCGTACAAGGATATCGTGAACCAGAAGCGGGTGCTCACCTCCTACGACCTGGTGGATGCCGCACTGGCCAAACTGGATTTCGACGTCTCCTACTTCATCGTAGGCCGGTTCAAGACCACCCAGGTGTACGGGTCGCTCCCGTTCAAGGTACACATGGACGTGCTGGACCCCAAGCTGTACGAGCGCCCCTTCGATCTGAAGATCCTGGATTCAACGCAGTACGAGTTGAGCTACGACCGCAACGGCAAGCTGGAGAAGCAGGTGTTCCCCTTCGATGTGGACGCGCGCGACCCCGGCAACCAGTTCATCCTGCGCATCGAGCGGCTACCCTACCTGAACGGATCGGCATTGCTCAGGGCCGTGGGCACCGATCACCAGTTCATTAAGCACGAGCGGGGCAAGCTGGTGAAGCTCTACAAGAGCCGGATCGATGTGACGAACCAGGAGTTCACCACCATCCTGGATATCACCGTGGAGGATGAGGTGGGTGTGCGGGCCAAGATGTTCCTGGACACCTTGTCCCGCGAGTACATCAACCACTCCCTGCAAAGCGAGTTCGATATCAACTGGAACACGCTCGATTACATCGACAAGCAGCTGGCCGAGGTGACCGTGATCCTGCAACAGCATGAGGACGAGCTGCAGACATACAAGGAGCACAAGGACATCCTGAACCTGACGAAGGAAGAGAACCTCTATTTCGCCGAACTCGTCAAGTACGACCACCTGCGCCGGGAGCAGGAACTGGAGGTGCAGTCCCTTGATGCGCTGGAGAACTACGTGCGCAGCAACAGCGATGAAAGGCTGCTGCCCCCGGCCGTCTTCATCGCGAACGATGCCTTTCTCCAGAAGACGCTGGGCCAGCTGTACGGGATGCAGATGGAGCGTAACGAGAACCTGTTCACCGGTACCACGAACAATGCCGTCATCCAGCGCCTGGATTCCACCATCCAACTGAACAAGGCCAACCTGCTCACCTATATCAAGAACGCGCGGAACGCCATCAACGGCAAGATCGGCGACATCCAGCGCCAGGCCGATGACTACGAGGCGCTCATCCGCAAGCTGCCCAAGAACCAGCGCGACATCCTGAACATCGAGCGCCGCCTGCAGGTGAACGAGCGGATGTACCTGTTCCTGCTGGAGAAGCGGGCCAGCACCGTCATCGCACGGGCGGGTATCGTGCCCAAGACCAAGGTGATCGAAAGCGCGCGCAGCCTCGGCGTCGTCCGGCCCGATAAGATGAAGATCTTCTACACCTTCATGCTCGGTGGCGGCGTGCTTGCCATGCTCGTGGTCTTCGTAAGGATCATGTTCTACGATCGCATCGAGAACGCGGACCAGTTGAAGGAATTGACCACATTACCCGTCTTCGGCGAGATCATCAACAGCGAGAAGGCCGAGGAGAACTACGTGGTGGTGGACAGCGACCCCAAGGCCGCCATCACCGAATCGTTCCGCACGGTGCGCACCAACCTGGAGTACGTGCCCGGGGCGGAAGGCCGCGGCAAGGTGGTGCTGGTGAGCAGTTACCGCCCCAACGAGGGAAAGACCTTCTGCTCGGTGAACCTTTCCGCTATCCTGGCCAAGGCGGGCAAGAAGGTGCTGCTGCTCGAACTGGACCTGCACAAGCCCAAGGTGGCCGCAGGGCTGGGCATGACCAGCACCACGGGCCTCAGCACCGTGCTCATCGGCCGGGTGAACTGGCGGGATGCCGTGATGCCCACCCAGTTCGAGAACTTCTCGGTGATCCTTTCCGGACCCACGCCACCGAACGCATCGGAGCTGGTCCTGAGCCGGCACCTGGAGGATCTTTTCCGCGAGGCTGCCAAAGAGTTCGATTACGTCCTCATCGACACGCCGCCGGTGGGGCTCATCACCGATGCGCTCGTGATGATGCGGCATGCCGATGCCACGCTCTTCGTGGTGAACACCCGCTTCGCCAGCAAGGACCACGTACAGAGCGCCCTGGAGGTGCTGGGGAACAACCCGGCGAAGAACACCGGCTTCATCCTGAACGGGGTGCGCATCAAGAAGAGCAAGTACTACTACAACACCAACTACGGCTACGGCTACCGCTATGCCTACGGGTATGGCTCGGGCTATGGCTACGGTTATGGCTACGGCCGCCGCTCACGCAAGAAGGACGAGAAGGATGCCAAGGCCTGAACCCCTGTTCGCGATGCGGGCCGGGCGAAGCAGTGAAGGAGGTAAGGCAGGACGGATGAAGCAGTGGAGGAATGAAGTAATGAAGCAAAGGTGCCTCCGAAGAGCGCCCGTGCCATGCTTGATAAGCTTGCTGGTACCCACCCTTTGCTCCATTGTCCCATTGCTCCATTGCTCCATTTGTCCTGCACCTACCCTTCATCCCCTTTTGCGAACAGGTGCTGAGATCCGTCCATTCCCGGCTCCGCGCCGCATGCTCTCCCTGCCATGGGCGCTGCACGGCTGAAAGCGATCGCACGCGACCTGGTGCCGCCGGTGCTCTGGCGCCTGCTGCGCCCCACACCCCCGCCTGCGAAGCCAACTGCATCCACGCCTGCGGTGCATGGGGTGCAGGCAGGCCCGTTGAAAGGCGCGCGGCTGCTGGTGGATGCCGCCAGGCCCGCCTTCAGGGACATGGTGGCGGGCACCTTCGATGCCTTCATCTGGCCCGCCCTGCCGCAGCCGCCGTGGAGCGGGCTGGTGCTGGACATCGGCGCGCACGTGGGCTACCACGCGCTGGCCTTCGCCGCCATGGACCCCGCCGCGCGGGTGGTGGCCTTCGAGCCGAACCCCGCCAATACCGGCCGCCTGCGTGAGAACCTCGCCCTCAACCCCGCACTGGCCGCGCGTATCGAGGTGCAGGAACGAGCGCTGGGCGATGCCAACGGCGAGCTGCGCTTCTGCGCATCGGACAACGTGGACGATGAGACCAGTTCAGGCGGCCATCTCCAAGACGTAACGCCCCCGCTGGACCAGGAGGTGTATGCCCGTTCCGGCTTCCGCACCACGGCCGTGCAGGTGCGGCGGCTCGATGACCTGGCCCGCGAGCAGGCATGGGGCCGCGTGGCGCTGATGAAGATAGACGTGGAGGGCGCCGAACACATGGTGCTGAAGGGGGCCGAGGGCATCCTGCGCCGCGACCACCCGTGCCTGTGCATCGAGGTGCATTCCGTGGCGTGCATGCAGGCGGTGGATGCGATCCTGCTGCCCCTTGGCTATACGATCCGGCTGTTGGATGGGCATGTGCCGGCAAGGGCGCACATCGTCGGTTACAAGGCCGCAGGGTCCCTTTAAGGAGGCCCTGCGGTGGTTTAAGGCCGCAGGGTCCCT
>JAHBUM010000271.1 GCA_019638075.1 Flavobacteriales bacterium | reverse complement strand
TCGTAGATGGCCGCCATGTGCGGATAGTCGAACTGTTCGGCGGCGCGATCGGCCATGCGCCCCTTCAGCTTCTGGGCATGGCCCATGGCGGGGAGCAGCAGTACGGGGATCAACGCGAGAAGCAACACCCGGAAGTGTGCGCGGTGCGGTCGCATGGTGCTGGTCATGATCAGAAGTAGCGGGGTGAACGGATGCCCTTCGGCTTCTTGCCCAGATCGAGGCCGAGCATCACCTCGTGCGAACCACCGCTGTAGTTGCGCAGGGTGCTCAAGGGATAGTCGTAGGCGTAGCCGACGGTCAGGTCGTTCGTGATGTAGTACTGTGCGAGCGCACCCACGGCATCGGTGTGGCGGTACATGGCGCCCAGCCAGAACTTCTCATAGAAGAGGAAGTTGGCGCTGAGGTCGAAGCTGATGGGCGCGCCCTGCACGGCCTTCACCAGGAAGGTGGGCTTGAACTTGTGATACAGGCCCATGTCGAACACGTAGCCGCCGGTGAGGAAGTAGTGCGGGCGCTGCCCCGGCGACGATACGAACGCCAGCGAATCGGTCTGGAAGAACTCCGTGCGCAGCAGCTTCGGTGTGCTTAGGCCGAGGAAGTAGCGATCGCTGTAGTACATCACACCGAAGCCGAACTGCGGATCGAGCTTGGTGCTCACGTTCTGCTGGAACACCTGGTCGCCCTGGGTGAGCGGGCTTAGGTCGGCGAACTGCCCTTGGAAGAGGTTCATACCACCCTTGAGGCCGAAGGCGAGTTTCGCATCGCCCATGAAGATGCGGTAGGCGAAGTCTGCCATGAAGGTATACTGCGTGATCGGCCCATGGCTGTCGCGCATGATGGTGCCGCCCAGTGCGATGCTCTCACGCCCCAGCGGGGAATGCACGGTGAGCGTCTGCGTGGTGGGCGCGCCCTCGAAGCCCACCCACTGGTGGCGGCTGATGGCCTTCAGGCTCACCCGGTCGGCGCTGCCCGCATAGGCCGGGTTCAGCGCGAGCAGGTTGAACATGTACTGGGTGAACTGCGGATCCTGCTGGGCGGAAAGGCCCGTGGCCAGCAGCAACGCGAGCGTGGTGCCTTTGATCCGGTGTGCGATGCTGTTCATCTGTGCGAGCATGTTGCGCGGTGCTGTTGAACGGGTTCCCATTAGCGGCGCAGGTAGATGTAACCGGAGAACGACTCATCGCCTGTCCCGGGATCGAGCACATAGTAGTAGGTGCTCTCCGGCAATACTTCGCCGAACGCGGACCCGAACTGGCTGGTGCCATCCCACGTGTTCATGTAGGGCGATGCCTCGAACACCTTGTTGCCCCATCGGTTGAACACGATGAACTTGTTGTCCGGGTAGTACTGGATGTTCTCGATCGTGTAGATGTCGTTCACACCATCACCGTTGGGCGAGAAGGCATTGGGGATGGTGAGCTTCAGGCAATCCTTCAGCACGATGCGCACGGTGTCCGTGGTGGTACCGCATGTGCCGTTGTTCAAGGTCCACACGAACACGTTGGTGCCGAGCGCAAGGTCCGTCACGGTGCTGTTGGGATCGCCCGGCGAGGTGATGGTGCCGCTGCCCGCGATGCGGCTCCAGTGGCCACTGGCCGTGCTGGTGGCCGGTTCTGCGGCAAGCGTGGCCGTGGTGGTCCGGTGCTGGCACAACTCCTGATCGTCACCCGCATCGGCCGGGGGCACGGTGTGGTCGTACACGTGGATGGTCATCTGGCGGGCGGTCGTTCCACAGGGGCCGTTGTTCACCGCCCACTCGAACACGTTCGCACCCAAGCCGAGGCCCGTGATCTCCGAGAACGGACTTTCAGGATCCACGATGGTGGCGGTGCCGCTGATCAGTGTCCAGTGGCCGGTGGCCGGGGCGGTGGGCGTGCTCGCGAGCATCGTCACCTGTTCGGTGATCGGTGTGCAGTAGTCCTGATCGGGACCCGCTGCGGCCTGCGGACTTGCAGCATCGTACACGGTGATGGTCATCTCGCTGGTCGTGGGACCGCTGCCGCAAGGCCCGTTGTCCACCACCCATTGCAGGGTGTACAGGCCTACCGTGAGATCGCTGATCGTAGCCGTGGGCGAATGGACATCGCTCAATGTGGCGCTTCCGTTCACGAACACCCAAGTGCCCGTAGCCGGGAAGGTGACGGCGCTGCCTGCAAGCGTGGTGCTGCTGGCCGGTGTGCAGAGCTGTTGTGAAGGACCGGCGTTGGCCGCAGGATGCTGGTCGTCGTACAGCGTGATGGTCACGGTGCTTTCCGTGATCCCGCACGGGCCGTTACTGATGGTCCAGCGGAAGGTGTTGGTGCCGGTCGTAAGGCCGGTGACCTCCGACGTGGGCGACGAAGGATCGGTGACCTCGGCACCGCCAGCGACCACGGTCCAGTGGCCGGTGGCCGGGAACACCACGGCGTTCGCGGCGAGCGTGGCGGTGGTGGTGGGCCTGCACAGCTGCTGGGCGGGACCGGCATCGGCATCGGGCGCGGTATCATCGAAGATGAACACGCGCTGTACCGCGCTCGTGCTGCCGCATTCACCATTGTCGATGGTCCACGTGAATTCATGTTCGCCTACGCCAAGACCCGATACCTCGGATGCCGGATCGTTGGGCGAGAGGATGGTGCCGCTCGTGCCGGTCCATGTGCCCACTGCGGGGAACACGGGCGTGCTGCCCTGCAACGTGATGTTGTCCACCGGCGTGCAGGCGCTGATGCTCTCACCCGTGGTGGCGTCCGGTGCCTCGCCATCGTACACGCGGATGGTTAGCGTGTCGGTGCTGGGCGGGCCGAAGCCGCAGATGCCGTTGTAGATCTCGTACACGAGCACGTGCTCACCGATCGTGAGGTTCGTGACCGCGCTTGTCGGGTTGTTCGGTTCGGCCACCACGGCGGTGCCGTTGATCACCGTCCACGTGCCCACGCCGGGGATCGCCGGTGTGTTGCCGGTGAGCACGCTGCTATCGTCGGGCGAACACAGTTGCTGGTCGGGGCCCGCGCTCGCCAATGGCGCACCGGGGTCGTACACGTACACACGCACCGTGTCGGAGAGCACACCGTTGTTGGGGCATGGATCCCACTCAAGGGTCCACACGAAGGTGTTGATGCCCTGCGAGAGGCCGGTGATGAGCGTGGTTGGGTTGTTCAGCTCGGCGATCTCACCGGTGCCACCGATGCGTGTCCACGTGCCACGTGCCGGGGCGGGCGGCTGCTCGCCTTGCAGGTTGATCTCGGTGATCGGCAGGCATTGCTGCAGATCGGGACCGGCGTTGGCGGCGGCCGTGGTGTCATCGTACAGCGTCACATCCACGATGCTCGCGGTGAGGCCGTTGGCGCAGGGGCCGTTGTACACCTCCCACTGGAAGCGGTTGAGGCCAAGGCTGAGGTCCGTGATGATGGTGCCGGGATCGTTCGGATCGCGCGGCACACCGGAGCCGATCAACGTGGTCCACGTACCCCTCGCGGGGAAGATGAGGCTGCTGCCCGCCATGTACACCGAATCCTCGGGCATGCAGAGCTGTTGCGCAAGGCCCGCGTCCGCGATGGGGTTCTGCGGGTCGAACACGAAGAGGCTCACCGAATCCACCGTGGTCACGCAGATGCCGCCTTCGAGCGTCCACGTGAAGATGTTCTCGCCCACTTCAAGTTCCGTCACCGTGGTCACCGGCGAGTTGGGGTTCGTGATGTTACCG
>JAHBUM010000270.1 GCA_019638075.1 Flavobacteriales bacterium | reverse complement strand
ACACGCTGCCACCGGGCGAGTTCATGTAGATCTGGATGTCCTTCTTCGCATCCACGCTCTCGAGGAACAGCAGCTGCGCTTGGATGATGTTGGCCACCTGATCGTTGATGCCCGTGCCGAGGAAGATGATGCGGTCCATCATCAACCGGCTGAACACGTCCATCTGGGCCACGTTCAACTGGCGCTCCTCGATGATGTAGGGCGTGACCGACGAGGTGATGGCGGCCTTGGTGTAACTGTGCAGCGTGTTGCTGCTGATGCCACGGTGCTTGACCGCGTACTTGCCGAATTCGTCTTGGGGGAACATGCGGTGCTTGTTGATGAGGTAAAGGACGGCTGCGCCGCGCTTGCTTTATGCGGTGCGCGCCAAGGTTACGAACGTATCGAAGCTCACTTTGTTCTCCTTCGGGCTAAGGAGCGCCTTGAAGTGCTGGTTGAGCTTCTGCTCCACGATGGTGTTGCGGATGCGGCCGATCTGCTCACGATCGCCGAGCAGGCGGGCGGCCATCTGTTGCAGCTGGTCGCCTTCCGGAGCGGGCATGCCATACTGCGCGAACTGATCGCTCACGTAGCGCTTGGCGAAGGCATCCAGCTCTTCGCCTTTCGCCTCCAAGCCGTACTTCTCGATCACACGTTCCTCCAGCAGTTGACGCTTCAGGCCCGTGGCGTATTCACCGTAGCTCTCCTCGATCTGCTCGGGCGTTACGGGGTTCTGGCTCGTTTCCTTGATCCAGCGCTTCAGGAAGCTGTCGGGCAGCTCGAAATTGCTGGTCTCGGCCAGCTTTTTCATCACCAGCCGCTTGAAGATGCGGTCGCTGTCGCGCCGGAACATGTTCTCCAAGCCTTCCTTCACTTTCGCGCGGAAACCGGCTTCATCGCTCACCGCATCCTTGCCGTACACGCGGTCGAAGAGGTCCTGATCCACTGCGACAGGAGCCATGCGCTTGATCTCGGCGATGCGGAACAGGAAGTTGCCTTCCAAGTGGTGGACACGATCGTGGCCCACGCCCAGCATGCGGGCCAGGTCATCGTGGTCCTTGCTCACCTTGTGCGGGTCCAGCACCACTTCATCACCGATCTTCCTGCCGGTAAGCGCAGCCTTGCTGGCTTCGTCCTCGATGAACTCCAAGCTCATCGACGTGCGGTTCATGATGCCGCCTTCCTTGATGCTGCCATCGACATTCAGTTCGATCATATCGCCGAGCAGCATGTCCTTGTCGGCGCTCACCTCGGCATCCTCCACGGTACCGAACCGGCGCTGCATGTCGGAGATCTCGCGTTGCACAAGCTCGTCGTTCACATCCACCACCGGGTATTCCACGCCCAGCTTCTCGCTCAGCTCGAATTCGATGGTGGGGGCGAGGCCCAGCTCGTAGGCGAAGCTCAGTTCACCGGGCTCGTCCCAGTTGTTGCCGTCGGTGTTGCCGGGCGTGGGCAGCGGCTGGCCCAGCACACGGATCGCATTGTTCTGAAGGTATTCGCGCAGGTTGGCGTCGATCAGGCGCTCCACCTCGCTCACCAGCACGGCTTTGCCCACGCGCTTCCGGATGATGCTCATGGGTACCTGTCCGGGGCGGAAGCCGGGCAGCACGGCGGTCTTCCGCTGTTCTTTCAGGGCCTTCTCCACGCCGGGCGTGTAATCCTCGGGGGTCAGTTTCACGTTCAGCGTGGCGGTGAGGGTACCGGTCTCTTGGCGTTCGATGTTCATGGGGGGAACTGTTGTCGGGTATCAGGTATCGGTTGTCAGTTGCTGGTTGTCAGTTGTCAGACTGGCAACCGGCAACCAGTAGCTGACAACTTGCCTTCGCTCCTACGCTGCGCTCGGAGCTATGGCGAACGCAGCCCGCCTTCGCTCCTACGCTGCGCTTCGGAGCTACGGCGGACGCAGTACGGACGGGGGGACTCGAACCCCCACACCTTGCGGTACCAGATCCTAAGTCTGGCGCGTCTACCAATTCCGCCACGTCCGTGTGGTCCCTGCGACCGGATGGCCGGTCGCCAAAGGGCTGCGAAGATAGCCCCTCGGGCCGCCGTGGGAACAGGCCATTACCTTCGCCCTCCTGCCAGCCGTCGCATGAAAAGCTTCGACCCCGCCAACCTCTCCATCCCCGAACTGCACGGCTACCTCGTGGGCGCCATCGGTCCGCGCCCGGTGGCCTTCGCCAGCACCATCGACGCGCAGGGGCGGCCCAACCTCAGCCCCTTCAGCTTCTTCAACGTGTTCGGCGCCAACCCGCCGCTGCTGATCTTCAGCCCGGCACGGCGCGGCCGCGACAATACCACCAAGCACAGCTACCACAACGTGAAGGCCGTGCCCGAAGTGGTGATCAACGTGGTGACCTATTCCATGGTACACCAGACCTCGTTGGCCAGCACGGAGTATCCCGAAGGCGTGAACGAGTTCGCAAAAGCCGGGTTCACGCCGATCGCTTCAGAGAAGGTGAAACCCTTCCGCGTGAAGGAAAGCCCCGTGCAGTTCGAGTGCGTGGTGAAACACTTGATCGAGACCGGCAGCGGCGGCGGCGCGGGCAACCTCGTCCTCTGCGAAGTGGTGATGATCCACGTACACGATGATGTGCTCGATGCGAACGGGAAGATCGACCAGCGGAAGATCGACCTCGTGGGGCGCATGGGCGGGCACTTCTACGCACGGGCGCACGGCGACGCGCTCTTCGAGCTGGCGCAGCCCACCACCCAGCTCGGCGTGGGCGTGGACAGTCTGCCGCCCGAAGCACGCAACAGCACGGTGCTCACCGGCAGCGACCTCGGCAAGCTGGGCGCCGCGCTCACCATTCCCGATGAGACCGCGGTGAACGAGTACAGGCTCACCGAATTGAGCGATACCTTCATCGCCCACAAGGATCAGCCCGGCAATTTGCTCACCGTCCTGCACCAGCACGCCCATGGCCTGCTCGCGCAAGGGAAAGTGGAAGAGGCTTGGATGACCCTTCTGGCTTTTAACGCACGCTAACCAACAAGCAGTCCGCAAGAACGCGGACGAAAATGACCATGGCACAAGTAACGATCACAGGCACCATCAAGGCAGTAGGCAAGGTACAGGACGTGAGCGCGTCGTTCCGCAAACGCGAACTGGTGGTGACCGAACCCAGCGGCCAGCGCCCGCAGCACATCCCCGTTGAATTCACGCAGGACCGTTGCGGCCTGCTCGACGGTTTCAACCCCGGCGATGAGGTGACGGTGACCTGCTTCGTGAACGGCCGGGAATGGACCGGCAAGGATGGCGTGACGAAGTATTTCCTCAGCCTCGGCGGCAACCGCATCGAGCGCGTTGGCGCAGTGGCATCCAATGGCGGGTACCAAGCCGCGCCGCCGCCCAGTGTGGCCGATATGCCTCCGGCCGGTGGTGGCGAGGATGATCTGCCGTTCTGAGCGGGTGTAGGAACTGAACGAAAAGCGAAGCGCGTTGGCCGGTGGTCAGCGCGCTTCTTCGTCCTCACACTTTCCTGCCCCTCTACCAAAGCCAGTAGAAGAGCGACACCAGCGCGATCATTCCACACTGAACCGCAACCGCGCACCTAACCCATCGCGGATGATGCGCAGCAGGGTGGACAGCCGGATATCCGAGGTATCGTTCTCGATGCGCGAGATGTAGTGCTTGGTGGTGCCGCAGCGTTCGGCGAGCTGCTCCTGCGTAACGCATGCTTTGCAGAAGAGCGCCCAGCCGGAACGCCTCGAACTCCTGCTCGAAGCGTTCACGCACCGCC
>JAHBUM010000027.1 GCA_019638075.1 Flavobacteriales bacterium | reverse complement strand
GCCCCAGCCCATGTAGAACACCAGCGCGACCCCCACCAGCGGCACCAAGTATTCGCGCCATTGGAACGGCCTGATCACCGAGACCGAGGCCCACACCACCACCAGCAGGAAGGCGTACGGCACGTATAGCTGGGCCGCGATACCGATGAACAGGCCGGCATCGAACAGGGCGCCCAATGCCTTTCCCCCACTGCTGATGCTCCACGTGCGGTGCATGGCCCACACCACGAAGGGCAGCCCGAAGAAGCCCGCCCCGGCGCTCCCCGGTGGCACGGCGAGGGCCACCGCCAAGGGCACCAGCAGGGCGGGCAGGTGGTTGCGGCGGTCCACCAGCTCGGTCTCGTTCATCAGCACGGTGACGAGGATGGCGAGGATGCACGCGCACAGGGCCACCAGCGTGCCGTGGACCCAGCCCGCCATGCCGGACAGCCCGGCGAGCGCGCGCGCCAAGGGCATGCCCCCGGACAGCTCCGGCGGGGCCGCCATCCAATGCCGTAGGAACAGGCCGGGCACCAACAGCAGCAGCAATACCATGACACCGGGCTGGTTGCTGCGGAATAGGCGGGCGAGCATGGCTGTTCCGGTGGGCTGTCTATCTTTGGCGGGTCAGACCCAACCGACGATGCAAAAGATCGTATTCGCCCTCGGCCACTTCCTTGAATCAGCGTTGAGCGTACTGGCTTGGATGGGCTGGGTGCCTGTCACGTTGATCAGCTTTTTGCTGGGTTTCGGCCTCGTGTACTGGCTGATCCTGCAAGGCAGGTACAACCGCAAGGCCAAGGAACAGGGCACCCTCGCCTGACGGGCCGGTTCAGGATCTAACGGGCCACGGGCGTGGCGTGTTTGGTGGAGGGCTGCTTCACCAGATCGAAGCCGATGTCCGGGCGCAGGTATTTCCCTTCGTACTCGATCAACGCTGCCGAGCGCTGGGCTGCAAGGATGGCCTGCTCCAAGTCCTTGCCGAAGGCTGTCACCGTGAGCACCCGGCCTCCCGCCGTCACCAGCTGGTCGTCTTTCACCGCCGTTCCGCTCTGGAACACGTAGGCTTCGCGCACCAGTTCCAACCCCACGATGGGCTTTCCCGTGGCATACTCGCCGGGATAGCCTTCGTTCGCCAGCACGATGGTCACGGCGGTGCGGTCGTCCACATCCACGTGGCGCTCGCTGAGAGTGCCTGAAGCGATGCCCTCGAAGAGGTCCAACAGATCGCTGCGCAGGCGGGGCAGGATGGCCTGTGCCTCGGGATCGCCAAGGCGCACGTTGTATTCGATCACGTAGGGCTCGCCGTTCACGTTCATCAGCCCCATGAAGAGGAAGCCGCTGTACGGGATGCCGTCCTTCTTCAGGCCACGGATGGTGGGCGCGGCCACGCGGTCATGCACCTTCTGCATGAAATCCTTGTCCGCGAAAGGCACCGGGGACACGGCACCCATACCGCCGGTGTTGGGGCCGGTATCGCCCATGCCGACCCGCTTGTAATCCTTGGCGGCGGGCAGCATCTTGAACGACTCCCCATCGGTGATGAGGAAGGCGGACACTTCGATGCCTTTGAGGAACTGCTCCACCACCACGCGCTCACCGGCGGCACCGAAACGACCGCCTTCCAGCATGTCCTTCAGCACCTTGGCCGCCTCCTTCTTGTCGCTGGTGATCACCACGCCCTTTCCACTGGCAAGCCCATCGGCCTTGATCACGTAGGGCGCCGGGGAGCGTTCGATGTGCTCGATGGCCTCCTTCAACTGGCCTTGGCCGAAGCTGCGGTGCGCGGCCGTGGGGATGTTGTGGCGGAACATGAACTCCTTGGCGAAATCCTTGCTGCCTTCGAGCCGCGCGCCTTCCTGCTTCGGGCCGATAACCGTGACATCCGCCAGCTTCGGATCCGCAGCGATGCGGTCGTGCAGGCCGTCCACCAAAGGCCCCTCGGGACCCACCACCACGATGCGGATCTTCTTCTCGATGATGAAGGCGCGCAGCTTCTTCTGATCGTTCAGGTCGAGCTGCACATTGCGCCCGTGCCGCACCGTGCCCGGATTGCCGGGGCATACGTAGAGTTCATCGAGCAGGGAGCTCGTGGCGATCTTCCACGCCATGGCATGCTCTCTTCCACCACTACCGATCAATAGAACGTTCATCCGCGAAAGCCTTTGACACAAAGGAACGGCCCGCCTTGCGGGAGCGGGGAAAGTTGTTTTCAACATATGAACAACGCCGCATCCCCGTAGGAATGCGGCGTTGCATGGAAGAGGCTTCGATCAGTGGTGATGCGGCACGGCCGCGCGCTTGATGCTGCAACCGATGTTGCGCGTGGTGGCGGGATCGGCGGGCTTGCCTGCGGCCACATTGGCGATGGCTTTCTCCACGTAGCGCTCCTTCACTTCGGAAGCCTTGCCCACGTTGTCGTCGATGGCGCCCTTGTAGGCGAGCTTCCCATCCTTGTCGAAGAGGAACACGTGTGGCGTGGTGCGCGCGCCGAAGGCATCGGCCACCTTGTTGCCCTCATCGAGCACGTAGGATCCGGCGTACTTCTTCTCCTTGTAGCGGGCCTGCATGTCGGCGAAGCCATCGCCACCATCGCGCTTGGTGGTGTTGCTGTTCACGAACACGATGCCCACGTCGTGCTTCTGGGTGTAGGCGGCGAGCGCGGGGTAGCGGCCCTCCCAGCCTTCACTGTCCTCGTTGCCGATCACGAACGGGCATGTGTTGCACGAGAAGATCACGAGCAGCCCGTTCTTCCCGGCGGCATCCTTCAGGGTGATGTCCTTGCCGCTGACATCCTTCATCTTGACATCGGCCGCAGGAAGGGCGGTTCCGATGGAGAGATCGGGAAGTGGATCGTGCGGCATGATGGCGAGCGCGCCGAAGGCTGCGAGGGAAGCGAGTTTGATGAGCATGGTCTGTCTGGATTATGTCGAACGAAGTTAGGGCCGTGCCGATACCGGCCGGTCGATGGCCTGTTAATAAATACGAACGCCTGCGGGGGGCGGAGATGCACCGGACCCCTTTCGCAATTCGAGAGCAACCACAGATGACACAGATTTCACAGATAATTCCATCTGTGAAATCTGTGTCATCTGTGGTTCAAAGAATGAGAGTCCGCCAACGGCGGACGAAATATGAAGAAGATGCACTATCGCACCAGTCCCGCCTTGATGGCGATGCGGACCAGCCCGGCCACGTTGTGGGTATCCAGCTTGCGCATCAGGTTGGTGCGGTGGGTGTCCACAGTGCGGGGGCTTATGAAGAGCCGCGCGCCGATCGCCTTGTTCTCGAGTCCCTCGGACAATGCGGAGAGCACTTCCACCTCACGCTCGGTGAGGTCCTGCAGCAGGGCTGCGCCACCCGCCTTCACCACGGGCCTGCCCAGCAGCACGTCGGCCACGCTGCCACCGAAATACCTGCGCCCTGCATGCACCTCGCGGATCGCGCGCACCAGTTCGTCCCGGTCGGCGCTCTTGAGCACGTACCCGTCGGCACCGGCCTCCATGGCGCGTTTCACCAGCGCGGCCTCCTCGTGCATGGAAAGGATCAGGATGCGCATGTCCTTGTGCCGCTGCCTCACCTGTGCCGCCAGCTCGAAGCCATCCATGCCGGGCATGTCGAGATCGGTGAGCAGCACATCGGCACCCACCTGGCCCAGCAGGAACAAGGCCTCGTCCCCGCTCGCCGCCTTGCCCACACAGGCGATGCCGTCCACGCCACCGAGCATGTCGCCCAAGGCTTCGGTCACCACGCGGTGGTCATCGCAGATCGCTATACGTATCGGTTCGCTCATGTCATATTGGTTTCCGGCACCGGCACACGCAGGGTGACCACCGTGCCCCTTTCTTCCCCGGCCGAAAGATCGATGCTTCCGTTCAGTATCCGTGCCCGGTCGCGCAGGCCGCGCATCCCGAAGCCGTTCCCCGCGATCGCCGGATCGATGCCGACGCCGTCATCCTCCATGATCAACACCACCGCGCCCTTATTGCGCAGGAGCTGCACATCCACGCGGTGTGCCCGCGCGTGTTTCAGGATGTTGTTCACCACCTCCTGCGCGATGCGGTAGACCCCTGTCTCCACATCGGCGGGCAGGCGCTCTTCCATGCCATGGTGCTCGAACACGTGCGACATGCCGGGGATGCCGAGCGACTTCCGGAGCATGTCGGCCATGGTGGGAACAAGCCCCGACTCTTCCAATGCCCTCGGCATCATGCGATGGGCGATGCCGCGTACCTCGCGGCCCGCCTCATCGGCAAGGGCCAGCGCATCCTTCAGCCTCGCGTCATCGCCCGCAGCCGCTTGGATGCGGTACTTGAGGGCGGTGAGCTGCTGACCCACGCCATCGTGCAGCTCGCCCGCGATGCGCTTCCGTTCCTCGTCGGTGCTGTGTACCATGGCCTTCAACCCCTGCTCGCGCTCGGCGATCACGGCGGCATCCTTCGCGGCCCCGGCCTTCCTCTTCTGCCGTTGGAGCATCGCCAAGGAAGCGAGCAACAGCACACCGCCTCCGCCCGCCGCCAACGCCAGCAGGAAGTTCCGGCGTTCGGCCCTCCGGCCCAGATCGGCGATCTCGAGGTTCTTCTGGTTCAGGTCGGCGCGCTGCTGTTGCAGTTCGTGTTCCTTCCGTTCCATGCCGATGCGGGTCTGCAGATCGGCGATGCGCGCGCCCATGTCCGCGCTGAAGACGGAATCGCGCAGTGCCGCATAACGCTCATGGTAGACCAATGTGCTGTCCGCCCGGCCCGCCCGCGCGTGGATGCGGGCGAGCAGCTTGTATGCCTGCATCACTTCGCTGATGGCGCCCACCTCCGTGGCAAGCGAGAGAGCCTGTTGGGCCATGCGCCGCGCCTCTCCAACACGGCCCATGGACAGGCTCGCATCGGCAAGGCCGGTCATGGACGATGCGGTCGCCTTCCGGTCGCCCCCCTCCTGTCTGATCGCGAGCGCTTCGGTGTACAGGCGCCCGGCACGTTCCGCATCGCCCCGCGCAAGCCGCACACCCGCCTCGTTGTGCGCCTGCACGGCGTACTCCCGTAGGAGGTCGTGCTCCTTGAAGTAGGATGCGGCCCGGTGGAAGAGGTCCAACGCCTTCGCGGTATCGCCGAGCGCCAGCAACACATTCGCCATGTTCCCCTGTGATGTGGCAAGGCCGGACCCATTGCCGAGCGCCTGATGCACAACGGCGGCGGCCTCGTGGTCCTTCAACGCCTGATCGTATTGGCGCAGGTTGAAGTTGAGGATCGCGATGTTGCCGAGGATGAGCGCCTCCTTGCTGCGCTGGCCCAGCCGCTCGAAGATCGCCAGCGCCTGCCGGTTCTCCTCCAATGCCTCATCCAGCCTGAACTGCACCTGATAGAGGTTGCCCAGCTTGTTGTGTACGGCCCCCACGCCCTCCTCATCGCCAAGGCTGCGCCGGATGCGCAACGCGGAACGCAGGGCGCTGTCCGCCTCGGCATAGGCACTGCGGTCGATGTGGATGATCGCGAGATCGTTGAGCGCCTGTGCCTCGCCCTTCGAAAATCTCAGCTTCCGCGCAAGCTCCAATGCCCGACCGCCGAACCAGAGCGCGGAGTCCACATCCTTGCGGCGATATTCATAGCACAGGTCGGAGAGGCGGAGCACCTTGGCGGTATCATCGGGCATCTGCGCCAGTTCGTGTACCACCGCCACGCCTTGGGCGCTCACAGGTGTGCAGCGGAACACACCGGCCAACACCACCGCGCACACAGCCAACGAGAAGCGCATCGCCGAAGCGCCGGGCCGCGCCGGAGACCCGAAGCGGGACACGGACGACATGAACAGTGCCGGGAGAGAACTGTCGTTGACCGATCGCACAGTGGCGCAAGTTACCTGCGACCGGCCAGTGTGACCCAAGGTCACAGCAGGCTCCATCCGTTCTGCAGAAGGATCAATGCGCGCGCCCCTTCCAATGCCACGTGGGCTTGGCGACATGGCGGCTGCGGCGCGCGGGGGCAACGCCGGATGCTGTCGTGGGGTCCGCGTCGTAGATCACGTAATCGAACGGCTTCTGCGCGTAGTAGCCGTCGAGGATCTTGCGGGCATAGTCTGCGCCGCGCACGACATATTCCGTGGCGCGGTGCCATGGCGAAAGCGCACCGTACACCGCGCGTGTCTCCTTGATGGCCTGCGGGCTCATGCCGAGGTTGCCGCCATCATCAACGAAGGTGGCAAGGAAGCGCGGAAGTCGCAGCATGCGGGCGCCGCGCGCGTTCTGGTCGCGCAGCCAGGCCCAGTCGCCCATGGCCTTCCACTGCGGATCGAAAAGGATGGCTTCGGCCCCTTTCACCAGCCGGGCGCGGAAGAACAGCGAACAGCTCTGCACCGGTGTGCGGCCGAGGCGCAGAATGCCGGTGGTGGGCACCACGGCTTTGCGGTGGCACTGGTATTCGCCTTCGGCGTTCACCACGAGCGTATCGCCCGCGAGCATGTCCGCATGTGGATGTTCCTCGAAGAAGAGCTTCACCGCGTCCAATGTGCCCGGCAGGTATTGCTCGTCGCAGTTGAGCCACGCGAACACGTCGCCATCGCCCTTCATGATGCCCCGGTTGATGGCATCGTACATGCCGTTGTCGGCCTCGGCGATGCCCCGGATGCCGGGCTGTTGGAGCAGCCATTCACGTGTGCCATCCTTGCTTCCGCCATCCTGCACGATGTGCTCCACCTCGATGCCCGGCCCGCGCTGGTCGGCGACCGAAGCAGCGTTGAGGCGAAGGTAGCGGAGCTGGCCGAAGCTGGGTGTGACGATGGTGAACTTCATGCGCGCGTTGCGAAAGGCCGTGATACGCGGATCAGAGCGGGATGTTGCCGTGCTTCTTGCGGGGCAGCTTATCCACCTTGTTGCGCAGCATATCCAGCGCGGCGATGATGTGCCTGCGGGTCTCCGACGGGCGTATCACCGCATCCACGTAGCCACGCGCGGCGGCCTCGTAGGGGTTGGCGAACTGCTTCTTGTACTCGGCCTCTTTCTCGGCCAGCTTGGCGGCGGGGTCGGCGGCTTTCGCGATCTCGCCCTTGAAGATGATCTCGGCCGCGCCCTTCGCACCCATCACCGCGATCTCGGCGCTGGGCCACGCGAAGTTCATGTCGGCACCGATGTGCTTCGAGTTCATCACATCGTACGCGCCGCCGTATGCCTTGCGGGTGATCACCGTGATGCGGGGCACCGTGGCCTCGCTGAAGGCGTACAGCAGTTTCGCACCGTGGTTGATGATGCCACGCCACTCCTGATCGGTGCCGGGCAGGAAGCCGGGCACGTCCACGAACACCAGCAGCGGGATATTGAACGCATCACAGAAGCGCACGAAGCGCGCGGCCTTGGTGCTGGCGTCGATGTCGAGCACCCCGGCCAGCGTGGCGGGCTGGTTCGCCACACAGCCCACGGTGCGCCCGGCCACGCGCGCGAAGCCGATCACCATGTTGCGGGCATATTCCGCATGCACCTCCATACTGCTGTCCGGGTCGATCACCGCGTTGAGCACCTCCCGGATGTCGTAGGGCTGGTTGGGGTTGTCCGGGATGATGGTGTCCAGCGCGGGTCGCAGCTCATCGCCGGGCGTGTAGGGCACGGCGGGCGGCTCCTCCTCGCAGTTGCTGGGCATGTATGCGATCAACCGCCGCAGCTGCCGGATGGCATCCAGTTCGTTCGGTGCGGTGAAGTGGGCCACGCCGCTCTTCGACGCATGGGTGGATGCGCCGCCGAGGTCCTCGCTGCTCACTTCCTCGTGCGTCACGGTCTTCACCACGTTGGGGCCGGTCACGAACATGTAGCTCGTGCCTTCGGTCATCATCACGAAATCGGTGAGGGCGGGGCTGTACACCGCGCCACCCGCGCAGGGGCCGAGGATGGCGCTGATCTGCGGAACCACACCGCTGCTGCGCACGTTGCGGTAGAAGATGTCTGCATAGCCCGCAAGGCTCACCACGCCTTCCTGTATGCGCGCGCCACCGCTGTCGTTGAGGCCGATCACCGGAGCGCCGTTCTGCATGGCGAGGTCCATGATGCGGCAGATCTTCTGCGCATGCGCTTCGGCGAGCGATCCCCCGAGCACGGTGAAATCCTGCGAGAAGACGTAGACGAGGCGGCCATCGATCTGTCCGTAGCCTGTCACCACGCCATCGCCGAGGAACACCTGCTGGTCCAGCCCGAAGTTGTCGCTGCGGTGGGTCACGAGCTGGCCTATCTCGTGGAAAGTGCCTTCGTCCAGCAGAAGGTCGATGCGTTCGCGGGCGGTGAGCTTGCCCTTCTTGTGCTGTGCGGCGATCCGGTCGGCGCCACCGCCCAGCAGGGCTTCGGCGGTGCGGGCATCGAGGGCCTCGAAATGTTCTTTCATGGTGTGCGGGCCGATGCCCGGTCGGTGTGCGGCCAAAGGTAGATGCCCGTGGCAAGCGCGGAGCGGTGTACATTCGGCACGATGCGCTGGCGTTTCGCGGACCTTCCCGTCCGTACCAAGTTCATGATCACCCTGAGCATTCCGGTGCTGGGGATGGTGCTGCTCATCGGCAAGCAGGTCGATTCGAGCATCAAGCGGCGCGAGGTGATGGCGTACGTGAACGAGCGATCGGCCATCATCGGCCAGTATTCGATGGTCATCCACGAGGTCCAGCGGGAAAGCGCCCTGTCCGTGGGCTATCTGACGGGCCAGCCGGTAAGCTCGATGAAGCTCACCCTGCAGCAGCAGCAGACCAATTCGAGCATCCAGAGCCTTCAGGCCCTCTCGGGACCTGACGATCCGCGGCTGAGCGACGGGTTGCCGTTCGATGGATTGAACGTGTTGCGCGAACGCGTGGTGGAGCGCCGGATCGATGCGCGCGCGACGAGCCGCGCTTATGCCGCCATGGGCAACAAGCTGCTGGATGAGGTGGGGCACATCATGCGAACCGGGCTTGATCTGGAAACCCAAGGGTGGACATACGCCCACCAGCGTCTCTTGAACGCCAAGCAGGCGCTCTGCGTGGTGCGCGACCGGCTGAGCGTGGGGTCGCAGGGCGCGATGGCCGAGGACGATCAGGCCGATCTCGGCGATATGATCTCGCAGTATGAGTCGAACCGCACGCTGTTCGAGCGGGATGCCCAGCCGGAGGTGCTGGCCGCCTATCGCGAGCTATTCCAAGGGCCTGATGTGAACTTCCTGCGGGCGCTCATCGGCACGGCGAAGGAACGCCGTGCCATGAACCCGGTGGGGATCGCGCCCAGGCAGTGGTGGGAACTCTCGCTGCAGGCAGTGGAGAAGCTGAAGAAGGTGGAGGATCGGTCCCTCGGATTGATCCAAGAGGTGACCGCCGCTAACATGCGCAGCGCCGAGGTGCGCCTGCTGGTAGTGCTGGCCGCGCTGTTCGGGGTCATCGGGGCCGTCACCATCATGGGGTTCGTGATCCTGCGCGGGGTACGCAACACGGTGAACGAGGTGACGCACGTGGCGCGCTCATTAGCGGTGGGAGACATCCGCGGGCACGTGCCCGTGAGCAGCCGCGACGAGATCGGGCAGATGGCCTCGTCCTTCAACGGCATGATCGACAACATCCGGTCGCAGGCCAGCAGCGCCGATGAGATCGGCAAGGGCAACTACGATACACCGGTGGTGGTGCGCGGCAGGCAGGATGTGCTGGGCCTCGCGCTCACGCGGATGAAGGAGAACCTCAAGGCGGCGCGCATCCGCGACAACGAGCAGACCGCCGCGCTACAGGCCGAGAAGCAGAAGCTGGAGCAGGCCAACGAGCGCATCACGGTATTGATCAAGGAAATGCACCACCGGGTGAAGAACAACCTGCAGGTGGTCGCGAGCCTGCTGCGACTACAGGCCGGCACCATCGCCGATGAGCGGTTGCAGCATGCCTTCGAGCAGAGCCAGAGCCGCGTGACCTCCATGGCGCTGATCCACGAGAAACTGTACAAGGGCGATGAACTGGCCACGGTGGACGTGGCCCTGTACATACACGAGCTGTTCGCCGACCTCGTGAAGATGAACGACGTGGACGACCGCATCACCAACCACACGGACATCGAGAAAGGCCTCTCCTTCGACCTGCGCACCATGGTGCCGCTCGGCCTGCTGCTGAACGAGCTGATCACCAACTCCCTCAAGCATGCCTTCAAGGTGCGCGACACGGGCCACATCAAGCTCACCATCGCCGGTGCGAAGGGTGGTACCTACGACCTGATATATACCGACGACGGTGTGGGCATACCGCTGGAGAAGATCCAGTCCGATGGCGCCACGCTGGGCGTTTCGCTCATCGAAAGCCTCGTGGAGCAATTGAACGGGCGCATGACCGTGGAGGGAGGCCCAAAGGGGACGCACTACCACATCCGCTTCCACACACTGGGCGGAACGGATTAGACCGATCAGCCCTCGGCCAGCTCGGCCTCCACCTCCTCGCTGAGGTCCATGTTGTGGTACACGGCGTTCACGTCGTCGTCCTCCTCCAGCATGTCGATCAGCCGCATCACGTTCTTCGCCGTGTCCAGGTCGGCGGGGATGGTGGAGAGCGGGAAGCGTTTCAGTTCGGCGCTCTTCGATTCCACGCCGAGCTGTTCCAGCTTCTGGGCCATGCTGCCGAAGGCGGTGTAGGGCGCCAGGATCACGATCTCCTCCTCGTCGCGGATCACATCCTCGGCGCCGCCATCGATGCACTCCATCTCGAACTCATCGGCATCGCGCCCCTTCAGGGCTGCACTCTCGATCACGAACTCGGCCTTGCGGTCGAACACGTGTGCGAGCGAGCCGCTGGTGCCGAGGGTGCCATCGCACTTGCTGAAGAAGCTGCGCACGTTCGCCACGGTGCGCGTGGGGTTGTTGGTGGCCGTCTCCACGAATACGGCCACACCGCCGGGCGCGTAGCCCTCGTAGGTCATCTCGCTGTAATCCGCCTCGCCGCCACCGGCCGCCTTCTTGATGGCGCGGTCGATGTTGTCCTTGGGCATGTTGGCGCCACGGGCGTTCTGGATCGCCATCTTCAGCCGAGAGTTGGAATCGGGGTTGGGGCCGCCCGCCTTCACGGACATGGCGATCTCCTTGCCGATGCGGGTGAAGAGCTTGCTCAGCTTCGCGTTGCGGGCGAAGATCTTGTGCTTGCGTTTCTCGAAAATGCGGCCCATGGCTCTGGCTGTTCAGGGTTGGAAGACCGCAAAAATATAGCGGGAATGGCCGATGCGGGCTGTAAAGGGCAGGGCCGCGACCGGACTTGGCGTCCGTCGCGGCCCCATGGGTGCTGGCTCTCATGGCACCTGCTCTACGACACTAGAGGGCATCTCAAAATCATCCTTCGGGCTGCGCAAGGGTCTTTCACGCCCATATTTCGTTGCTCGATCCTCACATAGCCACCGGCTATGCTCCGGTCTCGCGCCTCATCTGGTCGCGAAATCCTCCTCGCTCGCATCCAAAAATAATTTTGAGATGCCCTCTAATTGAACCCGACGATCGTCAAGCCCACGTTGAGCGGAGTGAGCTCCGGCATGACGCCATCCTTGAACAAGGGCGTGAGCGCATACTCCGCGAAAAGGTTGAGGCTTCCGTAGCCGATGCGCGCCGATGCGGCCAGGCGGTAGGGCAGCAGCCGGTGGTCGCCCTTGTCCACGTCCTTCCGGATCTGGCCGTCCATGCGGTACTTCTGCTTGTACATGCTGTCGTAGTACCAGCTGCCCACCACGCCCACGGCCAGGTGGAAGTTCTTCTTGTTGGTGAAGGAGAACGGGGTCTTGGGCAGGGAGTGCACCGATGTATCCCGCGCTGCCGCCCTGATCTCATCCGCAGTGGGCATCTTGGCGCGCTTGGTGTTGAACTCCAGCATCAGCGGCACACGGAACCCGCCCTGGCGTAATTTGCTCTTGATGAACTGCGGGGCATCCATCGGCGTGGCGGTGATGGTATCGCCCTGGAAGTGCATGATGCTGTTCTCCTTGAAGCGGTAGTTGGTGAACTCCCAACCCAGGCCGGTGAGCAGGCCCACGTGGTGCGAGCCGAACTCGATCTTCTGCTCCATGAAGTTGATGGACACGAAGCGCGAGCGGCCCTGGTCCAACTGGAGGAAGTCGTACTCCTTGGGGAAGTCGCCGCTGCCATCCGGGCCGAGCAGTGCGTTCGCACCGATGTCGATGCCGCTCCAGTAGGTGAACTGGTTGCGGCGCTCCCTGCGCAGGCCCCGCAGCACATCCTTCACGCTGTCCTCCTTCGTTATCCAAGGCTTCCCCTCGGTGCTGATGGTGATCTTCTTACGCTTGGTGTTGATGACCAGCGGGCTGCCCTTCTTGGTGGTGTCGGTATCGAGCATGTCAATGCGCATGCCCTTGCCGGGAACATAGTCCACGACCAGCGCATGTGTGCTGGCGGCAGGGATCGTGTCCGTGCGGGTATCGGTCACGATGGTGGTCTCCGTCCGGGTATGGCTCTCTGTGGTGTCCGATTGGGCATGGGCCATGGTGGTCGCGAGCAGGGTGGCCAGGGCGGGGATCAGCTTGTTCATGATCGTGATGTTCTGTTCGTAGGACGGCATGCCCCGACAGGAGTTACAGGCCCCATGAAAAAAGCGCGAAGCCCCGCAGAACGGGGCTTCGTAGCGATGGCACGGGATGCGTAGGTCAGCCTTTCTCCGGGCGGAAGTTGAAGACCATGTGGGTGATCTTCCAGCTGCCATCGGGGTTGTCGCCGATGTCGATACGGGCGAGCTTGCGCAACACGTATTCCTTCAGCTTCGGGTTGGCCGAACTGCATTCGATCACCTGAAGGCGGCCCTCCTTGTTGACCGCGAAGCTTACATATACCTCGCCGTTCATGTTCTCGCGAGTGAGGAGCGGATAGGAAAGCGTGTTGCTGAGGGCGCGGTCGAGCGCGCGTTCCAAGGCGGGCTTCTTTCCGGCCGTGTTCATGCGAAGTGGTTCTGCAGCACGGGTGTAGCCGAAGGTGAACACGGTGGCGAGCAGCAGCAGGGAGCGGGTCACGCCTGTGCTGAAAGCTGCGGTGGGGCGTAGGATCGTGGTTCTCATGGCACTTGGGGTGTTCGTTGTTCTTTGCTCATAGGACGCCGTGGTGGTGGGTGTTGTTACGATCGAAAGCGGGGATCGTGACGAGCGGCGGATGAGCGGTGATGAGCGGAGCGATCGGTCTTGAAGGAACAAGCACAGTATTGCCCGGCCGTGATGATGCGTTCGCATGTCGACGTGATCGCCGCGAGCAGGCGTGCGCGGATCAGCGGCTGGCGCTGATGGCGAAGTTGCGGCCGAGGCGCAGGTGGAAGCCCTGTACGCGGCCATCGTCTCTCCGCTGCAGATCGAGTCCCGCACGTTCGCCGGCCACCGTCTTCAGTGTGCGGTCCACAGCGGCCACGGCATCATCGCTATCCAACGGCGCGCTCTCCCGTGCGGGCGTATCCAGTACACGCTCGCGCAGGGTACTGGTCAACAATCCCCCGATGGTGTGTTCGTTAACCGCCGCTGGTGCCGTGGGCCTGGCCGGAGCTGATGCGGCCTGGGCGAGCTGCACATCACCCGGATCGTCCGCAACAGGCATGGGGGCTGGCTCCGCAGCTTCGGGTGTAGGTTGTTCCAAGCGCGGGGCCTGTGCCAATTCCGGTTCTTCCGAAGGGCTTGCAGGAACGATCTGCATACGTTGCGGAGTTGCGGGCCGCGCACCATGGTTGGTAGGTGAAGTACGCGGGCCTTCGTGTTCCTTGGGACCTGCCGTATGATCGCGCTCCGGCTGCTGCGGCACGGTCGATGGCTCATCCTGCTCAACACCGTTCTCCTGTTCCGCAGGCTTCTCCGTGTTAGCGGCAGGCACTCGCGCGAAACGCTGTTCATCCCCTTCGGATGAGCGCAACAGCCAAAGCCCCACGCCCAGCAGCACAGCCACCGATGCGGCGGCGGCGAGACGCAGGGCCCAGCTCTGGAAGCCGAACGCGATCACGCGGCCTTCCTTCTTCTTCAGCGAAGCTTTGCCGGTGAACACCACCGGAGCGGCCACTGTTCGCGTAGCCTGTATCAGCACCCATTCACGCTGGATCGCTTCATCCGCAGCCACGAGACGGTCCACTGCCACCGCCTGTTCACGGTCAAGATCACCTTCCAAGCGAGCGATCAGGAAGTCGCCGATGGTGAACCGCGTGGGCATGCCCTGTGGGGGCAGCCGACGTTCCAGTTCGCGCTTGGCGGTGTAAGCGATGGCTTCGGGAACGAGCTTGGTGAGCACGTAAGCGCGTTCGGCGCGTTGCCACTGCGGGTGCGCAGCAAGGTAGATGCGCAACGCCTCCAACTGTTCCGCATCCAGATCGCCTTCAAGGCGTGCGATGAGGTGGTCTTCGACCGAGGCATCGCTCACCAAGCCCACCGGCGGGATCGTGCGTTTCAGCGCGGCCTTGTCGGCATTGGACAGCGCATCGGCCAACGCGGTCACCGTGGGCAGCTCATCGTCCTCCGGCGCAAGGTGCGGGTGCAGCAGCAGGAAGGCATCCAGCTCGCGCTCCTGATCGGGCGTGAGGTTGCCTTCCACCCGATCGAGCAGCCATGCCTCGTAGTTGCTATGGTCGATGCGTCCGTTCAAAGCACCAGGTCGAGTTGGCCGATGTATTCCTTCAATGCCGTGCGGCCCCGGTAGATGTACACCTTCACCTGCGGCAGGTTGAGGCCGGTGAGCTCCGCGATCTCCTCGTAGGCATAGCCTTCCAGGTCGCGCAGCAGCACCACGCTGCGCTGGATGGCGGGCAATGTGGCGAGCGCCATGTCCAGCACTTCCTTCAGGTCGGGCTGGTGCTGCGAGGTGTGGCGCAGGTCTTCATGATGCTCCTCCATGCGTGTGCTGCGCCGGTCCTTCCGCACCTCGTCCACCATCACGTGGTGGGCGGTGGTGAAGAGGTAGCTCTTCGCTTTGGCGCCATCCACCTCTTCCAGCTTCACCCAAAGCCGTGTGAAGCTTTCCTGCACCACGTCCTTGGCGCGGTCCTCATCGCTCAGGTGCTTCAACGCGAAGCGGTATATGCCATCGGCATGGGCATCCACGGCGGTGTTGTATTCGGCCAGCGTCATCGGGGAGGGACCCGTTGTTCAGAGGTGGGACGAGGTTGCCGACCGGAAGTTACAGCCGGGATGAAGAATTCGATCCGGCCACGAAGTTGAGGGGGAGCCGACCGGTCTTCATTCGAGAGCGTGATGTGCTGCCGACCGCCTGCTATCCTCTCCCGCTTCTCCCCTGAACTCAGGGTAGAGCCAAGGATCAGGTGCCGGGCACGAAGATCCGCTCTGGGAACCGCAGGGTGAACGTGGTGCCTTCGCCCACCGTGCTCCGCACATCGAGCTGCACCCCATGGCTGTACAGGATGCTGCGCGCTGCGGTGAGGCCCAGGCCGAGGCCGCCCGGCCTTCCGCTGTAGAAGGGCTCGAACAGGCGCGGGATGTTCTCCGGCGGGATGCCCCTGCCATTGTCGGTGATCTCCATCACCACGGCGCTTGGGTCGCGCGATACCGTGAATGCCAGGTGGCCCTTTTCCGGTTCCATGGCCTCCACTGCGTTCACGGCGATGTTGGTGATGGCAAGGTCCATCAGCTCGGGATCCACCATCACCTCGGGCAGGCCGGGGCTTATGCTGACGGCACTGATCATGCCCTTCAGGGAAAGGCGATCGTTCACCGACCTGAGGGTCTTGCTCACGAGGTCATCCATGCGGCAGGGTGCCGTGTCCAGCTCTCGCTTGCGCGACGATTCGAGCATCTCCTTGATCAGCGTGCCGATGCGTTTCAGGTTGCGGTCGATGATGGCGAAATAGGGCTGCACGGCATCCTGACGGTCGAGGGTCTCGTCTTGGATCTGCTCCAAGGCGAGGTGGATGTTGGTGAGCGGATTGCGCACCTCGTGGGCCACGGTGCGTGTGATCTGCGCGGTAAGCTCCAGGCGGTCGGATTCCTGATTGATCTGCTCGGCGCGCTTCTGTTCGGTGATGTCGCTGAGGGTGACCATGAAGCCATCTTCCAATTTCACCGCGTGGTGCCTGAACCAGCTATCAAGTCCGGATCCGCTGTAATGGAACTCCTTCACCGAATGGATGTCCTCTTCCACCGTGCGCACATAATCATCGAACAGCCCGATCGTCCTGTTCTCCGGCATCTCTTCCAGCAGGCGCTTCCCCACAAGGTCATCGCGGCCTATCGAGGCGTTCGCCATGCGGTTGGAGCTTAGCCACTCGAAATCCACGATGTGTCCACCGGCATCGCGGATGGAGCGGAAGGACATGATGCCGCTGGGCGATACATCGAGCACCTGTTGCAATTGGGCCTGCAGGCTGGCACGTTGCGACACCTCCACATCAAGGTCGCGCACCTTCGAGCGCAGGGCCAGCCGCACCGCCTCGTTGCGGCGGAGCGTGCGCGTAAGCCGCCAGAAAAGGATGGCCGTGGCAAGGATCGCCAGCAACGAGTAGATCACGAGCATGAACGGCGCATCCACGCCCTCCGTGCGCTGCTGGGTCAGCAGCACATCGCGCCGCCGGGTGCGGTCCATGCCCAGCCGGTCATGCACCACGCGTATCTCATCCATCACGGCCCTCGATCCGCCCAGATCGTGGGCCAAGACCGCAGCCTCCACCCGGCCGCTGTTGAAGACCATGGAGCGCCACATCCGTTCCAGTGTCGCAGAAAGCTGGCGCAGTTCCTCCAAGCGGAGTGAGTCGGCGGCGTTCAACCCGTGCAGGCCGAGCCTTGCCGTATGGTCGTACATGCGGCGGTTGGCAAGGCGGTAGGGGGCGAGGAAGGCCGTGTCGTTGGTGAGCAGATAACCGCGCACTCCGGTCTCCGCATCGCGCAGGCTGGAGAGCATGCCCTCCAGTTCCAGCAGCGCCATGTTATGCACCGCTACCTCCTGCACGGTGCGCGCGTATCTGCGGAAATTCTGGTACGTGGCGTAGAGCAGGACGAGCATGACCACCACCATGCAGATGTACAGCATGGTGGTGAGCCTGCGCTCTTCGCGATCCTTCCGCAGTTCGATCATGGAGGGTGCTTGTCGATCGTGGCGATCACACCTCCAGACCGTACGACTTCAATTTGTTGTACAGGGTCTTCCGGTCGATGTTGAGCTGCTCCGCCGTGCGCGACTTGTTGTACCCGTTCCGTTCCAGCGCCTGCAGGATGGCCTCGCGCTCCGCTTGGTGGGCCACACCGCGCAGGCCATCGCCACCGGATGCGGCAGGGGGCGAAGCGGCCGCGTCGGCTACCCCGTTGTCCCCCTTCGATGATCCCGTGCCGCTCAACACCACGGCCGGCAGGCAATCCGACGTGATGTGCGGACCGGGGCACAGCAGCACCGCGCGTTTGATCACGTTGCCCAGCTCGCGCAGGTTGCCGCTCCAGTTGTGGGAAACGATGTGCTGCAACGCTGCGGCATCGAACCCTTCCACGCTGCGGCTCAGGCGCTCGTTGGCAAGGCCGATGAAGTGTTCCGCGAACCTCGGGATGTCCTCGCGCCGCTCGCGCAGGGGGAGCAGGTGGATGGTGAACTCTTGGATGCGGTGCAGGAGATCCTCGCGGAACCGGCCTTCCGCCACGGCTTTTCGCAGGTCCTCGTTGGTGGCGGCGAGGATGCGCACGTCCACTTCGATGTCCTTGATGCCGCCGATGCGCTTGAACCGGCGCTCCTGCAGCACGCGTAGCAGTTTGATCTGGTTCTCGTAGGAGAGGTTGCCCACCTCGTCAAGGAAGAGCGTGCCGCCATCGGCCTGCTCGAAACTGCCTGCACGGTCGCTCACCGCGCCGGTGAACGCGCCTTTCGTGTGGCCGAAGAGTTCGCTTCCGGCCAGTTCGCGGGGCAGTGCGCCGCAATCCACGGAAACGAACGGCGCATGGGCGCGCGTGCTTTCCGCATGGATCCGTTTCGCGACGAACTCCTTGCCTGTTCCTGTTTCACCGGTGATGAGCACGGACATGTCGGTGGGCGCCACCAGACCGATGTGCTTCTCGATCAGCCGCGATGCAGGGCCATCGCCATCCACGTACAGGGCACGCTTCGGTGCGCCGGGCCTTGCCGTTGCGCTCTTCGGCGTGGCCGCCCGTGCATCCGATCCGCCTGCCGACAACGCATCCTGCACGCGCATCAGTAGTTCGTCCGGGTAGAGCGGCTTGCCGATGTAGTCGAACGCGCCCTTGCGCATGAGCTCCACGGCGAGGCGCACTTCGGAATAGCCGGTGATGATGATGACCTGTGTGCCCGGAGCGGTGGACCGGATGTGCTCGAGCATGCGGGGCGCATCGGTGTCGGGCAGCCGATGATCGCAAAGCACAAGATCGAAATGGCGGGCGGCCATCTCCTCCCTTGCCGTGGCACCCCGGTTGGCCGTGGTGACCGCATAGCCGTACTTGGAGAGCAGCCTATCGAGCAGGGTACACAGGTCCTGATCGTCGTCGATCACAAGGATGTTGGCGCTGGTCATGTGGAGGGTGGTTTGGTTGTGCTGAAACCAAGATCGCGGATACTGGAGAGGATGGCCTCACGGCTGAACGGTTTGGCGATGAAGACATCGGCCCCGGCGGCCATGGCCCTTCCACGTTCGGTGTCGATGGCGCTTATGGCGATGCACGGTACGCCGGGCCTGATCGCCCTCGCCTCGGAGATGAGCTCGTAGCCCAGTCCGTCGGGCAGGTTCACATCCACGAACACCGCATCGTACGTGGCGTTCGTCAGCGAAGCACGGCCCCCGGCCAAGCTGTGTGCGAAATGGCACCGCATGCCTGCGCGGTGGAGAATGGCCGCCAACAGTTCACAGATCTCCCGTTCATCGTCCACCAAAAGCGCGTTCTTCATGACCTTCTTGCTGTCCATGGCCGCTTCATGGAACGGCTAAGTTACCGGACAGCATCGGCATCCGAACCTCCGAATGGCCGACCCACTGCCCACTACGGGTGAACGAAGTGTGTGCCGCGACAGGAAAGGCCCGGATCCCTTGGTCACCAGCGGATCCGCAGGCGCCCTGATCGGGGAAGGATCTCCCCGATCCTGTGGCATGACTGCCACTATTGGAACCTGTTCGCAATTTCCTTGGAACCGCAGGCGGGGTCACGGACCGGAAGAAGGTCAAGGTAGTTGTCAGGTGCCAGTTGTCAGTCTCCTTGGTGGTACCCCTTGGAGCTTGTGCCTTGAAGCTTGAACATCTTGATAGGCTGCTGGGTGGGAAGCCCCTGTGCAGAAGCCACGGAAACAGGCATTCCCTGACAACCGCCCCCTGACAACCGACAACTATCCCCCTCATCACTACCCTGCCCGTATTGCGAACAGGCTTTTAGAGGATGCACATCATGGCCCGGTCGTATCACTTCGCAAGACGCAGGCGGATACCGGCGCTCAGATTCAGCTGGTTCACGCGCGGGTTCGTGCGGAACCGTGCCCCCTCGAACACGTTGCTCATGGCCACGTTGTAGCCGCCTTCAACAAAGAGGAAGGCGATCTCCAGCCCAGCCCCCGCGCCGATGTACCACTGCATTCCATTGGTGCGCACATCAAGGCGGTCATTGTCCAGATCGGCGTTCAGGTTGAACAGCGCCGTAGGTCCGGCCATGACGTACAGGTTCACGCCCGGATCATCCGACGGGTCCATGAGGCGGCGGCCCACGAAGAGCGGCACACGCAGCGCGCGGTCCGTGTAGCGGAACTCCACATCGGTACCGAACGGGTCGCCATTCTCATCCAGACCGACCATGGTGTAGTTCAGGTTGCGCACCTGCAGATGCATGCCGGGCCGGACGAACCAGAGGCGACCAAGCACGAGATCGACCCCGGCATGATAACCGGCGCGGCCCACCCAGTGCTCATCGCCCGCTTCGCGGACATTGCTGCCACTGTATCCGCCGCCGAAACGGAATTCCTGCGCGGAAAGCGCCGCGCTCGTCAATGAAAGGGATGCGATCAGAAGGGTTCGGAAGGTCATGTCGTTGGGGTCTTGTTGAACGCTCGGTGGCCATCACCATGCCATTCCTGCAAAACCGGCCGTGTGGCCGTGTTCCTGCCGGCTCCATACCATGCAGTGAGGTACATGCTCCACACATCCGGCACGATAAGATGCGCGCATGCCCCATCTTCAGGCGGAACGCCTCGACCCACCGTTGCTCTGCAGCTCGCCGATCATACGCACAAGCTCCCGGTGGCGGTCGGCCTCGTCGGACTGCAGGTGCAGAACGCGATCGAAGAGCGGACCGGGCCCTTCCTCCAGCTCCACATTGTCAAGCAATGCGCCCCAACGGCGTATGATGAACATCCGTGCATCGCCCATGCATTCGGCGTTGCATCGGTCGCGCGGGTCGCCCCTACGGCGTATCGGTGCCGCTTGATCG
>JAHBUM010000269.1 GCA_019638075.1 Flavobacteriales bacterium | reverse complement strand
CACAAGCGCCCGCCTGCTGAGGCAGCCCCGCTTGCAGCTACCGCAGGGCCTGCGGAGGTTTGGGGCCAGCCCGAAGAATGCTGAGCCGGTCTCTATGGGAAGCTCCAGCCGATCACGTTGCAGCGTGTCACCGACTTGGTGGTGTTGAATTCGCTGGGGTAGAGCAAGTACCCTGCGAGTTGTAACGAATAGATACCGTACGTGCCCACGTCAACGGATATGCTGTCCACTTGGTATCCGCCCTGCAAGGTGAACGCCGGGATGCTGGTCGGCCCCGTAATGGTCACTTGGTATGGATTGCTGCTGTAGTTCACGATCTTCAGCCAACCCTTGTTCAGTGTGCGGCACCAATGCGTTTCGGTGGTCGGGGGCATGGTGCCTGTGCAGCCATCGGGTGTGGCGGTAACTGTCCGTGTGCGAATGCCACCGACCCAATCCCCCCATGGCCCCAATGTGTAGCTGCACGGTGTGCCGCTTGGTGTGCTGGGCGCTGCCTTGTCGTCCTTTCTACAGCCAGAGACCATTGCCAGCACTGCTATCGCCGACAAACACAGGGTCACCGTTCTCTTCATCATCTGATGGCTTGGGTTTTTCCGTAACAGGGCCGCAAACCAATCCGTCTCCCCGTGCATAACCAACCCGCTTCCTGCATATCCGTATGCGATCCCTGCATTAGCTTCGGGCCATCTACGCCGAACACGCATGATCCACGAGAAGATCCGCCACTTGCGCGAACAGAAGAAACTGCGCGACGAGGACATGGCCGAGCGGCTGGGCATTTCGCAGAGCACGTACAGCCGCTTGGAGAAGGGCGACATCAAGATGGACGTGGAGCGCCTGCAGAAGATCGCCGATGTGCTGGAAGTGCCCGTGGAGGATCTGCTGCGGAGCGAGCCTGTGGTGTTCAACGTGCATGACAACACGGGCGGTGCCAACGGGTATGTGAAGCACTATCTCCCCGAAGAGTTCGTACAGCAGTTGATGGACCGCTATGATGCCCGTCACGAAGCATACGTGAAGGAATTGCAGCAGGCCAACACGCGGTACGAGCAGTTGACCGCGCGGCTGCTGGGGTTGCTGGAGAAGAAGTTCTAAACCTCCGCAGGGTCTGTCCGCTGCTTTTGAGCGGACAACCCTGCGCCTCCAGCCCCCAACAGGATCCTGACACCCGCCCACTCCGAACTGCCCTCCTTGTCCCGATATTGGCGGCCGCTTCCCTGACGGAAAACCCATCATGCTGCGCCGCATCTCCATCACCAACTACCTCCTGATCGACGCCTTGGAACTCGACCTGTCCAAGGGGCTCACCATCATCACCGGCGAAACGGGCAGTGGCAAAAGCCTCGTGATCGGTGCGCTGGGTTTGGCGATGGGCGAACGGGCCGATGCGGGCGCTGCACGGGATAGCCAGCGCAAATGTGTGATCGAACTGGAGGTGGATACGAAGGGCCTCGGGCTGGGCGACTGGTTCGCGGCGGCCGAGGTGGAGCCGGAACGCTACACCATCCTGCGCCGTCAGCTGGATACGGGTGGGCGTTCGCGCGCCTTCGTGAACGACACGCCCGTGCGCTTGGAGCAGATGCGCGAACTGGGCGGGCGGCTCGTGCATGTACACAGCCAGCACCACACGCTGCTGCTCAACGACAGCCGCTTCCAGCTCGGTCTGGTGGACCACATCGCCGGGCAGCAGGATGTGGTGGAGCAGTACGCCGCAGTGTACACCACGTGGCGCGCGCAGCAGCAGCAGCTCTCCACGTTGCAGGCCGAGGAAGCCCAGGCACAGGGGGAGCTGGACTACGCGCAGTTCCAGTTGAACGAGCTGACCGAAGCACGCTTACAGCCCGATGAGCAGGCCGCCATGGAGCAGGAGCTGGGCCGTGCCGAGAACGCCGGGGAATTGATCCAAGCCCTGAACACGGTGGAAGAGGCGGTGACCGATGAGAACGGGCTGGGGCCTATCCTCGCACGGGTGGAACAGGTGCTGGCGAAGCCCGCGCGGCTCGATGCCACCGTGGCCGCATTGCTCGAACGGCTCAACAGCGTACGCATCGAACTGAAGGACATCGCCGAGGAGGCTTCGCGTTCGGCCACCGGCATCGCCGTGGACCCGAAGAAGGCGGCCGAACTGCGCGAACGCCTCGATCTGCTCCTGCGCCTTCAGCAGAAACACCGCGTCGCATCGAACCATGAGCTGATCGCCATCCGCGAGGAACTGGCCGGGAAGGTGGACAATGTGGGTTCCTTGGCCGACCGCATCGCTGCGCTATCCGTGGAAGTGGAGCGCCATGGTGTGGAAGTGGAGCGGCTGGCGAAGTCCCTTTCGCGCGCCCGTATCGGTGCCGTGAAGCCGCTGGCGAACAAGGTGGAGTCCCTTTTACAGGACCTGGGCATGCCGCACGCCGTGTTCCAGTTCGATCACCGCACCGGCGCGCCCGGCCCGCATGGCATCGACACCATCCGCGCATTGTTCAGCGCCAATAAGGACCGCGCGCCCGCACCATTGGACAAGGTGGCCTCCGGTGGCGAACTGAGCCGGGTCATGCTGGCATTGATCTCTCTCGCCGCCGATTCGCAGGACCTGCCCACGGTGGTGTTCGACGAGATCGACACCGGCGTGAGCGGCGAGGTGGCCGACCGCGTGGGCTCGTTGATGGCCCGCATGGCGAAGGAGCGTCAGGTGCTCGCTATCACACATCTGCCGCAGATCGCCAGCAAGGCCGATACGCACTTTGTCGTAAGCAAGGACGAGGACAGGGAGCGCATCAGCACGAGCATCCGCGCGGTGCAGGCCGAAGAGCGTGTGGAGGCCATCGCCCACATGCTCAGCGGGCGCAAGCTCACACCCGCCGCGCTGGAGAACGCACGGGTGCTGCTCGCTTCGCGCCGTTGATCGCCGCTTCCGCGCAGGGCCACTACGGCAACTGCTGCGCCCGCGTATTCGTGGGCACCGTGCCGCCGATGGTCTGCAGGATCAGGTCGCGGTCGTTGCCGGAGCCGGTGTACATCACGGAACCGTCCATGTTGATGTCCTCGCGCCAGTAGCCGGATACCGAGTTGGTGGGCACGGTTCCCCCGACCCGCGTCAGGATCGGGTCGCGGTCGTTGCCGGTGCCGGTGTACATCACGGTGCCATTGCCACCACAATCGCCGGTCCACATGGTACGTGTACTGCCCACCGTGCGCTGTGCATCGGAGCCGTAGGTGGCCGTGGTGGTGGAGCGGAAGTCGATGCTGCCTGCCGTGGTACCCATGGCAACGGCCGATGCGCTCATGATGCCCAGGTGGTTCCGGTGCCGCACCACCACGTGATAGCTCCCTGCCGCGATGCTGAAGGCCACGGCTGAAGTGCCGTCCACGTCCACGATGTCGCCATCGCGCTGCACCAATGCGCTGCGTGTGGCAAGTACGGTGTACGACGGGGCCGGGCTGCGAAGCTCCACGAACACCCAGTCCACGATGGCGTTGTTGCCGGTGGTGTTCAGCACTTGGGAGTTCACGGTCTCTCCGCCACCGCCAGCCACGTGCGCGAAGCCCAACGCGGTGTATGGTTCCGTCGCGGGGATCAATGCGGCGGCGCGCAGCGCATCGGACATCTGCGGGCCGGTGCCGTATGCGCCATCGAGGTACACCTTCGCGCTCAGCAGCGACTGTGCCGTTGCCGTCAGGCAGAAGCTGTTGACGCTGCTGGCGGTGAACGACCCGCCGGATGCCAGCGTGCCACCGGGTCCGGTGAGCGTGAACGAGCCGTTG
>JAHBUM010000268.1 GCA_019638075.1 Flavobacteriales bacterium | reverse complement strand
TACGCCAAGACGCACGGCTTCACCGTCGCCATCATCGACACCGCCGGCCGCCTCGCGGTGGACGAGGCCATGATGGACGAGATCGCGCGCGTGAAAGCCGCCATCAAGCCGCACGAAACGCTGTTCGTGGTGGACAGCATGACCGGGCAGGACGCCGTGAACACCGCCAAGGCCTTCAACGACCGCCTGAACATCGACGGTGTGGTGCTCACCAAGCTCGATGGCGACACCCGTGGCGGTGCGGCGCTCAGCATCCGCAGCGTGGTGGACAAGCCCATCAAGTTCATCGGCACCGGCGAGAAGATGGAGGCCATCGACGAGTTCCACCCCGACCGCATGGCGGGCCGGATCCTCGGCATGGGCGACGTGGTTTCGCTGGTGGAGCGCGCACAGGAGCAGTTCGACGAGAAACAGGCGCGCGAACTGAACAAGAAGATCCAGAAGGACCAGTTCGGCTTCGACGACTTCATGGAGCAGATCGGGCAGATCAAGAAGATGGGGAACATGAAGGACCTCATGGGCATGATCCCCGGCGTGGGCAAGGCGCTGAAGAACATCGACATCCCCGACGACGCCTTCAAGGGCATCGAGGCGATCATCAACAGCATGACGCCCGAGGAGCGCAAGAACCCGGCGGTGATCAACGGCAGCCGCCGTCAGCGCATCGCGCGCGGCAGCGGTAACAACGTGGAGGCCGTGAACAAACTGATGAAGCAGTTCGAGGAGACCCGCAAGATGATGAAGATGATGGGCGACAAGACGAAGATGCAGAACATGATGCGGCAGATGCAGCAGATGCAAGGCATGCGCCGGTAGGTCATGCGTTGCATCTGCTCGGGGCGGAACATGTTCCGCCCGAAAACGGCGGAGTTGGGTGAGGATCGGGAATGTGGAGTGATCACAGGATGGAAGAGCCACGAGGACCGTTAGTAGGGCGCATACGAACCGCATTAGCCGGACTGACCGGAAGCATTCGACTTCGTGTTAGTGTGGCACGAGATACAACTTGGGAGTCAGCAGGAGACGGTTCCAGATATCTTGTTCGATGGATGTGCTGGAGCATTGACGTGGATGGAGCGGAGAGGATACCTCCAGAGTTCGCCATCCTTGGGGACCATGAGACGCGGGATAAGCTGGCAATGGAGTTGCCGACCTTGTTCCCTGATGTTGAAGTTGTTCTCGATCACGACATTGAGATATAGACAGTTGCGCCCGCGAACGGCAATGCCGGTTGCGGATCGAGGATGAGGAGGTAGTCGATTAGTGGATTAGAGACGATCAGACCATGGGCCACAGCATCACCGCCATCGTCGCTCCTGCTCCTATCAACGAAGCCGCTGCCACCAAGCACGGCCTGCCGGTGATCTTCGAGGGTGCTTACGCGATCGTGCCCTTGCCGATCGAGTACATCTGGGAGCTGGCCCCGGACGAGGATCACGGTGATGAACCCACTGGCCTGTTCAACTCACAGGCGCCGCACCAACTGGCACGTGAGCTCGGTATGGCTGTTTACGCCTTGATCGAAACGGACTACTTCGGTGGTGTGGGCGATCAGCGCGCGAGCTACCATGGTGCTGATGGAAAAGATCTGCGCGATGTATCCATCAATGTGGCCTTGCACAAATTGGGTGTGGAACGGACCATGGCCTATGCGGAGCCTACACCGAAAGCTGCGCCTCACGGTTGGTTGGCAAGGTTGCGTAGTAGATGGGCCAAAGCCGAGCCCATAGCACACAGGGAGCTCTCCGAGTTGGATGAATTCGATTCACTCAACCTGAGCGACTACCGCAGTATGGAGGACAGCCGCTTTTGGAAAGAGGGCATGCAAGGCCAGCGGGTCGGCAACATACTGGTGGGCGATCGGCGTGTGCTGGGTTGATCGGTACGCCAGCATATTCTGATCGACTCAGACCTGCATAGGGTCTCCTGAAAGGGACCCTGCGCCGCTTGACAGGTTGAGCGCAGGGTCCTCTTCGAGAGACCCTGCGCAGGTTTGAGGTTTGGAAGGACACCATCTTTCCGGTTCGTGACGATGTACACCCAGCCGGTCTTTGTCATGTGGTCACCAAGCACGCAGTGTCAGCCTACTCCCCAACCATCGCTCGCACTTTCTCCACCATATCCTCCACGCTCGGCTTGCTGAAGTAATCCCCATCGCTGCCATACGCGGGGCGGTGGGCCTTGGCAGTGAGGGTGCTGGGGGCGGCATCCAAGAACCGGTAGGCGCCCTGCACTTCCAAGACCTGCTGCATGATGTACGCACTGGCGCCGCCGGGCACGTCCTCGTCCACAACGAGCAGGCGGCTGGTCTTCTCCACACTTTTCACGATGCGGTGCTCGCGGTCGAAGGGGAGGAGGGTGCGCGCATCGATCAGTTCCACGGAGATGCCCATGGCCTCAAGCTGCTCGCAGGCTTTCGCGCAGATGTTGAAGGTGCTGCCGTAGCTGACGAGGGTGAGGTCGGAGCCTTCGCGCACCACTTCGGGGATGCCGATGGGCACGGTGAACGCGCCGAGGTTGGCGGGCATGCGCTCCTTGCTGCGGTAACCGTTGAGGCATTCGATCACCAGCGCGGCATCGTCGCTTTGTAATAGCGTGTTGTAGAAGCCTGCGGCCTGCTGCATGTTGCGGGGCACGCACACCACCACGCCGCGCGCACTGTTCACGATCATGCCCATGGGGCTTCCGCTGTGCCACACGCCTTCCAAGCGGTGGCCGCGTGTGCGGATGATGAGCGGGCATTTCTGGCCGCCTTTTGTGCGCCAATGCACGGTGGCGAGGTCGTCGCTGATGCCTTGGAGGCAGTAGAGCAGGTAATCGAGGTACTGGATCTCGGCCACGGGACGCAGGCCCCGAAGGGCCATGCCGATCCCTTGCCCGAGTATGGTGGCTTCGCGGATGCCCACGTCGCTCACACGCAGTTCGCCGAAGCGGGCCTGCATGCCCTCCATGCCTTGGTTCACGTCCCCGATCTTGCCGGTGTCCTCGCCGAAGGTGAGCAGCAGCGGCTCCTTCTCGAAGAGCGCGGCGAAGTTGTCGCGGATGATGAGGCGGCCATCGACCATCTCATCGCTGCTGTATTGAACGGGCACTTCGACCACGTTGAGGCTGCTCTTGGCGCTCTCGCTGTACAGGTGGCTGCCGTAACGGTCGGCGTTGAGGTCGAATTGTTGGGAAAGCCAGGCTTGCAAGGCATTGTGCGACTCCGGGTCTGCGCCCGGAGTGACAAGGAGCGCGCGACGGACGGCGCTGATCACCTCCTTGCGGCCGGGATCCATGGTGCTGCGGAGCTCGCGGGCGATGGCGTTGGCTTCGTCGGTGCCGAGGGCTTCGATCAGGCGGGCGGCATCGTCCAACTCTTCCTTGATGGGAGCGCAGTACGCGGCCCATGCTGCTTTCTGCGCGGCGCGCACGTCGATCTTCGCCTGCTTCTCGATGGCTTCGAGGTCGGTGTTGCTGGCGATGGCCTCGCCACCCGGCCGGAAGCTGAGGATCCACTGGCGGAACTTAACGATGCAGTCGTACTCCTTGTACCAATCCAGCAGGGCGTTGCTTTTGTAGCGCTCGTGGCTGCCGCTGGTGCTGTGGCCCTGCGGCTGCGTCACTTCCTCCACGTGGATCAGGCAGGGCACATGGTCTTCGCGGCAGCGGGCGATGGCCTCCTCGTACACGCGGTTCAGCGCGGCGTAGTCCCACGCTTTCGTCCTGTAGATGCGGATGCCGTTCGTGCCTTCCTCTTTCTGGAAGCCTTGGAGCAACGTACTGATGCTACCCTTGGTGGTCTGGTGGTCCT
>JAHBUM010000267.1 GCA_019638075.1 Flavobacteriales bacterium | reverse complement strand
CATCACCGAATTTCGGGTCCGGGAGGATGGTGTGCTTTACTGTCTTCTTGCGCATGGCTGCTGTTCAATGACAGGTTACTTCTTCTTGGCGGGAGCTGTTCCGGGTTTCGGACGCTTGGTGCCGTACTTGCTGCGGCGCTGGTTGCGGCCTTCCACACCCGAGGTATCCAACACACCACGCACGATGTGGTACTTCACACCGGGCAGATCCTTCACACGACCGCCGCGCACCAGCACGATGCTGTGCTCCTGCAGGTTGTGGCCCTCACCGCCGATGTAGGCGATCACCTCGTAGCCGTTCACCAAGCGCACCTTGGCCACCTTGCGAAGGGCCGAGTTCGGCTTCTTCGGGGTGGTGGTGTACACCTTGGTACACACGCCGCGGCGCTGCGGGCACGACTTCAGGGCAATGGACTTGCTCTTGTACACAGGGTTCTCGCGACCCTTGCGGATGAGCTGTTGAATGGTTGGCATGAGCTCCTTTCGGTTGGCTTTCAGCGTCTTTAGCCATTCCTCGGCTAAAAACGGGCTGCAAATGTAGCGCTTTCCACTTTCCAACCAATTGGTGTTCATGGAAAATCTCCCCGCAGGCCATCCCCACTGGATCCCGCTACCGATCCGGGTTTGTGCCATACCCCCTTGTAAAACCCTGCGATCCAAGCGGATGAACGGCCACCGATCCGCTGCGATCCCGCATCCGATCAGCATTTTCGGTGCGGTGTGCTCTTCTTCGATCCGAACGATGAACTATCTTTGTTAGCATCATTTGATACTAAAAATGGACGTCAGCAACATCACCTACTACTCCATCAGCCCCCGCATGCTGAACCTGCTGGCGACCATCCATCACCGCTTGGGGGAAGTGCATGCCCGGCACCTGCACCGTCCGGCCATCGATCTGGAGAAAGCCTACCACGTGAGCACGGTACACAGCACGCTGGCCATCGAAGGGAGCACCTTGGACGCACTGCCCGTGGCCGACATCCTCGACAAGCCCAGCTCCGCATCCGAGGGCACCTCGGCGCTGGAAGCGGTGAACACGCACCGGGCCCACGAACTGATCGAGGAGCTGGACCCCTTCGTGGAACATGACCTGCGCCACGCCCACGGTGTGCTGATGCACGGGCTGGCACTCGACGCCGGTCATTTCCGCACCGGCCCCATGGATGTGCTGTACGGCGATCCGGAACCCTTGCGCACCGCCAGCGCCCACGACCTGCCTGCGAACGTGCAGGAACTGCTGCGCTATGCAGAAGAAGATGACTTCCCGCCGCTGATCACGAGCTGTGTGCTCCACTTCGGACTGGTGTACCTGCGCCCCTTCACCGCAGGCAATGGGCGGCTGGCCCGGCTCTGGCAGAAACGGGTGCTGATGCGCTACTGGCCCGTGTTCGCCTACCTGCCGGTGGAGGCCTTCATCCAACGCACCCAACCCGCCTACTACGCAGCCTTGGAGTATGCCGACCGGCGCGGGGATTGTGGCGAGTTCATCGCCTACCTGCTGGAGCGTATCGACGAAGCATTGGCCGAACTGCTCGCCGCGCCTAACCCCGTGCGCAGCGGCGCGGACCGTGTGGGCATCTTCCTGAAGCAGGCGTCGGACCGGCCGTTCCGCAGGAAGGATTACCTGAACATGTTCCCTGAACTGAGCACGGCCACGGCGAGCCGGGATCTGGCGGAGGCGGTGGAGCGAAAAACGCTGTCGATCTCAGGCACCAAGCGTCAGGCTCTGTATCGGAGGGTCTCGTAGTGCGGAAGGGGTGCGCCCCCTACCCCTCCGCCAGCCAATGCCCCAAGAACACATCGGTCACGGCATAGTTCCCGTCGGTGTGATGCACCAATTCCTTGTCTACCAGCACGCCAAGGCTTTGCCGCACGGTGCTGAGCGCGCTGAGCTGATGCCGCACCACGAATTCCATGGCCGTGGGCAGGGCCACCCTACCCTCTTTGGCGATAGCGGTGAGCAGGGCCGCCTGGTTCGGGCTGAGCAGGCGTTCCAACGTCATGTACTCCGGTGCCCGTTCCTTCAGGATGCTGGCCTTGGTGTGCAGCAGGTCCATGGCGCCCACCTCCTTGCGGCCGAGTGCGAAGAGCCTGTTGAAGAGGTACTGCACGTAGTAGGTATGGCTGCGGCACCACGCCAGCCCATCGCGTACCACGTCGGCACCGATGCGCTTGCGGACCGCCTCGAAATGGCAGGTGATGAACGCGGCGTAGGCATCATCCGGGATGGGGCCGAGGTGCAACGGTCCGGTGGCTTGGAAGAACGGCCGCTTGCCATCGGCGAATATCGCCTGCATCATGCGGCGATCGCTGCCGCTGAAGATGAACTGGACGTTGCGCAGCTTCTGCACCTGCTCCCGCAGCAGGGCTTCGGTGTTCTTCTCGGGGTATTCCGTGATCTGCTGGAACTCGTCCAACGCGATCACCACGGGCTTCTTCTGGCGCTCCAGATAACGGAACAGTTCGTCCAGCGCCATCGCCTGTTTCAGCCCCGGCCTTGCCGATACACCCAACTCGGGCAGGCCCGTGAGCGGATCGAAGTTGAGGCTGAACTCCAGCGAGCGCATGGCTTGGGCCACCTCCTTCAACAGGGCGCTCGTGGGCTTCCCCACCTGCCTTAAGGATTCCTGCACGATGCGCAGCACCATGCCCTCCTGATCGGTGGTGCGGTAGAGGTCCACGAACACCGGAATGAACTTGCGCTGGGAGGCGAAGAAGTGCCGGATCAACGCCGTCTTGCCCAAGCGCCGCAGCGAGATGACGGTGACGTTCCGCTGATTCGCCATGGCCTCGCGCAGGAAGGCGAGTTCATCCACGCGGTCGCAGAAGGTGGCCGCGCCCATGTAGCCCTGCAACAGGAAGGGGTTGTATTCCTCGGCCATGATGCAAACGTACATAATTTATGGCGCATAATTTATGTAGCATGTTTTATGTAGGGTGGTCAGGAGCAGTAGGCAGGGGCAAATACTTGTTCCTGTTCCTGCCCCCTGTTGATATTCCGCTCCCGGCCACCACTCCGGCCACGGCTAACTTCGCCGCCTCCATGGATCATTTGAAAGGGCTGAACCCCGCGCAGCGCGCCGCTGTGGAGAACACCGATGGGCCCACCATGGTGATCGCCGGCGCGGGCAGCGGCAAGACGAAAGTGCTCACCGTGCGGATCGCGCACCTGATGACGAAGGGCGTGGACCCCTTCCGCATCCTCGCGCTCACCTTCACCAACAAGGCGGCGAAGGAGATGAAGGAGCGGATCGCCAGGCTGCTGGCCGATATGCCCGGCCTGAGCACCGAGGCGCGCAACCTGTGGATGGGCACCTTCCACAGCGTGTTCGCCCGTATCCTCCGCGCCGAAGCGGACAAGCTGGGCTACCCGAAGGACTTCACCATCTACGACACCGACGACAGCCGCAGCGTGATCAAGGCCATCGTGAAGGAGTGGAAGCTGGACGACAAGCTGTACAAGCCCAGTCAGGTACATGGCCGCATCAGCATCGCGAAGAACAACCTGATCGGTCCGCTGGATTACCTCGCCAACACCGAACTGATGGCCGGTGATGCCGCCGTGGGCCGCGAGAAGATGGGCGAACTGTACAAGGCCTACGCCGAGCGCTGCTTCCGCGCCGGTGCCATGGATTTCGACGACCTGCTCTTCAACACCAACATCCTCTTCCGCGACCACCCGGATGTGATGCTGAAGTACCAGAGCCGCTTCCAGTACCTGCTGGTGGACGAGTATCAGGACACGAACATGGCGCAGTACAACATCGTGAAGACGCTCGCCGCGCGCCACGAGA
>JAHBUM010000266.1 GCA_019638075.1 Flavobacteriales bacterium | reverse complement strand
GCCGCTCGCCCACGGGGTCCCACACGATGCCATTGGGCGTACCGTTGGTGTTGCTCACCAGCACGGACGAGGAGGTTTCCTGCACATCCACCTTGTAGATGCGGCCTGCGGAGAAATCGGTGGCATACAGGAACGTGCCATCGGTGGTGAGGCCGTTCATGAAGGATCCGCCCAAGGCGATCTCGAACACCACCGTGGCATCCTCGGTGGAGAAGCCCTTGATGCCACCGCCGGTACAGGCGTACAGCACCCCGTTCAGGAGTTCGAGGCCGTAGGGTGCCGAACCCACGTTAGCGAAAGTCGTTACGGCACCGGCCTGATCCTGCACAGTGATCAACCGACTGCCCGTGTTGCTTACGAAGTAGCGATCGCCCACAGGGTCGTACTCCACGCTTTCGGGGCCGCTGTACTGGGCATGAGCCGGGATGCAGGCGATGGCCGCCAACGCCAGCGCAGATACAGAGCCACCAAGGCCGGAAAGGGTCCGATACATGGGGCGGCAAGGTATCGGGGCCAGGTAACACGAAGCAAGGGGGCGCGGATACCTTTCACACCACCGCGTGTGGATGTGGCATGTGGCATGCCCCGGCCCGGAGGTCGTTAACTTCGCACCATGAGCACGGCGGTGACACAGGACATCCGGGTGACGGCCCGGAGCCGTTATGAAGCCATGCACAGCGATCCGAAGGCGGGCCGCTTCATCTTCAGCTACCGCATCACCATCGCCAACCATGGCCGGGGAACGGTTCGGTTGAAGAGCCGCCATTGGATCATCCGCGACAGCCTCGCAGCCACACGCGAAGTGGCAGGCTCCGGTGTGGTGGGCGAGACGCCGACGCTGGCCCCCGGCGAGGAGTTCAGCTACAGCAGCGCATGCGATCTGCGCAGTGGCCATGGCACCATGCACGGCACGTACCGCATGGTCCGCCTCGATGACCAGCGGGAGTTCGACGTGCTGATCCCCGAGATGCAACTGCGCTTCCCCTTCGCTGCGAATTAGTGTGGTGGCCGCAGGGCGGGAAGAAGAGAAGAAGTAAAGGCGGTAAAGGAGGAGCCGCGCAACGTCCTTCGCCTCCCTCACCATCTCCCTGCCCTATTCCCATTGCAAGCATCTTGGTAACGAGCATAGCATGCTATTGGGTGCCAGCACAGCAAAAAGCACATGCTGTTAAAACCCGTGAACACAGGCCCGGCCGTGAAGCGTCACTTTTTAGCTTCGCGCACCTTCGGATGAGCCTCATCGACCGACGCCATGCCCCCCGTGACCGCGCCTGCATCGCGCTGCGCCTGTTCGTCGGGTGTTTGTGCGTATGGCTGTTCATGGCCCCGCAGGTCTCGTACTCCGCTGCCGTGATCGCCTTCTGCGACGAATACGGCTGCACGACGCTCCCGCTCATAGAAGAGGAGGAGGTATGCCATTCGGCCATCCCGCCCCGCGCGATGCCGACCGATGCGCATGCTTCGCCCGAAGCGGATGAGGTAGCGCTGCCACATTGGGAGGAACTGCTGTTGCATACGTTGCACGGTGAGGTTCCCCATCCCCCACCCTGGGCATAGGCGACCGCCCGGTGCCGGGCCTTGTCGTAGGGCAGCCGGCTGCTCCCTTCTCTTCATTCCTTACCTTCAGAACCCTTATGAAGCCGATCGTGTCGTTCAAGTATTGGAAGCAAGACCTGCCCGCTTCCGTCGTGGTGTTCCTGGTGGCGCTCCCGCTGTGCCTGGGGATCGCCCTGGCGTCGGGCGCGCCCCTGATCTCAGGCATCGTTGCAGGCGCCGTGGGGGGCATCGTCATCGGCCTGATAAGCCGTTCCGAGCTGGGTGTGAGCGGCCCGGCGGCGGGGTTGGTCGCCATCGTGCTCATGGCCATCGCAGAGCTGGGCGGCTACGAGAAGTTCCTGCTGGCCGTGGTGCTGGCGGGCGTGTTGCAGGTGGTGTTCGGCGCGCTGCGCGCGGGCATCATCGCCTATTACTTCCCCAACGCGGTCATCAAGGGCATGCTGGCGGGCATCGGGATCACCATCGTGATGAAGCAGATCCCGCACGCGGTGGGCTATGATGCCGATTACATGGGCGACGAGAGCTTCGAGCAGCCCGACCGGCACACCACCTGGAGCGAGCTCTTCCACATGACCGACGCGGTCAGCTACGGCGCCGTGATCATCACCGTGGTGTGCGTGCTGCTGATGCTGTTGTGGGAACGCCCCTGGGTGAAGAACAACAGCGTACTGAAGCTGATCCCGGGGCCGCTCCTTGCCGTGATCACCGGCATGGTGCTCGCCAAGATCTTCGCCTTCATTCCCGTCCTTGCCATCGGGCCGGAACATTTCGTGGGCCTGCCGGACATCAATGGGTTGAGCGACCTGCATCTGCCGGACTTCGGCGGGATCGCCTCGTGGAGCATCTGGAAGGTGGCCATCACCATCGCGGTCGTCGCCAGCATCGAGACACTGCTGTGCGTGGAGGCCACGGACAAGCTGGATCCTTACAACCGCACCACCCCGGCCAACCGCGAACTGCTTGCGCAGGGCACCGGCAACATCGTGAGCGGCCTGCTGGGAGGGCTTCCCGTAACACAGGTGATCGTGCGCAGCTCGGCGAACATCCAGGCGGGCGGGCGCACTTCGCTGGCGGCCATCCTGCACGGCGCCCTGCTGGTGCTTTCCGCACTACTGCTGCCCGACCTGCTGCGCAGCATCCCCTTCGCATGCCTGGCGGCCATCCTGCTGCTGGTGGGCTACAAACTGGCCAAGCCGTCCCAGTTCAAGGAGATGTGGAAAGCCGGGCCGATGCAGTTCCTTCCCTTCGTGGTCACGGTGCTGGGCGTGTACTTCATCGACCTGCTGTGGGGCGTGGGCCTGGGCCTGCTGGTCTCCATCGTCCATATCCTTTGGAAGAACTACCGGGTGCCCTACCACTTCGACCCCCACAAGTACCCGCCAGGCATGCCCATCCATATCCAGTTGAGCGAGGATGTGACCTTCCTGAACAAGGCGGGCATCAAGCGCACACTGGGCGAGCTCCCCAACGACTGCCGCGTGGTGCTGGATGCGAGCCGCACCATCGACCTGGACCCCGACGTGCGCGAGATCATCGACGACTTCCTGGACAGCGCGCCCGACCGTGGCATCCGCATTGAACTCGTCGGCTACGACAGACCTACCCCCCGGCCACTGAGCGGGGCGGACCTTGCCAACGCCGTCCTCAAATTCGCCCGCAACGGCAACTGAACACAGCTCTGAACGAAAACCTTAACCTTACCGGACGACATGGAATCATACGAACAGCTCCTACGCAACAACAAGGCCTGGGCGGCGGACATGACCGCCAAGGACCCCGGCTTCTTCGCCCGCCTGGTGGATGTGCAGAACCCCGAATTCCTCTGGATCGGGTGCAGCGACAGCCGGGTGCCCGCCAACGAGATCACCGGCACACTGCCCGGCCAGATCTTCGTACACCGCAACATCGCCAACATGGTGGTGAGCACCGACCTGAACATGCTGAGCGTACTGGAATACGCGGTGAACGTGCTGAAGGTGAAGCACGTGATCGTATGCGGCCACTACGGCTGCGGCGGTGTGAAAGCCGCCCTGGACAACCGGAGCATCGGGCTGATCGATACCTGGCTGCGCAACATCAAGACGGTATACCGTCTGCACAAGGATGAGGTGAACGCCATCGCGGACGCGGAAGCGCGCTTTGACCGCATGGTGGACCTGAACACGATCGAACAGGTGCGCAACCTGTCGAAAACGGCGATCGTACAGCGGGCGTGGGCGCAGCGCGGCGGACCGCATCTGCACGGCTGGGTCTACTGC
>JAHBUM010000265.1 GCA_019638075.1 Flavobacteriales bacterium | reverse complement strand
CGTTATTTTCGTTCTGGCAGTACCACTGTTGAGCTTCTACCCGGAAAGGGCTGGCGATCAGGGTAATGGAAAATAGAAGAGGTCGGATCATGGTCAGGACGCTAAAGGGGCTCTCTGAATTTCAGACGCACCATTCCAGAATGGTTGGCCCTGTTGCGGCCACGCTGGTCACACCTTCGCCAAGGTCAACGCCATCACTTCCGCCTCCAGAGCCTCGGCCCGTGCCTTCAGTGCATCGGCTTGTTCCAGCACCTGTGCCTTGAAGGCTTCATCCTCCAGCCCAACACAGTTGATCTTCACGTTCAGGTAGCCGCCGATGGCCCCCGTGCGCGCGCACAGGGCGCCCACACCGGCATCGCTTACGCTGGCGGGCAGGCCTTTTTCGGCCATCGCTTTCATCAGCGCCATGCTTTCCACGCACACCTGCATGGTGCGCAGCGGGGTGTTGATGGCGCCCTTCGTGGCTTCGGCGATGGCGGCCTTGCGGGCGGCTTTCTCGGCATCGGTGCCCTTGGGCAGGCCGAAGCAGGCGATGATGCGGTCGTAGGCGCGCGTGTCCTCGTCCACAAGGAAGAGCAGTTCGTTGCGCAACTTTTCGCCGAACACGGCCCATTGGCTGTACTCCTCCCAACGGTCGTCCCAGCCACGCTTGTGCGCGCTCAGGTTGGCCACCATGGTGCCCAGTGCCACGCCCAGCGCTCCCACGTACGCGGCCACGGAACCACCGCCGGGCGCGGGGCTTTCGGCGGCCGTTTCCTCGCTGAAGCGCTTCAGGTCCATGCGCACCAAACGCTCGCTGCCGGGTTCTTCCAGTATGTACTCGATCACCTTCTTCTGCGGGTCGAAGGGAGCGAGGTCGTCAAGCCCGAGCGACTTTACCGCGATCTTGATCTTCTCGCGCTCCGGGATGCCGAGGCTGCGCTCCTGACGGGTCAGGTAGAAGTCGGCCGCATCCAGCAGCGCTTGTTTCGGGATCAGGCCCACGAGCTCGCTGCCGGTCACACGGATGCCGCGTTCCGCTGCGCTCCTGCACGCTTCGTCGAAGGCGACATGCACCGGTGTTACGGTGATGTCCGTGAGGTTCAGCGAGAGCTGGGCGATACCGTACTCTTCGATGTACCAGCCGATGCCCTTCACCGCCTTGAGTTTGCCGGGGACTTTCTTCGGCTCGCCCTTCTCGTCGAGGATCGGCTTGCCGGTCAGCGGGTCGCCATCGCGCAGCACGCGGCCCGCCTCGCGGATGTCGAAGGCGATGGCGTTGGCGCGGCGGGTGCTGGTGGTGTTCAGGTTCACGTTGTAGGCCACGAGGAAGTTGCGCGCGCCGATGGCAATGGCGCCGCTGCGGGCCACGCTGTCGGTGAACGCGGCAGGCCCGAAGTCGGGCTTCCACGCGGGATCGGCCAGCTTCTTCGGCAGGCCCTCGTACTCGCCGCTGCGGTTGTTGGCGAGGTTGCGGCGCTTCTCCTCGCTGGCCGCGCTCTCGTACAGGTACACGGGGATATTCAATTCGCTTCCCACGCGTTCGCCGAGCTTTTTCGCGTAGGCCGCACACTCCTCCATGCTCACCCCGCTGATGGGTACCAAGGGGCACACGTCCGTGGCACCGAAACGCGGGTGCTCGCCCTTGTGGCCGCGCATGTCGATCAGCTCCTGCGCCTTTTTTATCAGCCGATAGGCGGCTTCGATCACGGGTTCCGGCTCACCCACGAAGGTGATCACGGTGCGGTTGGTAGCCTTGCCGGGGTCCACGTCCAGCAGGCGCACGCCTTCAACGGTCTCCACCACGGCGGCGATGGCATCGATCTTGGCACGGTCGCGGCCTTCACTGATGTTGGGCACGCATTCGATCAAACGGTTGTTCATGGGTCGGGTTTTGCCACTGCGGGCGAAAGCGGGGCAGGGGGCGGCAAAGCTATTGGTCCATGCACAAGGTGGCTGCCATGGCGGCTGGATGCCGGGATCTTCAGGCCTGTGCGGGGTTGGAAGTGTGAGGGGGCCGCTTAGTCGGGGGCGATCTGTGAAGAGTTAGGTGTGAAGGTTGAGGTGTGAGGTGGCGCTCCTTCACACCTCAGCCTTCCCACTTCTGATCTCGCTTTGGCAACACCGCTCACTGGTCGAACAACTCCTTCGCCAGCACACCTTCATGCTCCAGCAGCCATTTCTTCCGCCAGATGCCGCCCACGTATCCGGTGAGGAGGCCATCGCTGGATAGCACCCGGTGGCAGGGCACGATGATGGGGATCGGGTTGCTGGCGCAGGCGTTGCCCACCGTGCGGGCGATGGCCTTGCCTCCGATACCGTTGGCCAGCGCCTGATAGGTCGTTGCGGAGCCTTGGGGAATGTCCTCCAGCATGGCCCATACGAGCTTTTGGAAACGGGTGCCAAGGCGCTGCACGGGCAGATCGAATTTCTGCAGGCGCTGTGCGAAGTAGGCGTCCAACTGGCGGCGCGCCTCATCCAGCACACCGGGCACCTTGGCCTGCCGCACATGCAGCGCCTCGAACGAGAGCTTCGTGAGCACTTCCCCATCGCTTTCCACCCACAATTTGCCGATGGGGCTTTCCACCACGGCCACGTGCAATGGGGCGAACAGTTCGGGTTCCGGTGTCGGGGGGCGGCTGGGCATGCGCGCTTCGGATAACTTCGGGCAAATTACCGCCACATGGCTTGGTTCACCACCGACTTCAACAACTTCTTCAAGGACCTCGCGAAGAACAACAACAAGGAATGGTTCGATGCGAGCCGGAAACGCTATGAGACGAGCGTGAAGAAACCCTTCGAGGTCTTCGTGGCCGAAGCCATCAAGCGCATCGCGGAACACGACAGGAACGTGCGCATCGAGCCGAAGGAGGCCATCTTCCGCATCAACCGCGACATCCGCTTCAGCAGGGACAAGACGCCGTACAAGCTGAACACGTCGGCGATCATCTCACCCGCCGGGCGGAAGGATCATGCCGAGCCGGGCATCTACTTCGAGCTGGGGCCGGAGAGCGTGAAGTTCTATGGCGGCGCGTACATGCCCGAGAAGGAGCCGTTGCACGGCATCCGCACGGCCATCATGCGCGACCCGAAAGGCTTCCGCAAGGCGATCGGGAGCAAGGTGTTCACCACGCTGTTCGGTACGGTGCAGGGCGAGGCGAACAAGGTGCTGCCCGCGGAGTTCAAGGAGGCGGCGAAGAAGGAGCCGTTGATCGCCAACAAGCAGTTCTACGTGGCCGCTGAACTGCCCGCCAAGCTGGTGGCCGATCCAAAGCTGATGGACGTGCTGATGGAGCACTACCTCGCGATGCGCCCTTTCAATACGTGGCTGACGGCGGCGATGAAGTAGGGGGGGAGTGCGGAAATTCAAGTCGGCAGTAAGCAGTCGGCAGCAGGCCATCCCGATATGCCGACAGCACGCTGCCTGCTACCTACTCCCGCTCGCACCCTTGCACTCTCCCGCCCTCGTTCTTCCCCACGCACCGCAACCAACGAAAAAGCGCCCGCCTTTCGGCGAGCGCTCCTCGACTTTCACCGAAAGGGACCTTACTGGGCGTTGCCGGTAAGTTCCACGGTCAGCTCGATGTTGTCGGCAAGGACGGCATCCTTCAGGAAGTGCTTCCAAGCCACGCCGTACTTCTGGCGATCGAAGGTCAGTTTGCCCGAAGCCTTCACGGTGCCATCAGCGTTCTCGGTGATCACGATGTCGGTGATCGTTTCAGCGTTGGTGGTGCCACGGATGGTGAGGTCGGCCGTGGCCGTGTTGCCCGAACCGCCGGTGATGTTCAGCTTGGCGGCGGGGTGGTTGGCCACATCGAAGAAATCGGGCGTGGACAGGTGTTGCACCAAC
>JAHBUM010000264.1 GCA_019638075.1 Flavobacteriales bacterium | reverse complement strand
CCTTGCAGCCCTTCGAGACCATCTACCGATGGTTCGTGGTGAACACACCGAATGATGTGAACCTCCTCGGGACCTACGTGAGCATGACCGCTTCGATCACGATGCTCACTGCCGAAGCGGAGCCATCGAATGACACATACGGGATCGCGCGTCCCATCGGAGGCTCCTACGACCCCAACGACAAACTGGTGCGCACCAGCTCCGGCACAAGCGACAGTTACTACTACACCGATCGGGACAACTTCGTGGACTACACCATCCGCTTCCAGAACACCGGCACGGCGGAAGCGATCAACATATTCCTGCTGGACACCATTTCGGATCGGTTCGATCTGGCCTCGTTCGAGTTCCTCGGAAGCTCGCATCCGGTGGAGATCGGCATCGAGGATGACCGCGTACTCCGGTTCGACCTTCCCGACATCTGGCTTCCCGACAGCACTTCCGACCCATTGGGCAGTCAGGGCTCGGTGAGCTTCCGGTTGAAGCTGGCGAACGTTCCGGTCGTGGGCGAGACACTGACCAACGCGGCGGACATCTATTTCGACTTCAACGATCCGGTCCGCACGAACACGGCCGTGCTGGTGGTCGATGTGTCCAGTGGGATCGCCACGGAGCGGAAAGGCGTGGCACTGTCGGTGGCACCGAACCCCGCGCATGACCGGATCCGGATCATTGCAACGGACACACAAGCCGGTCAGGTGGACGTGATCGATCCGGCCGGGCGCATGGTGATCGGAGGTGTTCGATACACGGCCCCGTTGGAGCTGGATGTCGCGACACTGGCCGCCGGGGTCTACATCGTGCGCCTGCGTGAGGGGAGCGGAGCCGCACAACAAGTGCGCTTCGTGAAACACTGAGCCGATACCTTCACCGCCATGGTCGCGATCATCGGCGGTGGTCCGGCGGGCTTGATCGCCGCCTACCACCTTGCGGGCACCTGTGAGGTGCAGCTCTACGAACAGGGCCGCAATCCCGGCCGCAAATTCCTCGTGGCCGGCGATGGTGGCCTGAACATCACCAATGGCGCGGAAGGCGATGGTCTTCTCGCGCACTATTCGCCCTCCGGTCGCTTGCGGCCCATCATCGAAGCGTTCGGCTCGGGTGAGTTGCGTGCGTGGTTGGAGGCGATCGGCATTCCCACGTTCATCGGCACCAGCGGCCGGGTGTTCCCGCAACGCGGCATCAAACCCGCCGAGGTGTTGAGTGCGATCACCGATGAAGTGCGGAAGCGGGGCGCGCACATCCACACGGGCCATCGTTTTGTGGGCTTCGATGAAGCTGTGCGACCGATCATCGAACAGGGCACGGAGCGGAAGACTCTTCACGCGGATGCCTGCCTCTTCGCGCTCGGCGGGGCCTCGTGGGCGAAGACCGGATCCACCGGCGCATGGGCCGATGCGTTCCGTTCCATCGGTGTGGAGGTGAAGCCCTTCCAAGCCAGCAACTGCGGTGTGGAGGTGGATCTGCCGGACAGCCTGCGGCCGCACATCGGCAAGCCGTTGAAGAACATCGCGGTGCATTGCGGCGCGAAGACCGTGCGCGGCGAGCTCACCATCACGGAACATGGTGTCGAAGGCAACGCGATCTATCCGGTGGTCCCGGAACTACGCGAACAACTGGCGGTACAGGGGCGGGCGGAACTCATCATCGACCTGAAGCCGGATCTTTCCGAAGAGCGCATCAACGAAAAGCTGCGCGATGCCACATGGAATGAACGCCCGGCCGCATTGCGCTTGGACCGGCCGTCCCTTGCGCTACTGAAAGCCTTCACGCCCGTGGAGCGTTACGTGGATGGCCGCACGGTGGCCCACGACGTGAAGCACGTGCGGATCCCCGTGCATGCGCTGCGCCCGATCGATGAAGCCATCAGCACAGTGGGCGGCATCGCGATGGACGAAGTGGACGATGATCTGTCGCTGAAGAAGCATCCGCATCTTTTCGCAGCGGGCGAGATGCTGGATTGGGATGCGCCCACAGGAGGCTTCCTGCTGCAAGGCGCGTTCAGCACCGGGTGTTGGGCGGCGCAGCGGATCGTGGAGCGGTTGGGCCTATTATCCGAACAGGTGTGAGAGCACTTCGCTCACCTGTCCCACTTGCACCACCTCGATGCCCTTCACCGGCGCGATGCCCTTGGTGCCCTTCGGGACGAAGATGCGCGCGAAGCCCAGCTTGGCCGCTTCGGCGATGCGTTGTTCGGTGCGCGTCACCGGCCTGATCTCGCCGGTCAGGCCCACTTCACCGGCGAAGCAGGAATCCATGGGCACGGCGATGTCCGCATTGCTGCTGAGCACCGCGCACACCACGGCGAGGTCGATGGCAGGCTCCTCCACGCGGAAGCCACCAGCGAGGTTCAGGAACACATCCTTCTGCCCGAGGCGGAATCCGCAGCGCTTCTCCATCACCGCGAGCAGCATGTTCAAGCGGCGCAGGTCGAAGCCCGTGGAACTGCGTTGCGGTGTGCCGTATACAGCACTGCTCACCAACGCCTGCACTTCGATCAGCAGCGGCCGCATGCCTTCCATCGTGGCGGCCACCACCACGCCGCTGGGACGTTCCTCGCGGCGGCCGAGCAGCACTTGGCTGGGATCCTCCACCTCGGCGAGGCCGCTGCCCTGCATCTCGTAGATGCCCAATTCATTGGTGCTGCCGAAGCGGTTCTTCAGCGGACGCAGGAGCCGATACGCATGATCGCGATCGCCCTCGAACTGCAACACACAATCCACCATGTGCTCCAGCACCTTCGGACCGGCGATGAAGCCATCCTTCGTGATGTGACCGATCAGCACCATCGGTATGCCCGTGGTCTTCGCGAAGCGCATCAGCTCGGCCGTGCATTCGCGCACCTGACCAACGCTGCCGGGGCTGGCGTCGAGCACGGCGGTGTGCAAGGTCTGCACGCTGTCGATCACCACCAACCCGGGTTGCAGCGCATCGATGTGCTTGAAGATGTTCTGCGTGTTCGTTTCGGTGAGGACGTAGCAGTTCGAGGGGAGAGTGGCGAGTGGCGAGTCTGGCGCATGAGCGCGGCCGCCAGACTCGCCACTCGCTACTCGCCACTCGCTACTCGAATTTCCGAGCCGTTCCGCCCGCATCTTCACCTGATGCTCGCTTTCCTCGCCGCTCACGTACAGCGTCTTCAAATGCGGATTGCGCAATGCGGTCTGCAACAGCAACGTGCTTTTGCCGATGCCCGGTTCACCGCCGAGCAACGTGATGCTGCCGGGCACCAACCCTCCGCCGAGCACGCGCGCGAACTCACCGTCGCTCAGCGCGATGCGCGGGCCGTCCTGCGCGGGGATGGCTTCGATGGCCACGGGCACCGGATGCCTGCCTTTCACGCTGGCGGGTGTGCCGCGTTTCTCTTCCACGCGGTCCACCACTTCTTCCACAAGGGTGTTCCACTCCTTGCACTGCGTGCATTGGCCCAGCCACTGCGGATAGCTGCTGCCGCAATTCTGGCAGACGAACTTGGAGCGGACCTTAGCCGCCATGACGGATCTTCTCGACCAGCGCCGTGGTGGAGAAGCCCTCCACCAGTTTCAGGCTGCGCACTTCGCCGCCGCGCGCCTTCACCACGTCGGCACCCACGATGCGGTCCTCGGCCCAGTCGCCGCCCTTCACCAGCACATCGGGGCCGATGGCTTGGATCAGTTCCAAGGGCGTGTCCTGATCGAAGACCACCACGGCATCCACCAGGCGGAGCGCGGTAAGCACCTTGGCGCGGCTTTGCTCGTCGTTCAGCGGACGGTCGGCGGCTTTGCCCAAGCGGCGCACGCTGGCATCGCTGTTCAGGCCGATGATGAGGCGGTCGCCGAGAGCGGCCGCTTCCTGCAGGT
>JAHBUM010000263.1 GCA_019638075.1 Flavobacteriales bacterium | reverse complement strand
GCCTCCGGCAGGGAGGCATCACCCAGGGTGAGGTAGATGCGGTCCAGGTCGCGGTAGGCACCGAACACGCGTTGGGACGTGCTCAGCGGGATGAACACCTTGCTGCGCTCGTTCTGCCCCTGCCCGGCCTCGAACTTGTACACGCCCACCACCTCGAAGGGCACACCGTTCACCTGCACCCACTGGTGGATGGGGTCCGTGGTGCCGAAGAGCTTGTCGCGCGAGTCGTCGGCGATCACGATCACCTTGCGGCCTTCGCGCTGGTCCGGCTCGTTGATGTAGCGGCCTTGCAGCATCACCTGCGTCTCCACGTGCCAGTATTCCGGCTCTATGCCCTGTATGCTGTAATTGCCATAGTTATTGCGGAAGTTCAGCACGCTGTTCCCGCGCCACAGCGAGTATTCGCCGCTGCTGAACTCCATCTGCGGCACGCCGCGCCGGATGGCCTCCAGGTCGGCGTTGTCCAATTGGATGTTCCGGTTGGGCGGCATGCCCTTCCACGGCTTGCTGGTGCTGCCGCCGCGCACCGCGATGGCGTTCTTCGCGCTGTTGCGGAAGCCGTGCTCGAAACCATTGCGCAACCCGCGCCCCATGCCCAGCAGCATGATGAGCATGAAGATGCCGGTGAACACGCTCACACCGGTGAGCACGGCCCTCAGCTTGTTCTTGCCGATGCTCTCGAACACCTCGCCCCATTTCTCCCTATCGAACATGGGGGGGGGTTGTCAGTTGGCGGTTGCCAGTGGTCAGTGCGCCTCGGGCAACTGACAACTGGCAACTGACAGCCATGTACTTTTCCTCAAACATGCTCCACCAATGTTGCCGGATCCATGTGGGCGTTCTCGATCAGGCCGTCCTTCAGGTAGATCACGCGCTGGGTGGCGGCGGCCACCTCCCGCTCGTGCGTCACGATCACCACCGTCATACCCAGGTCGCGGTTCACGCTCAGGAGCAGGTCCATCACCTCCTTGCTGGTCGTGCTGTCCAAGGCACCGGTGGGTTCATCGGCCAGGATGATCTTCGGGCTGCTGATCAGCGCGCGGGCGATGGCCACGCGCTGCTTCTGGCCACCGCTCATCTCGTTGGGCATGTGGTGCGCCCATTCCTTCAGGCCCACCTTGGCCAGCATGTCCAGCGCCAGCCCATTGCGTTCGCGGCGCGACACTCCCTGGTAGTACAGCGGCAGGGCCACGTTCTCCATGGCGTTCTTGAAGGCGATCAGGTTGAAGCTCTGGAACACGAAGCCGATGTACTTGCTCCGTAGCTGCGCGTTCACCGTCTCGTTCTGGCCTTTGATCAGGGTGCCGTCCAGCATGTACTGGCCGCTGTCGTAGTTGTCCAGTATGCCTATGATGTTGAGCAGGGTGGATTTCCCACTACCCGACGAGCCCATGATGCTCACCAATTCGCCTTTGCCGATGTGCAGGTCGATGCCCTTCAGGACTTGGAGGACGTTGTTGCCCGTGAAGTAGGCCTTGCGGATCCCTTTCAGGTCGATCATCGGTGAGGCAGTGGAGCTGGAAGGGGCCAAGTTACCGGGAGGACATGGTGTGTGCGGCGCCCTTACACGAGCGGTGGCCCGTGGGTAGGAATGGCAGGGCCTACGGTCCGTTCGGAGATCCCCCCTCAGCTATCCCGCTTGAACACCAGGTCGAAGAAGCTGCGGTCCACATGGACCTCCTCCAGCCTGCCGTTGCGGTAGGTGTAGGTGTTCACCTTGTCACCGGGCAGGACAAGCCGGTATGTGCCGGGGCCGGTGTTCTTCAGCGCGCAGTGCTTCAGTACGCTCTCCACGAATATGCTGCGCTGGCCGATGGGTTCCTCGAAGTACATGCGGGCCGTGGTCCATTCCACCCGGCCTTCATGCACGAAACGCTCGTCCGGGTGTACGAAGCAGTGTGCCTCATCGGCTTTCGGGCCGAAATGGCTGCTGTCGCGCACGGTGCCGTTCACCTTCACGCGGGTGTGGCACGAGGATACCACCCCGTTCCTGTATTCGGTCCATACGAGCGACCGCACCACCTGTTTCCAGACCAGATCGAACTCCGAATAGGAGGTCATCAGGTAACGGGTCCGGTCCTCGTTCACCACGCGTTCCGTGAGCACGCTGCCGATGATGGCATCACCTTTCCAGATGTCGAAACGGCCCTGCTGCGCCTGGCTGCGGAGCGCGGGCAACGCCAGGGCCAGTATCAGCATCAGCAGGGGGCGCATGATGGTGGTGGTTGGATGGCCTTTGATGGTCATGCGATCGTATGCACCCAAGGTACGGAAGTGTGCCGGCATCGTCTGCTGTTCTGTATGGATGACAGCGCACGGCACATATACCCCTATCCGGGTCCCCCTCACGATGCTGGATGGATGTGGATGTGTTCCGGCATCCACTTATGCCCGATGTGCCGAAGGCGGGAGAGCGCTATGCCGAAAGGTCGATGATGGCCTGTGCCGGATCCTTCGCGCCGAACACGCTGTTGCCCGCCACCAGCACGTCGGCACCGGTATGCACGAGCTGCTGCACGTTGCCTGTTCCCACGCCGCCGTCGATCTCGATCAGCGCCTTCGATCCGGTCCGCTTCCGCAGTTCCACGAGGGCATCGATCTTCTGGTAGGTGCGCTGGATGAACTGCTGCCCACCGAAGCCGGGGTTCACGCTCATGAGGCACACCAGGTCGATGTCGGAGAGCACTTCCTCCAGCGCATGCACGGGCGTGTGCGGGTTGATGGCCACACCGGCCTTCATGCCCGCCGCCTTGATGGCCTGCACGGTGCGGTGCAGATGCGGGCTGGCTTCCACGTGTACGGTCAGCGTGTCGGCACCGGCATCGCGGAACGCGCTCACGTAGTTCTCCGGCTGCACGATCATCAGGTGTACATCGAACACCTTTTTCGTCAGCGGACGGATGGCTTTGATCACCGGAAGCCCGAAGCTGATGTTGGGCACGAACACGCCATCCATCACATCGAGGTGCAGCCACGGCGCCGGGCTTTCATCCACCAGTCGAACGGCGCTTTTCAGGTCTGCGAAGTCGGCGGAGAGGAGGGAGGGCGCTACGATGTGTGGCATGCGCGGCGAAGGTAATGGTGTCTGCTTCCGCCTGGCTCGTGGGTCGTACCTTGGTACCCATCGCCCCATACGCTTTACAATGGACCGGATCGGTAGAAGATGGAGGGAAGTCTGCCTGGCCGTGCTGGCGCTCATGGTCCTGTGGGCGGGTTGCCGCAGGGATACGGACCCGCCTGCGGAGCCGACCACTCCCCAGCCGCCGACGGTGAACATGGGGGTCGGTGATACGACCGCTATGCTGGTCCACGTCATCGACTCCGTATTCCGATGCGGGCACAACACATGGTGGGACCACCGCCTTGCCGTTCCCGGAGAAGGCAATTCGGCCGTGGTGCTGGGGATGATCTTCAATACTTCACTGACGACCAGTTCGAGTACTTTCCGTGTGGCCAGTGCCACGCCGGGCGATCTCCTGTTCAACGGGCGAACGACCACGGATACGATATGGTCGCACGTGGATTCCGTGCTGTCGTACGTGGATATGTCCGATCCGCCGTTCTATAGGTTGCAGGTCACATACACGCAGGGGTGCGGCGTGGAGGGGGAACTGGATGATGTGCGAGGCTCCTCGTATGTACACCTGTACCACGCAGGTGCGCAGGTGGATGGCACGGCCTATGCGGGGTTGGATGGAGCCTTGTGCTACAGCTCCGGCAGCACGTTGAACGCTCCCGTGCAGGAGTGGATCAACGATACCACACGGCTTTACCGGACCTGGATCAACCTGAACGATTGCTACCCGCGGATGGATGTGGACGAACTCGTCCATATCGCTTTCGCGAGGGAAGCGAATGGAGCCATGAAG
>JAHBUM010000262.1 GCA_019638075.1 Flavobacteriales bacterium | reverse complement strand
CACGCTGGACCGCCTGTTCCGCAAGGCGCATACGCTGCTTGCCATCCACGCGGAGGATGAAGCCACCATCCGCGCGAACATGCAGGCGGCCGTGGAGCGCTGGGGTGAGGCGATCCCGATGGACCAGCATCCCATCATCCGCAGTGCCGAAGCGTGCTACACGAGCAGCAGCAATGCCGTGGCCTTGGCGAAGGAGCATGGCACGCGCCTGCACGTGCTGCACATCAGTACCGCCCGAGAGATCGAGCTCTTCGAGCCGGGGCCGTTGGAGAAGAAGCGCATCACCGCCGAAGCCTGCGTGCATCACCTCTGGTTCAGCGATGCGGACTATGCGGAAAAGGGCGCGCTGCTGAAATGGAACCCGGCCGTGAAGACCGCCGATGATCGTGCCGCCATCCGCAAGGCGGTGATCGACGGCCGCATCGACGTGGTGGCGACGGACCACGCGCCGCATACGCTGGCAGAAAAGGCGGCGCCCTATGCGAAGTGCCCTTCCGGTGGGCCGCTGATCCAGCATTCGCTGGTGGCGATGCTCGAACTGGAACGGCAGGGCGTGTTCACCTTGGATCAGGTAGTGGAGAAGCTGTGCCATGCCCCGGCGCGGCTGTTCAGGATCGACCGGCGCGGGTTCGTGCGCGAAGGCTTTCACGCGGATCTCGTGCTGGTGGATCGCAACGCCGCATGGAACGTGGAGAAGGCGAACCTCTTCTACAAGTGTGGCTGGTCGCCGTTCGAGGGGCAGCGGTTCACATCGAAGGTGGCGCGCACATGGGTGAACGGACGCACCGTCTTCGCCGATGGGGTGGTGGATCGCTCGGTGCGCGGCGAACGTCTCCGTTTCGACCGATGAGGAAACTGCTGCTCATCTGCCTGATGGCTGTGGCCTGCTCCGCTTCGGAAGAGGCGCCTCCACCTGACGTGCTTCCCCGCGACCGCTTCAAGGATGTCCTGCTGGAAGCCCAGTTGATCGAGGCGCGCATGAACCACGAGCTCGTGGTGGCGCACGTGAGCACCATCCCCGCCGATGAGTACTACGCGGAGATGTTCGAGGCCGAAGGCACCACCAAGGAACAGTTCCAGCGGTCGTTCGCCTACTACACGGAAAAGCCCGAGCTGATGAAGGCGATCTACGAGGAGATCCTCGCCGAGCTCACGCGCCGCAAGGACGAGCAGCCTCAGTAGGTGTTCTTCCCGTTCAGGAACGCGGCCACATTGTCCACGGCCTCCTCCGCCGTATAGAAGCGATGGCCGAGCAGTGCGCGCACCTTCTCCGCGCTGTACGAACGCTGGTTGAGCGCGGTGTTCGCCGTGGCGCGGGTGATGAACGGCCGCGATCCCGTGATCCCGGAACGGAGCGCTTCGAGGCGCCACGCGATGTGCAGCATCCATGGCCGCAGTCGCCGCGTGGGTGGTGTGCGGCCGAACGCGCGCGAACACAGCTCGAACAGACGTTGGTACGTCACGTTCTCGCCCACGAGCAGGTAGCGCTCACCGGTGGTGTCACGCTCGGCAAGCGCCAGCATGCAGCGGGCCACGTCGCGGGCATCCACCACGGCGTTGGATCCCGGCGGGTAGTAGCTGCTTCCCTTGTGCAGGCGCTCCATCAAGGTCATCGAACTGCGGCCTGCCTGCCCCGACCCGATCACCACGCATGGGTTCACGATCACCGCTTCCAATCCTTCGGCGATGCCGCGATACACCTCCATTTCGGCCGCGTGCTTGCTCAGCGCATACGCGGATGTGCGCTTGTCGCTGTTCCACGGCGAGCGTTCGGTGCGCGGTACGCCGGGCGGCTCTACCCCGATGGCCGCCGTGCTGCTCACATGGCACAGGCGCTGTATGCCGCTCTCCAACGCCGCGTTCACCACATTGGCGGTGCCGGTCACGTTCACGCGATGCATCCGGCCCGCATCACTGGGAGCGAAGGAAACGACCGCCGCCGTGTGGTACACATGCCGCACGCCGCGCATGGCCGCGTTCAGGCCGTCCACATCCAGCACATCCGCCTCCACCCATTGGATGGCTGTCAGCAGGGTGTCCGCATCCGCACGATAGTGGCGGAAGACGCGCTCCACGATCGACCGGTCGCTGTTGCGCCGCACCATGGCCCGCACAGGCCCGCGTGCCGCGCACTCCAACAGCACATGCGAACCCACGATACCCGTGGCGCCGGTGACCAGATGCATGCGGCCAAGGTAGAATGCGCGGGAAGAATGCGGAAGAGGAATGCGAGGGAGGAATGCGTTGCGTGTTACGGGTTGCGAGTTACGGGTTCGGGGCCACCAACTCGTAACCCGTAACCCGTAACTCGCAACCCGTAACAGGCATTTATCTTCGCGGCCTGCCCGGAAAAGGGCCGTACCGATCGAACATGGCCGTCACCAATTTCATCGCCGAACTGCGTTGGCGCGGCATGCTCCACGACAGCACGCCCGGCGTGGAGGAACATCTGTTGAAGGGCCCTGCCAGCGGCTACATCGGCTTCGACCCCACGGCCGACAGCCTGCACGTGGGCAACATGGTGCAGATCATGACGCTGATGCACTTCCAGCGCTGCGGCCACAAGCCGGTGGCCTTGGTGGGCGGCGCCACGGGCATGGTGGGCGACCCCAGTGGCAAGAAGAGCGAGCGCAACCTGCTGGATGAGGATGCCCTGCGCCACAATCAGGAGTGCGTGCGCAAGCAGTTGGAGCGCTTCCTCGACTTCAGCGGCGCGGCGAACCCGGCGCGCATGGTGAACAACTACGACTGGTTCAAGGACATGGGCTTCCTGCGCTTCATCCGCGACGTGGGCAAGCACATCACCGTGAACTACATGCTGGCGAAGGACAGCGTGAAGACCCGCTTGGAGAGCGGCCTCTCGTTCACCGAGTTCAGCTACCAGCTCGTGCAGGGCTACGACTTCCACTGGCTGAACACCCACGAGGACTGCACGGTGCAGATGGGCGGCAGCGATCAATGGGGCAACATCACCACGGGTACCGAGCTGATCCGTCGCATGGGTGGGGGCGAAGCCTTCGCCGTGACCACACCGCTGATCACCAAGGCCGATGGAAGCAAGTTCGGCAAGAGCGAGGGCGGCAACATCTGGCTCGATTCCGCGCGCACCTCGCCGTACAAATTCTACCAGTTCTGGCTCAACTCAAGTGATGCGGATGTGGAACGCTACGTGCGGATCTTCACCACGTGGGAGCAGGAGCGCGTGGAAGCGTTGATCGCGGAACACGCGAAGGCGCCGCATCTGCGCGTGTTGCAAAAGGAGCTTGCGGCGGACATCACCCGGCGGGTGCATGGCGAAAGCGAACTGAACGGTGCCATCGCTGCCAGCAACATCCTGTTCGGCAACGCGGCCGAAGGGCTTTCCACCTTGAGCGAGCAGCAGTGGATGGATGTGTTCGAGGGCGTGCCGCAGGCCGATGTGCCCCGCAGCGCGATCGAGAGCGGCACTTCCATCATCGACCTGCTGACCGACCACACCGGCTTCCTGCCCAGCAAGGGCGAAGCGAAGCGTGCATTGAAGGAAGGCAGCATCAGCGTGAACAAGGTGAAGGCGGGGGAGGACCGCACCGTGAACACAGGAGACCTGCAAGCGGGGAAGTTCATCTTGCTGCAACGCGGGAAGAAGAACTACTTCTTGGTGAAGGTGGTGGGATAGTTCGTAGTTCGTGGTGTGTAGTTCGTGGTGCCCCCTACGCCCTACGCCCTACGAACTACGCCCTGCGAACTAACCCACCAACAAATTGCACCCCCGTAGATCGCTGTTGTCAAAACGCCCCAGCACCTCGAAGCTGCCATCGGCATGCATGCGCCCGAGGTCCTGCGTGCTGATGAACGGGCAACTGGCGATGTTGCACAGGTCGATCACATCGATGCCGCCCGTGCGTCCTGCTTCCATGGTGCTGAAGGGGTC
>JAHBUM010000261.1 GCA_019638075.1 Flavobacteriales bacterium | reverse complement strand
CCGCCACAGGCGGAGCAATTAGGACGGAGGTCTATTGGATCGCGTCGTATGCAACCCCGCGCACGCCAGCACCATGATCCATGGCAGCAATGGCACTGCGAAGCGTCCGCTCCATTCATCGTGGGTAAGGCCCACGATCGAGGTGTTGAGCGCGAGCATAATGAGGAGCAGGCGGATGCGCTCGCTCCGCCACCAGCGCACGAGGCCGAGCAGCGCCAGCGGATAGAGCAGGAGGAAGAGCGCGTTCGTGGCGTTGTGCGCGGCGGAATACCAGGGCCGCGTCAGCGTGAACAGCGATGCCACACGTTGCAGCGTGATCCCGCACCATCCGGCCAGCCCCACTTCGCCCAGCAGATGGCGTTGCGCATCGGCGATCGTGTTCCCGCCGAAATGCGTTGCCTCCGCCCCCCCGATGCCCGCGATCACCTGCCCGGAGGCGATGGGGGCGAGCTGTGCGTGTTCCACGCGTGGGAGGAACAGCGCCGCGATCAACAGCGCCACGCCGCCGCCAAGTAGGATCAAGTTCCGCTGGCGTGGCGCACGGCCGCCTGACCATTTCCATAGCAGCGCGGGCACCACGAAGAACAGGCCCACGGGTCGGGCGAAGAGCGCCAGCAGCCCCAGGCCGATGGCGACCGCATCCAGGCGCGGCGAGCGGTCCATCCGCTCCACGAAGAGGATCGCCATGCAGGTGAAGAAGTGCTCGGTGTACAGTGCCAACGCCCACGTCTGGATCAGCGGGCACAGGAGGAACAGCACCATGGCGATGCGCCCCATGCCCACGTTGCCCGTGAGCCGTTCGGCATACCGGGCCAGTGCCTCCGCAGCGATGATACCAAGGACGACCTGTGCGGCCACAGCGAGCCACAGGCTGTCCAGTGCCACGAAGGGCAGCAGGAACAGGACGTAACCGGCGTACTTGAGGTAGTTGCCGGTGAGGTCGCCGAGGTCGCCGTGCAGCACATCGCGCGCGCAGCCGGTGTACTTCAGTGCCTCCTTGTCCACCAGCACACCCTGTTGCATGCCGATGGCGAAGAGCAGCAAAAGATGCAGGCCGATGATGATCCACCGGGTGCGGGGCAGCGCAAGCTGGATAAGGATGGGGTAGCGAACGATGGTCAAAAATAGCTTGGGTGGGATCGAGGGACCCCGGCGTAGGTTCAAAGGTGTGAAGTGTGTGGTGTGAGTGCTGAGGTGTGACAGGTTTCCACTTCACACCTCAGTACTCACACCTCCAACCTCACTTCAGCACATCCCCAGTCCCAGCGCGCATTTCCGCGCAACGCAAAGCTTGCGGCGATCACCGCCCGCCCCACCGTTCCCGGCTCCGTACGATCCTTTCCTCGATCAGTTGCCACCTGTTCATAAAAATTTTGTTGTTGTCTTGTATAATTCCTGTTAATACTTTGGTCCCGCTCATGAACATCGCCCTGCGAATGACCACACCGGACCTCCGCCCCAGTCCACCAAGACCGGGGGCGGATAAGGTACGGGTTGCCGCATCGTGATGAGTTGTGTTCCGAATTAGACTCCCCCTGATCGAAACCAAAACCAAAACCCGATGAATGTACTGAGTACGAGTACAAGGCGCTCGCGCGCGCCTTGGAGGCATGCACTGCTCGCGCTGTGCATGCTGGCCCTGAGCATAGGGGCCACGCAGGCGCAGGTGACCGTTACCGCCACGGCGGGCAACACCGGCCCCACCACCTACGCCACGGTGACCACAGCCTTCGTGGCCGTGAACGCCGGTGTCCACCAAGGTGCCATAACCCTTACGGTGACGGACAACACCACTGAGCCGAACTCGCCCACGGCGTTGCTGCGAAGCGGCAGTGGTACGCCGCCCAACGTCAGCGACTATACCAGTGTGCTGATAACCTGTTCGGGCAACGTGACGATCAACTCCGGTGCCGCGCCCACTACCAACCGGGGTATCATCGAGTTGCTGGGGGCGGACAACGTGACCATCGACGGGGATGACCCCCTCACGGCAGGCGAGCGCAACCTCACCATCCAGATGGCCACCAACACCACGACGGGCACCCAGTGCATCCGTCTGGCGTCCAACTCCACTTCGGGGGCCGATGGTGCCAACAACGTCACGGTGAAGAACTGCAATATCATCGGCGGCCGTAGCAGCGCTACGAGCACCACCAGCTCATGGGGTATCATCATGAGCAACGGCACCAACGGCACGGGTGGCGCATACAGCAGCCTCAACACGCTGATCGAGAACAACGCCATCACGCGCTGCTACACCGGCATCGGTGCCGTCGGCGCAAGTGCCACCTACCTCAACACGGGCCTCGTCATCCGCAACAACGTGCTGGGTAGTGCCGGTACCGACAACATCGGCCTGAGCGGTATCCACGTGAGCTACACGGCCACCGCAGCCGGGGCCGGCTCGGCGAAGATCGAAGGCAACGACGTGCGCGCGGGTGACAACGGTACCACGGGCTACGGCTCTTTCGTTACGGGCATCTTGGTGGATGCGGTGAACGCCGGCCTGCTCATCGAGCGCAACAACGTGCATGATGTAAGGCAGCCCAGCACGGGCGGCTGGGGACCCGCCGGCATCCGCTTCAACAGTGCCACGAACAATGCCGACATCACGGTCAGGAACAATTTCATCCGCGACATGGTGGGGGCGAGGTATTCCGCCACCTTGACGAGCGCCTTCGTCCCATACAGCATCCACATCACCAGCGCGGTCACGAACCTGCGGATCGATAACAACACGATAGCCAACCGTGTGGAGGCCACCACGGGTTCGACACCTGCGGGCACTTATGCCAACCACCTCGTGTACGCCACGGCGGGCACGATCGCTTCGTTCCGCAACAACATCCTGGTGAACACGCTGGGATCGACCAATTCCATGGCCTTCTACTGTGGCACCAACACCATCATTTCGGGTGGCGCAGTGGACAACAACTCCTACCATGTGCCCAGTGGACAGGTGGGCTACTACGGCGGTGCAGCCCGCGCCAACCTTTCCGCCTGGCAGACCGCCACGGGCAAGGATGCGAACGCGGTAAGCGTGGACCCGCCCTTCATGAGCAGCACCGACTTGCACATCAATACCAGCGCGCCCGAGGCCGCAGCATTGAACGGCACCGGCGCCGTCACCGGCATCGTGCAGGACTTCGATGGCGACTACCGTCCCACCCCGCCCTCCATCGGCGCGGATGAGCTTTCGCCGCTGCCACCGTGCGATGGCAGCTTCACGGCCGGTTCCATCACCGCTCCCACGGCCTACTGCGACGGTTCGCCCGGCTTGTTGATGACCCTTTCCGGTGCCACGGGTGGTGCCGGCATCAGCGTACAGTGGCGCAGCGCCACCAACTCTGGCGGCCCTTATTCCGTGGACCTGGGCACCGGTCTTACCCAGAGCACCGGCGTTATCCTAGCCCCCCGCTACTACCAAGTGGAGGTGAGTTGCGCAGGCCATGGAAGCCTTTTCACGGATGAGTTCGAGGTGGACGTGAACCCCCTGCCCACCATCGCGGTGACCCCCTCCAGCGCCAGCTACTGCCCGGGCAACCCTGCCGTGGCGCTGACCGCTTCGGGCGCTCACACCTCTGCATGGAGTCCCGTCACCGGCCTTAGCGGCACCACCGGCGCCACGGTGGATGCCAGCCCCAGTGCCAGCACCACCTACACTGTGCTGGGTACCGATGGCAACGGTTGCCAGAACAGCACCACCGTAACGGTGACGAACAATGGTGCCGCCCCGACGATCGCCAGCGTGACCGCCACCCCCAACCCCACGATCCTGGGTGGCAACAGCCAGCTGATGGCGACCGCCAGCTTCGCATCGTCCAACATGGCCGATTACACCTTCGTCCCCTCCAGCGGCACCTTCACACCGCTCGTTGGTGGCACGGTGGTATCTTCCATCCATGTTGATGGTGCGCTGTCGGCCGCGCTTCCGATCGGCTT
>JAHBUM010000260.1 GCA_019638075.1 Flavobacteriales bacterium | reverse complement strand
GTCGGGCCGTTCATCCTGCGAGATCTTGCCGATCACAAGGCTCGATGCCGCGAGGTTGTTCCCCAGCGCGATCGCACAGTCCTCGCTCACATCCCCGGAGCAGGACCGTTTCTGCGCTTCCCACACCCGATCCACCCTGTCGCGCTCCACCAACTGGAATTGCCGGGGATCGGCCGCCCGGCTGCGCTGGATCAAGAAGTGACTGAGCCGCATCTTCACCCTGTTCTCCACCTCTTTGTTCCGTGGTTCGTCCATGTCCTCCATGATGAACGCGACGGGCGTGGACCGCATCGACTCATTGAACAGGGCCGAGTAGTGGTTGGATACCTCCCACGACAATTCTTCAAGCACCACATCGGACTGTTCCTGACCAGCGGAGAACAGGGGTATGCAGGAAAGGAATGCGAGCAGGAGTAGCGGACGCTTCAGCATGGGCGGGGAATTTAGACCTCTTTCGTAACCTGTCCGGCAGGCGGGTTCGTCCGCCAAGGCGGACTCTCATTTGTTCCCCACCGATCGTACAGATCTCACCGATGTTTCTATCTGTGAGATCGGTGCCATCGGTGGGCGCATTTGCATTACGACGGAGCTTTTCCCCCGCAAGATCGCGGTTATGGCCGGAAGTCAGCCCTTGCGGTGCTTCAGTGCAACCATCTTTAACACGGCCACGGCACAGTCCACGCCCTTGTTGCCGTGTTTGCCGCCGCTGCGGTCGCGGGCCTGTTGCATGGTGTCATCGGTGAGCAGGCCGAAGATCACCGGCAGGCTGAACTTCAGCCCCACGGCCATGATGCCCTGCGTGGCGCCTTGGCACACGAAGTCGAAATGCGGTGTTTCGCCGCGCACCACGCTGCCGAGGCAGATCACGCCATCGAAGCCGCCCTTCTCCAGCATCAGCTGTGCGCCCATGGCGAGCTCGAAGCTGCCCGGCACCCACGTTTCCACGATGTCGCTTTCCGCCACGCCATGCTTCAGCAGCGTTCCACGGGCACCTGTGCGCAACGCATCGGTGATCTCGTGGTTCCACTCACTCACGACCAGCGCGAAACGACGACCAGCGCCACTGGGGACGCTGGTCGGATCGTAGCTCGAAAGATGATGTTCCGCAGTCGCCATGCGCTATCCGCCCATCGCTTCGGCGTGTCCGGCGTACTTGCGCGCGGTGTTCGCCTCCTGGCTGTTGGGGAATTCGGCGGCGATGCGCTTGAACGCCTTGGCCGCGCCGCTCCAGTTGGCTGCCTGCTGGTGCAGGATCCCGGCCTTCATCAGGTACATCGGGGTGATCAGCTCGTTGCTCGTCATGCCGGCGGCCTTCTCGAACTGCTTCACGGCCTCGTCGGTGCGGCCAAGCTCCACCAGCGCATCGCCTTGGTTGCCCACGGCCATCACGCGCAGCACGTCATCTTCAAGGTCAGCCTTCTTGTAGTGCTCCAGTGCGGCATCGTACTCGCCCTGCTGCATGTAGATGGCGCCCAAGTAGTAGTGCGCCAAGTTGCCGCTGGGGGTGCTGCCGTATTGATCGGCGATCGTCAGGAACCCCGGCCATTGGTCGTCGCCGTTCAGGGCCTTGTCCAGCGAGTCGATCTCGAAATAGTATTCCGCCTTCCAAATGCTCTCGGCGGCTTCCGTCGCTTTGGGTTCGGCCACGAGCTTCTTGTAGCCGAGCAGGATGCCCACCACCGCGATGATGCCCACCACGCCGATGGTCAGCGCCTTCTTGTTGTTCTCGATGAACAGTTCGGAACGGGAGTACACATCACCGAGGTTCACATCCTTGCTTTCTTCCGTCGCTTGGTGGTGCGGGTTGATCTTGTTGCTCATTGTTGTGTCCGCCGTGGTTGTACGAAGGCGGTGGTCGGTATAAGAAGCGGCAAAAGTAGACCTTTTAGTGACTTGGGGATGAGCCACCTAACGGCTTATGGACAGTGGTTGGTCGATAGTGGGGGCATTGGGTGGGGCGGGACCCCCAAGGCGAACTTGACGATGCTTGGACCAAAGGCGCTGTTGCCCGGCAAAGGGAAGGGGAGCGCCCCATGACCACGTAGCCGTACGCGTACCGGTGATCGCGTGGTGGGGGGCCTGCCGCGCATTCCACAGGTGGACAGGGTGGACACGGTAGCCGCACCGTGTCCACCCTGTCCACCGCAACCGGTATTGGCGATCCTTCCCGGACACCATCTCCCGCCGCTCAACCCAGCCCCGCCTGCACAGCGTTCGCCCGCCTGCGCAGCGTCCTCCTGCGGAAGAAGCGGAACACGATGGGGAACACCAGCAGGATGAAGACCGTGGCGGTGATGAGGCCGCCGATGATGACGATGGCGAGCGGCTTCTGGCTCTCACTGCCGATGCCGGTGCTGATGGCGGCCGGCAGCAGGCCGATGCTCGCCATCAGCGCGGTCATCACCACGGGGCGGATGCGCTGGCGCACGCCCTCCACGATGCTTTCGTCGAGGCTCCACTTGCGCGCGAGGTTGTCGTTGAACTCGGTGACGAGGATCACGCCGTTCTGCACGCAGATGCCGAAGAGGGCGATGAAGCCCACGCCCGCGCTGATGCCGAAGTTCATGCCGGTGAGGTGCAGCGCGAGGATGCCGCCCACCAGCGCGAAGGGCACGTTGATGAGCACGAGGCCCGCGTTGCGCGCGTCGCCCAGCGCGATGAACAGGATCACGAAGATGGCCACGAGGCTGATGGGCACCACCTGCCCCAGCCGGGCGCTGGCGCGCACTTGGTTCTCGAACTCGCCGGTCCACGTGATGGTGTAGCCGTGCGGCAGCTTCACGGCGCGGCCCACGTTCTCCTGCGCCTCGGCGATGGTGCTGCCGAGGTCGCGGTCGCGCACGGTGAACTTCACGCCGATGAAGCGGTTGTTGTTGTCGCGGTAGATGAAGGCCGGGCCGGTGGTGGTGGTCACCGTGGCGATCTCGCTCAGGGCGATGCGGGCACCGCTGAGGGTGGGCACCAGGATGGCCTTGATCTCGTCGATGGTGCGCCGGTACTCGTAAGGGAAGCGCACGCGGATGTCGAACTTGCGCTCGCCCTCGTACATCACGTTGGCGGTCTTGCCGCCGATCGCCATCTCGATCACGGCCTGCGCATCGGCGGTGCTCACGCCGTAGAGGGCCATCTTGGTGTCGCTCAGGCGGATCTGGATCTCGGGCTGGCCCACGTTGCGCAGGATGCCGGGATCCTTGATGCCGTCCACGTGCTGGATGGCCGCGAGCACCTGTGTGGCCAGCGTGTCCAGCGTGGGCAGGTCGGGTCCGAAGATCTTCACGGCGTTGTTGGCGTTCATGCCCGCCACGGCCTCGGCCACGTTGTCTATGATGGGCTGCGAGTAGTTGTAGTTGATGCCTTGGAACTGCTTCAGCTCCCTGTCCATCGCGTCGATCAGATCATCCTTCTTCAGGCCCTTGCGCCATTCCTTCAGCGGCTTCAAGTTCACCTGCATCTGCACGTAGTAGAAGCCGCTGGGGTCGGTGCCGTCGTTGCTGCGCCCGGTCTGGCTCAATACGCCGTTCACCTCGGGGAATTCGTTCAGCTTCTCGCGCAATGTGCGCACCATCTTCACAGTCTCGGGCAGGCTCATGCTCATGGGCATCTTCGCCTCCACCCACAGCGCGCCCTCGTTCAGCTCGGGCAGGAACTCGGTGCCCATCCATTTCAGCGAGCCCAGCGACAGCACCAATGCGGCACCGGCCATCAGGAACGCGGTGCGCGGGCGGTCGTAGGCCCAGCGGAAGCCCCGGAACACCCACTTGTCGAAGAAGCGCGCGAAGAAGCTGTGTTTCTCCTTCACGTTCTTCTTCAGCAGTGCGGCGCACAGCACGGGCACCAGCGTAAGGGTGAAGATCAGCGCGCCGAGCAGCGCGAAGCCGAGCGTCCATGCGAGCGGCGAGAACATCTTGCCCTCCACCTTCTCGAAGCTGAAGATGGGCACCAGCGC
>JAHBUM010000026.1 GCA_019638075.1 Flavobacteriales bacterium | reverse complement strand
AGGATACCCGATCCCAAGGTTGAGGTTGAACCGGGTGCGGTGTCCCACGGGGTTGCCCAGCGCGGCCTGCTCGGCGTTGTAGCGGTCCTTCGGCTGGAAGAGCCAGCGCTCGCCCACGGGCAGCGAAGGGTCCTTGGTCTGCATGCCGAGGTCGAACCGGATGATGAAGAAATCGAAGTTGAGCCGCGCGCCTGCGCCGGTGCCTACGGCCAGTTCGCTGAGGAAGTCGCCGGGTTCGAATTCCGCGCCGGGCCGTACGGGGTCCTTGCGGCGGTTCCAGATGTTGCCCACATCGGTGAAGAGCGCGCCTTCGAGGTAGCCGATCAGTTTGAAACGATACTCGAAGTTGGCTTCTATGCGGATCTCACCGACCCGGTCGTATGCGAACAGCGGTGCTGAATACGAACCCGGCCCCAGCGAGCGGGCCTGCCAAGCGCGCAGGCCGTTGGCGCCGCCGCCGAAGAAGGCCGACTCAAAGGGCAGTACCTCCAGGTTCGAGAACGGCACGCCGATCCCGGCCGCCAGGCGCAGGGCGATGCTGCTGCGGTCGTGCAGGGGACGGTTGATGCGGAAGTCGTTGTCGAATTTCATGAACTGCGCGTAGCGGATCCCGAACAGCGTGCCGTAGTCGCGGCCGGTAAGGGTATCCCGACCGGTACGCAGGTTGAAGGCGCTGAGCAACGACCCGGCCGACTCCAGTGTGGACCGCAGGAACTTCACGGTGCGCACGCCTTTCCGTCCCTGCGTGTTCCAGGTGAACGTGGCTTTGGGCGCGCTCAGGATCAGGTGGTCGGTGTAGCTGTTCATGAACACCGGATCGTTCGTCTGCCGCAGGAAGTCGTTGAACTCGTCGCTCTTGGAAGGGATGCGGATGACGCTGATCTCGGGGACCCGGAAGTCCCAATGCTGGGTGGGGGTGGAGTACCAGTCGAAGCCGAGGGATCCGCGGGCGAGGGTACGGGTGAAATCGGGGCGGCGCTGGAAGTTGTACAGCATGTTCACCGTCATGCGTGCGCCGCTGGATTTACTGAACTGGCGGAACGGCCTTGGGAAACCGATGGTGACCTCGGGACCGATGCTCACCGTGTTGAAGAGCCCGTCGGATCGCAGGCCGGTGGTGGATCCGCTCACCGTTCCTCCGCCCCGGGTGAAGGCCTGCTGCGTTTCCACGGCGAAGTTCACCTGACCTTGGAAGAACCCCAGCGTGCCCAACAGGTTGCGGTGCTTGTAGCCGAGGCTGAGGGTGGTGCCCAGGAAACCGCCCCGGTTGGTGCCGTACACCTCGGTGGTCATGCTCTGCGGCCTGCCGGGCAGCACGGCTATCCGCACGTCGGCGATACCCGGCTTTCCGGTGCCCGTGGTGTCGTATGCGATCTCCACCCGGTCGAACACGCGCAGCGCCGTAAGTCTGCTGTAGGTGCTGTTGGCATCCTTCATGTTGAAGCGGGTGTCGGGGTCCAGGAACACGGGGCTTAGGAGCGCGCGCTGGCGGTAGGCGAGCGGCCCCCGGTGCAGGATCGCATAGCCCTGGTGCCATGTGGTGTCCCATGGGGCGCTGGATGTGCGTTCCGTCTGTATGGTCACATTGCGGATGTGGTACACGGTCCCTTCCGGTGTGCCTTGGAGGTGCCGATTCCCCTGCGCGTAGGGGCGTTCCATGCGCAGCCGCAGATCCACCTGATGGCCGCCCACGGTGGTGTCCGCCAGAAAGAGGATCAGGTCCTTGTGGAAGTAGAGGTAGCCCTGTTCGTTCAACTGGGTGGTGATGCGCGTGCGTTCCGCATCGAGCACGTCCGAGTCGTACCGCATGCCTGGCTTCAGCAGGCTGGCCGCCCACGCTTCGGCCACGTATCCGCGTATGGTCGGGTCGTCCACTTCCACGGTCGTGTTGCGCAGCCGGTACATGGGGCCGGGGGTCACGGAGTAGCCCACCTCCACCTTGGGCCGCGTGTAGGGCTTCCCGCGCTTTTCCCAGTACAGCCTCGGGAGGACGCGGGCCATGAGCGTACGCCGGTGATGGTACATCGTATCCTCCACCGTGGCTTGGAACCAGCCCTCCTTGTGCATGTACAGCCTGATCTGTTCGCTGGATCGTGCGGTGAGCATCGTGTCCAGCACCACGGGTGGCTCGCCGTTGCGCTCGCGTGTGGAGCGGTCGCAGCGCCGCGCAGCCCTTCCGCGCGCCACCCGCTCCACGTTCTTCTCCATGCACAGGCTGTCCTTCAGCAGGCGCCGTTGCTGCGCGGCTTGGGGATCGCCCAGGTTGTACAGGCCCAGGTAGAACGGAACGCCGAGGATGCGCTTGTTCGGCTTCTGCTTCACGATGGCGAGCAGCTCCTCGGTGGGCACGCTCTTCCCGGTGGTGCGCACCTTGTTGTGCTTCAGCAGGTGGCTGCCCTCGGGGATCCGCTTCGTGGGGTCGCAGCCCGTAAGGGCCACGGCCGCCGCCACGAAGGCCACGATATGCAGGATGGTGTGCCGCAAGCGGAGCGGAAGGCTGCCTAATTTGCGCCCCTGCCCGGCCCGCAGCCGGATGGGCAGCGCCAAATATACCCCGCACCCGTGAGCACCAAGGAGTTGCTGAAGCATGCCCGGTCGCTTCAGCAAAAAAAGTTCCGCGATCTGCATGGCGAGTTCCTCGTGCAGGGCCCCAAGGTGGTGGGCGAACTGCTTTCCAGTGGCTGGCCGGTGGTGGAAGTGCTCGCCACAGCGGAACAGGCCGGACGGATGGGCCTTCGGCAGGCGGTGATCGTGCCAGCGTACGAACTGGAACGTGTGGGAACATTGGAGACCGGCAACGAAGTGATCGCCATCGCCCGCAAGCCCGCGCCGGATGGCTTCGAGGCGCTGGGGGCCGATGAATTGGTGCTGGCCCTCGATGGCATCGCCGATCCCGGCAACCTTGGCACGGTGCTGCGCGTGGCCGATTGGTTCGGCATCCGGCGGGTGCTCTGTTCGCACGGCAGTGTGGATGCCTTCATCCCCAAGTGCGTGCAGTCCAGTATGGGGGGTATCTTCCGGGTGCGGGTGCATTACAGCGATCTGGTGCCGTTGCTCGCGCGGGAGGCCGCAGCGGGTGTCGCCGTCTACGCGGCCGACATGGGCGGCGTGTCCGTGTTCAGCGAGCGGTTGCAGCGGCCTGCGGTGCTGGTGCTGGGCAGCGAATCGCACGGGCTTTCTGCGGAAGTGCGGGCTGTGGCGGGCCGTGTGATCGCGGTGCCACGCAATGGCGGTGCCGAATCGCTCAACGTGGCCGTGGCGGCTTCGGCGCTGTGCATGGAGTTCGCGCGCCAGGGTGGGGTGGCGCAGTAGAAGAACGGTTCACTGGGGTCGAACGTCGCGCTGTTCATCGGTGGGTCCATTCGTTGGACCATGCCATTCGGGGCACGAACGCCGGTCATCCCACCACCTCAGCGGAACTGCACCGCCTGATTGATCACGGCGCAGTTCACCTCGCGCGGCACCGTGGCCGACAGCGGCTGGATGTCGCCCTCGGCGAAGAGCTCGATGGCTCCGAAGCTGCCACTGTCCGGGGTGATGCGGCAGGCCCGGAAGAAGATCGGTTCATCCGCCTTCATCGTGAGGGTGTACGTGCCCGTCTCCCGGACGGTATCGGCGCCATTGATCGCGCCATGGAGCGTATCGTAGCGGCCGCGCGCCGGTCCCGAGGCGTATTGCACCACGCAGTCGTAACAGGTGGCGCGCAGCGATACGCTGTACTGCTTCACTTCTTCCTTCTTGCAGGCGGGCACCAGCAACAGCATGGCCAAGGCACCGATCACAGGGCGGGACATGGCGGCAAGGTAAACAGACCTCTTGGAACGTTCTTCCGCCTCAATATTCGGCCACCGTCCGCAGCAACGGGCAATCGAACAGGGCGCTGGGTGCTATCATCGGTTCATCCAGCGGTGGCCCCGCCCCATACCGCTTGCGCATCACTTCCTGCACCGTAGGCGAACCCAAGGCATGGTCGCGCATCGGCTTCGGGTGGCAAAGCTCCACGCCGGGCCCTTCGGCGTACATCTTCCACACCAGTTCGGAGCAATAGATGCGCTCATCGCCCCAGCGGAATTCAAGGTCGTAGGGGAGGCCATTGAACCGCTTGCCTGCCGCCATCAGCTTCTTCCGCAAGGCGCCGGTATCCATCTTTTCGGCATCCACCCAGCGCTTGGCCACCCAATGGCCATCTGTGCCACGGGCCACCCATTCATCCAGCGGTGTGCGGCACACGGGACCGACCGCTTCGTACACCATCCACCGGTCGCCATCGCGGAACAGGATGCCCACATGCGTCCACGGAGAATTGGTGGCGAGTTGGACGGCGCGGCCCTGCTCACCGCCGGTCTTTTGGAACACGATGTCGCCATCGCGAAGCAGGTCGTTCGTCTGCTTGGGCAGCGGGGAGCCGGAACCGGTCAACGCCCGTATGCCGAGCGCCGTGCCCGCGACCAGTATCAGGTTGAGAAGGAGAAGGGAACGTTTCCGCATGGGTAGATAACGCGGGGACCGGTCCCCACGCATCCGGTCAATGCGTGAACTTCGCCTCGTAACGCGCCGTATTCCCGCGCTCGTCGGTCACTTCCAGTTTGAAGGTCTTCGTGCCCGGCGCCTTCGTGCGCTCGTCGAAGGTGTGCGTAAGCGACTTGGTCTTGGGCTCATACTCCATCAGCACCCATTCGCCATCCATGGTGGCTTTCCACTTCTCCACGCCGCTCAGGTTGTCGGCTACTTTCAGGGTGAAGCGCGAGCGGCCTTTCATGCCTGCGGGGTCGGTCTTCAGGTCCACGTTGGTGATCACGGGGGGCACGGTATCCACCATCACGGTGTAGCTGCCGAAGGTGCGCACGTTCGCTGTTACTGTGCCATTGGCGTAGGTGCTGCCGCCCACGGCGCTGGTCTTTCCTTCGCCATCCACCCGTACCACCAGCGCCTTGCTGTGCAGCTTCTCGGACAGGGCAGGCACTTCTATCCGAACGGTGCCGCTGGTCTGTAGCGGCGTCAGTGGGTCGTGCAGCACGTGCAGGGGCGCCAGCGCGCGGGCGGGTGCGGGCTTGCGCTCGTACCGCACGTAGGCATCATCGTACAGGGCCAGCGCGGGCACGGTCAGGGTCACACCGGCCTCCTTCAGCACGTTCTCGGTATCGTAGCGGAAGAGGCTTCCGGCAGGCTCTGCGGTGGGGGGCCATGCGCCCGCCTCTGCGGTGGTGGCGCCCTTCAGCATGAAGGCCAGTTCGCTCACATTGCCGTTGGCGTCGGTGGCCTTGAACCGCACGTGGCGCAGTTGGCCGGGGGCCAAGGCGATCTGCCCTTGCGCGGGTTCCTTGCCATAGATGCGCAACTTGTCGTTGGGCTGCTTGTAGCACCGGTGGTACTCCATCTTGCTGCCCTTGAACAGAGCATAGTCCACGTGGGCGTTGCAGTAGCGGGTGGTGCTGAAGTCGATGTGATCGAAGAGGATGCTGAAGGTGGGCACGCTGTCCACGAAGAGCTCGATGCGGCGCACCCCGCACTTGGCCGCCAGCCCATCGTACCGGTCTATGGTGTGCAGCGCGAGGCCCACGGTGCCGTAGGCGGTGGGCACGGCATCGCCCTTCAGCTTATAGGTGCCATCGCCGCCTTCCGTGGCGAAGCCTTTCGCTTTGGCCGGGTAGGGGCCTATCGCGGAACTGTCGTTCAGCGGATAGAGGCGTACACCGATCATCTCCGGCCTCACCTTGTCCGGCACCTCGATCCCCAGCGCCTCGGGATCCAAGGCGTGCTGGCTGTCCGTGCGGCGCAGCTCGAAGTGGAGGTGCGGGCCGCCGCTGCCACCGGTATTCCCGCTCAACGCGATCACATCGCCCTGCTTCACCGGTACGGCACCTTTCTCGGGGGTGAAGTCGATGCTGAAGTCCTTCTGGCGGTATTGGGCATCGAGACAGGCTTTCGCCACGGCCCCCTGAAGCACTTGCAAGTGGGCGTAGACGGAAGTGTGCCCATCGGCATGGTCGATGTACACGGCCTTGCCATAGCCATAGGGGCTGATCTTGATGCGGCTCACCCAGCCATCGGCCACGGCCTTCACCGGCATCCCTTCCCTTCCCTGCGTGCGGATGTCCAACCCGGAATGGAAGTGGTCGCCCCGCGGCTCCATGAAATTACCGCTCAGTTCGATCGCGTGGTCCATGGGGTGGATGTAGCGCACCGGGGCTTGGGCCAGCGCCGATACACCGGGTACAAAGCTGAATATCAGGATCTTGTGGCGCAGGAATAGCGGGGTGTGGGCCATGGATGTGGAATGCGATTTCTTTGCTGAATTGCTGATTGGGCCATGCACCGCAGCCTCCCGTAGGTGGCGCCGGAAAGGGGCCGATCAGCAATTCAGCAAATTAGAAATACCGTAAGGTGCGCAAGCTATGCCGGTGATCCCGCCGGGGTGAATGGGCGGGCTGGACCTGATGAACACCTTGGCGTTCAAACAAAAAGGGTGCCTGAAAAGCAGGGGATCCTATCTTTGGCCTCGGACCATGTACGGGCTTCCGTCCGCACGATGAACACGCTGACCGACCGATTGCAAGCTGTGCAGGAGCAGGTATCCCGTCTCGTACGGGAGCATGTAACGCTTCGCGCCAAGGCAACGGAACTGGATGCCGAGGTACGCGACCACCACCGGAAGGAGGAGGTGTTGCGGGCACGTGTGACAGAGCTGGAACGGGAGAACGAAGTCCTACGGAAAGGGCGCTCCGCTGGTGGCGGAACGGCCGATCCGGGAACGAAGGAACGGATCGACGAACTGGTGAACGAGATAGACCAATGCCTTGCGCTGCTGAAAGCGTAGGGGCGGTCGCACGGAACCATGGAAGAACGATCGATCAGGGTTGAACTCGCGGGCCGCGCATACCCCCTCACGATACAGGCATCGGAGGAGGTGAACGTGCGTCGCGCCGTGGAGGAGATCAATGAGAGCATTGCCCGCCTGAAGGCCAACTACCCGTTGACCGACAAGCAGGATCTTTTGGCGATGGCCGCCTTGGAAGTGACGGTACGTGCGTTGAACACCTCCGCCACACGGCAGGAGGCCGAAGCGGACACGGCCTTGGAAGCCATCGAACGCATGCTCGCCGATCTCCGCGTATAGACCCGCCTTCGCCCCGGAACGGGCCCTTGCCGAGGACGTGGACATGGTCCGCTTAACATAAAGTGGACACATGGACATGATGAGCATTCTGATCGGCATCCTCGCCGGCCTTGTAGCCGGGGGAGCGATCGTATACATGGTGCTGAACAGCGCGATGAAGAAGCGCAGCGTCGGCATCATCAAGGAAGCCGAGGTACAGGCCGAGGCGCTGAAGAAGGAGAAGATCGTGCAGGCCAAGGAGAAATTCCTTCAACTGAAGGAAGAGCACGAGAAGGAGGTGCGCGAGCGCGAGCGCCACATCGCTCAGGCGCAGGAGAAGGCCAAGCAGCGCGAGCAGCAGCTGAGCCGCCAGCAGCAGGAACTGGGCAACAAGGAGAAGCAGGTGGACCGCCTGAAGGAGGATCTGCAACAGAAGCTGACCGGTTTGGAACGCCGCCGGGAAGAGACCGAGAAGATGCACAGCAAGCAGGTGCAGATGCTCGAAAGCATAAGCGGCCTGAACGCCGAGGACGCCAAGAAGCAGCTGGTGGAAAGCCTGAAGGACGAGGCCCGCACCGCCGCCATGGCCACCATCAAGGATGTTCAGGAAGAGGCCCGCATGACGGCCAACAAGGAGGCCAAGCGCATCGTGATCCAGACCATCCAGCGGGTGGCCACGGAACATGCGGTGGAGAACAGCGTCAGTGTGTTCCACATCGAGAACGACGATGTGAAGGGCCGCATCATCGGTCGCGAAGGCCGCAACATCCGCACCTTGGAGGAGATGACCGGCGTGGAGATCATCGTGGACGACACGCCCGGCGCCATCATCCTCAGTTGCTTCGATGCCGTGCGCCGCGAGGTGGCCCGCCTTGCCCTGCACCAGTTGGTGAAGGACGGCCGCATCCACCCGGCGAGGATCGAGGAGATCGTGGCGAAGACGAAGAAGAACCTCGAAGAGGAGATCGTGGAGGTGGGCAAGCGTACCTGCATCGATCTGGGCATCCACGGCCTGCATGCCGAACTGATCCGCATGGTGGGCCGCATGAAGTACCGCAGCAGCTACGGGCAGAACCTGTTGCAGCACAGCCGCGAGGTGGCCAACCTCAGCGCCATCATGGCCGCCGAGCTGGGCCTGAACCCGAAGGCCGCCAAGCGCGCGGGCCTGCTGCACGACATCGGCAAGGTGCCCGATGAGGAACCCGAGCTGCCGCACGCGCTCCTCGGCATGAAGCTGGCCGAGAAGTACGGCGAGAAGCCCGACGTGTGCAACGCCATCGGTGCCCACCACGACGAGATCGAGATGACCACCCTGCTGTCACCGATCGTGCAGGCGTGTGATGCCATCAGCGGTGCCCGCCCTGGCGCCCGCCGCGAAGCCACCGAAGCCTACATCCAGCGCCTGAAGGATCTGGAGAGCCTTGCCATGAGCTACAACGGTGTGACCAAGGCGTTCGCCATACAAGCGGGCCGCGAGCTGCGCGTGATGGTGGAGAGCGAGCGCATCACCGACCAGCAGAGCGACGAGATGAGCCTGAACATCGCCGACCGCATCATGAACGAGATGACCTACCCGGGTCAGGTGAAGATCACCGTGATCCGCGAGAGGCGGTCGGTGGCGGTGGCGAAATAGGGGCCGGGATCTCGCGCCCATACTTGGTCACGAAAAAGGATCATCAGGGGCGGCGCCAACCGGTGCCGTCCCTTTTGTTTTCCTCCCATGCGCCGCGATCAAGGGTTGATCATTCCGCCTCGCCCAACATCGCCGAAGGGCCTGCGGGCCGTTCCTTCATGCAAGCGCCGGTTGAAGCACCGTGGCCGGTGACCGCCTGTGCAGGAATTTCACCGTGCTGAAGAACTTGTAGTACATGGCCCGCATGAATTCCGGGCGATCGACACCGCCAGCCGTGAACGCCCGCCGGTGTCCGTACCACACGGCGTGGATCGTGCCGAAGAACAGCAGGGAATACAGCAGCAATGAAAGTGCTTTGTTGTAGAAGCCCTTCCGCTGGAAGATGGTCCACAGGCGTTCGTTCTGGAACTTGATGTGGTGCGCTTCATCCATGAGGATGTCGTTGCAGATGGACCTGAGCAAGGTGCAGCGCGTGGCGTCGTGCAGGGCCTGATAGAACACTTGGGCGGAGCTCTCCACGATGATCACCGCGATGGTCCACAGCTCCATGTTCCTGTTGAAGTAGCGCACCTTGCGGAAAAGCGTGTCACCCCAGTCCTTGCGGGTCCGCTGTTCGCCGATCAGGTCGATGTAACGGCCGAGGTTCGCGCCGTGCTTCTGCTCTTCGCGGATGAACTGCCGCACGGCTTCCACATACTGCGGATCACCGGTGCGTGTGGCGTGGCGGCTGGCGGCGGCGAGCAGATGGCTGCCATCGCTGGTCTCGCCGAGCTGCCATGCTTTCAGCGAATACAGGATGCGTTCCTTTTCTTCCGATGTGATGGCCGGAGGAATGCTCCAGTCCACGCGTTGGTCGGTCAGGTTCTGTCGGAAGTGTTGCTCCCAGTAGGCGGATGAGCGGATCATGGCGTTGTGTCGTGTTTGTGAACAACGCGCACACCACCTCTATTGCCTGCCACCGTGCTTTTAACGTTCGTTCACGCATCCGGTACGAACGCCGTTGCGGAACAGGCTCTCACGGCACCGCAGCCTTCTGGATCAGTGCCGAACGGGATGACCTTTCGGTGATGCACCGTACCACATAGGTGCCCGCAGGATGGCCGGAAAGATCCAGCTCGTTCAGGGGGCCGGAGCCGGATGTGCGCTGGATCAGGCGGCCACCGGCCTCGTACACCTCGAATAGCAGCCATGGCTCATCCCCGGTGCCAAGGAAGAACCGGCCATCCGGTGAGGGGTTCGGATACACCGTGAACCGGGCCTCATCCGCTTTGCGCTGCACCGCTACGATGTCGGACCACGACGTGCTTCCGTCGATGTCCACCTGTTGGAGCTGGTAGTAGGAGAGGCCCGGCAGGGGCGAGCGATCGAGGTCCTCGTACAGTATCGTTCGTTGTGATGTGCCGGCACCTGCCTGCTGTAGGATGGGATGCAGATCGAAGGGTGTCGCGCCCCGGTGGACGATGAAGTGGTCATTGTCCTGTTCGGATGCGGTGGCCCAATCCAACTGCACGTTGTCGTTCTCCGGTTCGGCGCTGAAGTATAACAGTTCGATCGGCAGGAACGTGGTACAGGTGGCGCCCGTGAGGTCGAAGTCGATCTTCACGTCATCGATCGCCATGTGGTGGTCGTTGTTCGAGTCGTCCACGTCGGTCCAGCGCAGGAGGATGTAGCTGTTGTTCGCAAGTGGGGTGGCAAGCGCCACACAGCCGCTTATCGCCAGCGACCGGGTGCACGGGTACCCTTCTATCTGGGCCGACCCGGCCACCCCGCTGCTCGTCACCTGATCGAAGTTGAGCGCGGCGACGGACGCGGTGGCCGTGGCGGTGATGGACGGAAGGCTCGCCGATGTAACGAAGTCGAAGGCGAGGGTGTTCACCACACCCCCGTTCTGGGCCAGTGAAAGCTGGTATCCGGTATAGGCCACGCGAAGGCTGTTTATGGTGCTTCCCGTCTGGTTCCGCAGGACCACGCCATAGCGGATATTGCTCAGGCCGGTCCCACTACTTGCGCGCGAACCGATCTTCTGGTCATTGTTGCCGTTGCATTCGTAGGTGTAGAACCCACCTGTGTTCGTGGGGGCCGCAGCCGTCATGTTCACATGCCCTGCGAACGTGGCTGAGGATCTGTACCAACCCGGATAGGTCACGTTGTTCGTCCAGCTCGTCACATCGGTGGTGCCGAAATCCTGCGTGTACGATCCGGTGGTGATGGACACCTGACCGTATGCGCGCAGGCCGATGCACATCACCAACACGGTGATCCAACACTGGCGGGACCGTTCTCGGATGGCCTTCATGCTTGTTGCCAAGGTAGCAACCCATCGGGGCTTTTGGTACCGGGGCCCACCTCGTTATTCACGCCCAGGCATGGAATGCCACGCTGTACAGTCCATGCGAGCATGGTGTCCGCCATCCGCTGCCATTGATCTACCTTCACATCCCCACACCCATCAACGATGAAACAACGCTACACCCATCCGGCCCTGCTGTTCTCCACCCTTCTGGTTTGCGCGCCGTGTGTCGCACAGGTCGTGATCAACGAGGTGGATTACGACCAGGTCGGCACCGACAACGCCGAATTCCTTGAGATCAAGAACATCGGCGATGCGCTTTTCCCGCTGGCGAACCTGAGGGTGGTCCTCATCAACGGGAACAATGGCGGTGCCGCTGAATACCGCACCATCGAGAGCTCTTCTTGGCCTGCGATCGCACCGGGCGCCTACTTCGTGATCTGCGCCAACCAAGGCCTCACGCTGAACTGCGATCATGTGGCCACACCGGCCACCAACCTCATCCAGAACGGATCGCCGGATGCCATTGCGCTTGTCTCCGTGCTGGACGGCACCATCTTCGATGCGCTGAGCTATGGCGGAAGCGTGCCGGGATACACCGAAGGCACCGGCACCACGGCCGAGGACAGCAACGCGCAGGATGGCCTGAGCCTGTGTCGCTGGCCCGATGGCTCGGATACCAATGACAACGACGCCGACTTCGTGATCGGATGCCCAACGCCGGGAGCCGCCAACCAGTTGGATCCGACGAACTGCTCCATCACCACCAACGTGCAGAACATCCGGTCCGAGGACATCCTGGCCCTGCTTCCCGATGCGAACGCCCGCCGCATCGGGTTCATCTACAAAAGGGACGCGGCCGCTCCGGTGAACGTGTCGGTGTTCACGGTGCAGGGTGCCTTGGTCGCAAGCCGTGATCTCGGGGTGGTGTCCTCAGCCTACGTGGACATCCCCGTGGCACAGGAAGCCCAGCTCTATCTGGTGCGGATCCAAGTGGGCGATGAACGGATCACCCGCAGGGTGGTGATGCCTTGAGCGTCTGATCCAACAACCCCGTTGTTGATAGTTTCACCGGCCTGCTGGAATGGCGGGATGGTGGGCTGAAACCCTTCATGGACAAGGGTTCCGGCGCTTTTTTCGACACCATGGAACACGGCGTTGTTGGTAACCCCGCGATGGCGGTTCCGGCGGCATTCTGTTCCCGCCTGACCTTGGCACCATGTCCGCACAGGTGTTCGAAGCCCGATGGAACCGCATACAGCGGTCGCGGGAACAGGGGTACGAGGAATTGAGCGATTTCCTGGGGCGCCATACCTCCCTTGGGCCATTGGTCCGCTGCGGGTTGGTGCGCAAGCGCGAGGAGTGGAGCGAGTTCCAACGGTACCATGGCTACGTGCCCACCGAGTTGGGCGAACAGTTCCTGCTCTACATCCCCGACAAGGAGCTGGTGCTCGTGCGCCCCGGCAAGAGCGCGCCGCTTTTCCTTGAACTGAAGAACGATCCCGCGCCGAACGCGCACTTCAAGGAGACATACGCCGAACCCACCATGGCACAGTTCGCGGCAGCGGAGGAGATGCGCGTGAACGCCGGACGCGACAGTTGGCGCGCCAAACGTGCCGATCTGCTGCGCCAGCATCTGCTAAAAGGCTACATGGACATCCGCGCGTTCACCAAGCGCACAGGTGCTGGTGAAGGTGGTCTGCTGCGCGAAGGGCTTGTGAAGCCGCGTGCCGAGCGCGCCAGCGACCAGCACCTGAACATCGAACTGTCCACCGAAGGCGCGCAGTTCATGACGGCGCTCGATGCCTACGACCTGCTGCTGGTGAACCCCGGTATGGAACTGCCCCTGTTCAACCGCCTCGATCCCGAGAAGGCCGAGTATTGGTGCGGCCTGCCTTGAACTGATCACCGGTCCGGTGCCCGCCGGAGCTGACCGCTTTCCAGCCGCCGCAACAGTTCGGCGATGCGCTTCTCGCGCGTTGGCTGCGTCTTCCCACTGCCGATCCAGTGGCACATGCCGCGTTTGAGGCCCGGGGTGAGCTTCTCCCACGCCGCCTTCATACCGGGCATGAAGTCCAGTGTTTCCGCCAGTTCAGCAGGCACGTCGATACGGCCCGGATCGGGATCCAGCCATAGCTCCACGTGTACCGGATCGCCGGGCTTGTGGATACCGGCCTTCTTCCGCAGGTCGGCGCCCAGCGCGATGATGTGGATGCCGCTCTTCGTGGGCATCAGGGCGCGGTCCGCCGCCACACCGTTGATCAGGCATTTCACGCGCACCTCGCCGCGCCTGCCGAAGAGCGCCTTCACGTCGTGCGGGAACTCCACGTAGCTCCAGCCGTACCGGCCCGGCTGGCGCTCCAGCAGAGCGGTGAACCGGTGGATGCCCGGCTCACTTCGGTGGCTGCGGGTGGGCATACGAGGCCAGCAGATGGCAGCGTTCGCAGCGGTACGCGGTGACCGGGTGCTTCACCTTGCCCCGCATCTTCAGGCCCGACCAGAACGACTTCTCCGGCTGCCCGGCCACCCACGTGCCTTGCACGAAGTAGCCGTGGACATGATCGAGCAGATAGCCGGGGAGCATGGCCTCCTTGCAGTGGGGGCATTCGGGTGCCTGCATGGGTTCAGTTGATGATGATCACCGGCGTGTTCTGGATCTTCTTGTCCGACCGCGACACGAACCGCAGCACCTGTTCGCCCTTCTTCTCCTTGATGGCGTACACTGCGGCCACCGGCCCTTTCGGCCCCGTGCCCGGCGTGGCGATCTGCAGGTTCTTCCGCTCTATATCCGGCGTGGTCCCGTCGGCGAAGCGCACCACCACCTTCGCATAGTCGAAGTTGATGTTCGGCGCGGTGACGCTGGTGGCGGGTTCCGCGTTCACGGCCTGCCCGTTGATGACCAAGGTGAACGCCTTGCCGTCCTCGGAGAACACGGTGAGGTCGTGTGCGATCTGCGCGTGAGCGGCGGCGGCCATCAGGGCGATGGTGCCAAGAAGGGTGAGGAAGCGTTGCATCATGTTGTTCGTCGCAAGTGTGGTTTTCATCCGCCTGCCTTCTTCGCTTTGTAGCCTTTGTCCGAAAGATAGGCCAGCACCTTGTCGCGGTGGTCGCCTTGAAGCAGGATCACGCCATCCTTGGAGTTGCCGCCCACGCCGCACTTGCTCTTCAGCGCGCGTCCAAGCTCATCCAGATCGGTATCCTTGCCAACGAACCCAACGATGCGGGTCACTTCCTTGTTGCCTTTCAGCCGATCCAGATGGATGCGGAGATCCTGCTGTTGGGGCGGTAGTGTGGCGGGGTTGCTTGCGGTGCTCACCGAACGGTCGGTGCTGTACACCAGACCGCCCATGCCGCTGGGTGGACGCTTCTTCATCGGCACCAAGATCGCAACAACCGCGCACTCGGTGGTGTGGGTGGGATGCGAGGGTGATAGCGTGCGAGGGACAGGATGCGATGTCCATTATCGCATTTGCCCAAGCCTGCACAGGGTTAATGGAGGAATGAAGCAATGGAGCAAAGGTGCCTGAAGGACGCCCGCGCCATGCTTGAGCCTGCTGATAACCACCCTTTGCTCCATTCCTCCATTGTGCCATTGCTCCATTTGCCCCTACCACCCTTTGCTCCATCGGGTATTCGCACTCTTGCACTTTCGCACGCTATCACCCTGCCCCGCACTCCCCCCGCACGGTACTTTCGCCGCATGACGGCACGGAACACCCTGCTGCTGGTGACGCTGGCCATCGCGATCGTGCTGCTCTTCGTGCTGCACCTGCTCGTGGGGCCTGTTCCGTTGGGCGTAGGCGTGGTGCTGGATGCCCTTTTCGGTGGCGTGGGTGCTGATGGCCCGTCCCGGATCGTACGCGACGTGCGCCTGCCCGAAGCCATCACCGCCGTGCTTGCCGGAAGCGGCTTGGCGGCGTGCGGGCTGCTGATGCAGACCTTGTTCCGCAATCCCCTTGCAGGGCCTTCCGTGCTTGGGCTTAGCTCGGGTGCGAGCTTGGGCGTTGCGGTGCTCATGCTCGCGCGCCCGTTATGGATCCTGTCGTGGCTTCCGCTGGAAATGGCCGTGATCATCGGATCCTTCACCGGGGCCATGGCGATCCTCGTGCTCATCATGCTGGCCGACCGGCGGATGGGTGATGGCGTCGCGCTGCTCATCGTCGGCATCATGGTGGGCTACCTCTGCGGCGCCATCATCGACGTATTGCAGGTGGCAGGACCGGAAAGTGCATTGAAAGGCTATGTGCTTTGGGGCATGGGTTCGTTCGGCGGGGTGGTGAGCGAACGCATGGTCTGGCTGGCGCTGCCGGTGATCGCCGGACTGGGGGCCGCGCTGTGGCTGATGAAGCCACTGAACGCACTGCTGCTGGGCGATGCCTATGCCGGAAGCCTCGGTGTGCCCGTGGCCCGCACGCGCCGCGCGATCATGTGGGCCACCGGGCTGCTCGCGGGCACCATCACCGCGTTCTGCGGGCCCATCGCCTTCCTCGGGCTTGCCACGCCGCACGTGGCGCGCGCGCTGTGCCGCACCAGCGATCATGCCGTGCTGCTTCCTGCGACCATCCTCACCGGCGGTGCATTGGCGCTGCTCTGCGGCCTCGTGGTGAAGATGCCCGCCCTCTCCGGGCTTCCGTTGAACGCCGTGACCTCGCTCCTTGGTGCCCCCGTGGTGGCATGGGTGCTGTGGAGCGGCAAACGCTGGGCCCGCACCGCATGAACGCGCCGATCGCCACCCGTGGGCTGTCCGTTGGATATGCCGGACAGCCCTTGATCGAAGCCGTGGACATGGAGTTGCATGCCGGTGAACTGGTGGCGCTGATCGGTGTGAACGGTGGCGGCAAGTCCACATTGCTGAACACGCTGGCCGGGCTGCACGCACCGCTGACGGGTTCCATTGAACTCGGTGGGCATGCGTTGCGCACGATGAGCGCATCTGAAAGGGCACGGCACATCGCGGTGGTGTTCACCGCAAGGCCGCAGGCGGGCCTGCTGGATGTGCGCACCATCGTGGCCCTCGGCCGCCAGCCGTGGACAGGCCATTTCGGCCGGGCCGGTGCGCACGATCTGCGGCAGATCGACGATGCGATGAAGGCTATGGACGTGGAGGGCTTCGCCGCCCGTTCGTTGCAGCACCTGAGCGATGGCGAGGCGCAGCGCGTGATGATCGCCCGTGCGTTGGCGCAGGACACGCCCGTGATGCTGCTGGATGAGCCGATGGCCTTCCTCGATCTCGTGAACCGCGTGCGGCTGCTGCGGACGCTTCGCGATCTTGCCCGTTCGCGGCGGAAGGCGGTCCTGCTTTCCACGCACGACCTCCAGACCGCCTTGGACCTGTGCGATCGTGTACTGCTGATCCACGACCGCAGGCTATGGGCGGGCACCACAGCCGAGGCACGGTCCAGTGGAGTGCTGCAACAGGTCTTCTCCAGCGAAGGGCTTCGTTTCGATCCCGCATCGGGGTCGTTCAAGCCGTGCTGAACGAAGAAGCCCCTCCGCTGGGCGGAAGGGCTTCCTTGTGACAGATGCGATCCGTTACTTCTTCAGCGCATCGCGGATCTCCATCAGGAGCTTCTCCTCGTTGGTGGGGCCGGGGGGCGGGGGAGCGGGCTCGGCCTTCTTCATCTTGTTGATGGCCTTGATGACCATGAACATCACGAAGGCGATCACCAAGAATTCGATCGCCACCGTAACGAACGTGCCCCATTTCACGGCTACTTCGGCCACGGCAGGTGTGACCACGTTGCCTGCGGCGTCCTTCACCTCGCCAGCCGCCGAAGTGAGTATCCATTTCTTGTTGTTGAAGTCGACACCGCCGGTCAGTTGACCCACGAGCGGCATCACCATACCGTCGATGAACGAAGAGGTGACCTTGCCGAAGGCGCCACCCATGACGAAGGCGACTGCCATGTCGACGAGGTTGCCCTTCATCGCGAACTCCTTGAACTCCTTTAGCATTCCCATGTTCAGTTGGTTTTGTAGAGGGGGTGAATATAGAATTTCGTCAGGTGCGGGCTGCCATTCGCCAGGTCAGGCGCATTTTTCCAACGGAGAGGTCTGCTGCCCAGCAGAAGAGAGCCGAGGCCGTGGGATGGGCCATAGCCCCTCTGCGCCATCCGCCTCGCTGCTCACACCGCCACGTTCATTTCCGGTGTGGGAACGGCTGAGCAGCAGATCCATGGATCAACAGCTTTGCCTCACATCACGAGCGATCATCGTTCCATCGAAACCCACGTCTTCGCCTTGCCTTCGCACACCTCCTTCGCCTTAGCATAGCCGCTTCGGTGCAGCAAGGCGTATCGCTGCGGTGTACAAGGCAGGGCTACGGCAAGTAAAACACGCTACGGCGTACAAAGCATGTCCCAACAGGTCCATTTCATCGCCATCGGCGGAAGCGCCATGCACAACCTCGCCATCGCACTGCACCAGCAGGGCTTCGATGTGAGCGGGAGCGATGACGAGATCTTCGAGCCCAGCCGTAGCCGCTTGGAACGGCTGGGACTGATGCCCGACCGCCTCGGCTGGGATCCGCTGCGCATCCATTCCGGGCTTTCGGCGGTGATCCTCGGCATGCACGCACGGCTGGACAACCCCGAGCTGAAGCGCGCGCAGGAACTGGGAATACCGGTGTTCAGCTATCCCTCGTACTTCTACGAGCGCACCAAGGGCAAGACCCGCGTGGTGATCGGCGGAAGCCACGGCAAGACCACCATCACCAGCATGATCGTGCATGTGCTGCGGCATGCGGGTGTGGAGTTCGATTACCTCGTGGGTGCCCAGCTCGACGGTTTCGATTGCATGGTGAAGCTGAGCGACAAGAGCAAGGTGGCCATCATCGAAGGCGACGAGTACCTCGCTTCGGCACTGGAACCCGTGCCGAAGTTCCACCTCTACAAGCCGGACATCGCCCTCATCAGCGGCATCGCGTGGGACCACATCAACGTGTTCAAGACCTTCGACAGCTACGTGGACCAGTTCCGGCAGTTCATCGCGGCCATCGAGCCCGGCGGCAAGCTGGTCTATTGCCGGGAGGATGAAGAAGTGCGCAAGCTCTCCGAAGCGCCGGAGGTGAACGTGCAGCGCATCGGTTACGGCGTGCCAAAGCATCGTATAGAGGGTGGTGTCACCATCTTGGAGGTGCACTCGGGTGATGTGCCGTTACAGGTCTTCGGGCAGCACAACCTGCAGAACATGGAAGGCGCGCGCCACGTGTGCCACTTGCTCGGCATCGGCGATACGGAGTTCAACGCGGCGATCGCCAGCTTCCACGGTGCGGCCAAGCGATTGGAACGCATAGGAGGCAACGCGCAGCGCTTGGTGTTCAAGGATTTCGCGCATTCGCCCAGCAAACTGAAGGCCACCGTGCAAGCGGTGCGCGAACAGTTCCCCGGCCGCCAGCTGATCGCGTGCATGGAACTGCACACGTACAGCAGCCTCAGCGAGGATTTCCTCGATCAATATGCCGGTTGCATGGACGAGGCCGATCGTGCCATCGTCTTCTACGACCCGCACGCGGTGCAATTGAAGCGGTTGCCGCCGATCCCATCCGAGCGCATCCAGCGCGCCTTCGCCCGCCCCGATGTGCAGGTGCTGAACGACCCGATCGCGGTGATCGGTGCGGTGCGCGAAGGGTGGAAGGAGGAAGTCGGCGTGCCCGAGGAAGGTGCGGTGCTTCTGCTGATGAGCAGCGGCAATTTCGGCGGGCTGGACCTTCAGGCGCTGAGCGAGGCGTTCATCGCCTGAGCTTCCGCAGCATCTTGTGGTGCAGCAGCCCCACGGCCAGCGCGTTGAAGCCACCGGCCAGCAGCAACGCGAAGAAGGTCATGCTCGCGTAGTTGAACGGGGTGAAGAACTTCTCCAGCCGTGGGCGTATTACGGTTTCCGGCTGACCGTCCGCGATACCGCGTGCCACCATGTCATTCACGCGTGTGGTGAAGTGCGCGGGTTCCACCCAGTGGTAATAGGCCAGCAGGAACAGGCCGTAGATCACGGCATAGACCGCGGCGCTCTTGAAGCCTTCGCGCATCAGATCGGGGAAGGTGGTGCGTGCATCGGCGTTCAGCAGCCGTTGGCCGGTGAAGAACACGACGGTGACGATCGCGAGGAAATGCACGAGCATGAAGTCGGCTCCCTCCGGTGGCCTGCCCAGCTTGAAGAGCAACAGGCGAAGGCCCATCACCGCTCCGACCGCGATCAGGGAGAGGTTCATCAACCGTTCATGCTCACGAGGAACTCCTCGTTGCTCTTCGTGCCCTCCATGTGCTTCTTCACGAACTCCATGGCCTCCACGCTGTTCATGTCGGCGAGGTGCTTGCGCAGGATCCACGTGCGTTGCAGCACGTCCTTGTGGTGCAGCAGGTCGTCGCGGCGGGTGCCGCTGCTCATGATGTCGATGGCGGGGAAGATGCGGCGGTTGCTGATCTTCCGGTCGAGCTGTAGTTCCATGTTGCCCGTGCCCTTGAACTCCTCGAAGATCACCTCGTCCATCTTGCTGCCGGTATCCACCAGTGCGGTGGCGAGGATGGTGAGCGAGCCGCCGTTCTCGATCTTGCGGGCGGCGCCGAAGAAGCGCTTCGGCTTTTGCAGTGCGTTGGCATCCACACCACCGCTGAGGATCTTGCCGCTGGCGGGTTGCACGGTGTTGTAGGCGCGGGCGAGGCGGGTGATGGAGTCCAGCAGGATCACCACGTCGTGGCCGCATTCGGTGAGGGCTTTCGCCTTCTCCAGCACGATGCCTGCCACGGCCACGTGCCGCGATGCGGGCTCATCGAAGGTGCTGGCGATCACCTCGGCGTTCACGCTGCGGGCCATGTCGGTCACTTCCTCGGGGCGTTCGTCGATCAGCAATACGATCAGGTACACTTCGGGGTGGTTCGCGGCGATGGCGTTGGCCACATCCTTCAGCAATACCGTTTTGCCGGTCTTCGGTTGCGCCACGATCAGGCCGCGCTGGCCTTTGCCGATGGGGGCGAAGAGGTCCAGCACGCGCATGCTGATGTTGGTGTCCTTGCCCGCGAGGCTGAACTTCTCGTCGGGGAAGAGCGGAGTGAGGAACTTGAACGGCACCCGGTCGCGCACCCATTCCGGATCGCGGCCGTTGATCACGTCCACCTTCACCAGCGGGAAGAACTTGTCGCCTTCGCGCGGCGGGCGCACGTAGCCATGCACGGTATCGCCCAGTTTGAGGCCGTACTGCTTGATCTGCTGCTGGCTCACGTACACATCATCGGGCGAGGCCAGATAGTTGTAGTCGCTGCTGCGCAGGAAGCCGTAGCCCTCGGGCATCACCTCCAGCACACCCTCGGTCTCCACAAAGGCCTCGAAGTTGTACTGCTCGCGCTGCTGCTGTTGGTGCTGGCGTTGATCGTTGCGTTGTGGGTCGTTGCGTTGCTGATCGTTCCGCTGTTGGTTGCGGTCGTTGCGCTGTTGATCGTTCCGCTGCTGATCGTTGCGTTGCTGCTGATCGCGATCGCTGCGCTGGTCGCCTTGCTGCCGGTCGCGCTGTTGCTGGTCGCGGCGGTCCTGCTGCTGGCGGTCGTTGCGCTGGCCTTGGTTCCCCTGCCTCGGCCCGGCATCGTTGCGCTGCTGGTCGCGGTTCTGGTCGCGCTGTTGGTCGTGGGGCATGCGTTCGCGGCGCGGGCGATCCTGCTGGCCGGGCTGTCCGGTATGTTGGCGTTGCCCGGTAGGAGGGGGCGTGGGCATTTCCACAGGCTTCACCGGTGCGGCAGCCTCTTCCTCCGCCTCATCATCATCGTCGTCATCCTCAT
>JAHBUM010000259.1 GCA_019638075.1 Flavobacteriales bacterium | reverse complement strand
AGATGATGTCGTCGAAGGTGAACTTGTCCATGACATAGCCCGCCATGTAGATGGGCTGGAACGGCGCCTGCAACCGGCTGTACTGCCCCTGATCGTTCCTGCCGGTGAAGAAATCGGCGAAGCTGGGCTTGCTCTTCAGCTTATTGCCGAGGTGGTCGAAGCCCACGTAGGAGACCAAGCTGTTGCCGCTCTGTATCAACTCGTCCGGCGAGAACATGTCCAACGAGAACACACTGGGGTCCAGCGCATCCACGTCGATGAAGTCGCCGCCGTTCGGGTCCAGGCCCAGCGCCGTGCGCAGGTTGCGGTCGAAATTGCGCTGGTTCCCCGACCCGATCCGGTCGCTCAACACGTAGGGCAGCGTGTGGCCGGGGATCTCGTACCTACCCACCGCGACCGTATCCCATACCAGATGGTCGTTGGTCAGATCGCGGGCGCGGCTCCATAGCCCGACCGGGGCCAGATCGTAGCGGCGCTGGGTGTACTGCTCATACTCCACCCCCACGGCCACCGCGTGGTTGCCCACATCGGCACTGCCGAACGCGGAGAACCGGACCTGGTCGTTCAAGCGCTTACTGTACTCGGCACCCGCAGGGTTGTCGATGAAGCCCATGTTGTTCCACAGATCGTACAGCGTACGCGGGCGCTGGCCGTTCCACAGCGCGCCCCGGTTCTGGGCCTCCACCCGGGTGCGGTAGTAGCCGATGTACGAGGGATCTTGAACGCCGAAGGGGGTAAGCGTGGATACGGGGAAGTGCTCCTGCGGAAGCGCGTTGAAGTAGTAGGTGTTGATGGCGGCCAGGTCCGGGTTCTGGGTGCCGGGCGTGAAGATCACCAGGGTGTCCTGCGCACCGGTCTGGGTCAACTGGCCGGGCTTGCCCGCCACCAGATCGAACTGCGGTGCGGTAAGCGTTTGGAACTTGCCCACGTACCCATAATCGAAGAGCCTGTCGCCATGCACGTAATCCTCGATCTTGTTCTGATAGCGGGAGTAGTCCAGTTGCAGGGTGTAGAAAGCGTTCCTGACCGTGCTCTTCTTCTCCTCCTCGGCCGTGCGGTTCACGAAACGCTGGGTGAACTTGACGAAGCCGCGCCAAGTGCTCTCCTTGATGCGGGAATTGTTCTCCGCGTTGAGCAGGGAATTGTCCCGGTTGAAGCTCTGCCTGTTGGAGTAGTCCACCGAGCCGCCCACGGTGAGGTTGATGGTGGGCGTGGTGGTGATGTCGATCTTGCCCGAAGCCAGGTAGCTCACTTCACCCGCGTTCTGGCGGGTCTTCAGCTTCTCGATGTCCGAGGTGCGCAGGTAATCGCTGGCATACGCCATGATCACATCGTTGGTGCCGTTGGGCCGCAACTGCACCGGCTCGGCGAGCAGCCTTTCGCGCACATCGCGCTTCACCCGCAGATCACCGATGTATGACGGTGACCCATCCACCACGTTGGTGTACTGGCCGGATATAAAGAAGCCGATAAGTGGCTTGGCCTTGTTGCCCAGACTGTCCTTCTTGAACAGGATGGGACCGCTCAGGCTTGCCTCCACCTGATTGAACGCATACTTGTCCAGGCCCACGATGTCGGTGATGTCCTTACCCACCTTGTAGCCCGAAGTGAGGTAATCCACGCCGCCGAAGAAATTGCGGCTGGGGCCACGGGTGGTGATGTTGATGAGACCACCCGTTACGTCGCCGAAGTTGGCGGGCACACCACCGGTGATCACCTGCACCTCTTCGATGGCGCTCTTGGGAAGGCCTGTACCCGCACCGGCGGGCACCTTCACACCATCGATATAGTAATAGGTATTCTCGGTACGGGAACCACGGATGCTTACGCCCCCGCCTGTGCCCGCATCGCTGGCACCAGCCACGGTGGTGGCGATCGAAGTGGCCGAACGCCCCGGCATCTTGGCGATCTGGTCGCGCGTAACCGTTCCACCCGAAGCGCCTCCATCCCTATCGATAAGGGGCACCACGTACTGCACCACCTCGAACTCCTTCAGTTCCACCCCCTGGTTGAGGCTGATGTCAAGGAAGGAGATCTTCCCGTTGGTGATGACCACGCCGGTCTGCTTGTAGGGCTGGTACCCCACATAGCTTACGATGACATCGTAGGTGCCGGGGTCAAGCGGCTTGATGAAGTATTCACCATCGAAATCGGTGGCCCCACCGGAGACCTGGGTGCCGTTGCGTTCGACCACCACGTTCACGAAGGGCAGGGGTTCCTTGGAACTCCTGTCGGTGATCTTTCCTTTCAGGCTGCCTGAGCCGGTCTGGGCGAGGGCCGCAGCGGAGGCGACAATGGAAAGGACGACTGTGGAGAATAGCCTTCTCAACATCAACGGTAGGTTTTGCGTTCTGCGTAACAGGGCAACGAGGGGGCGCTAATATAGAAAGTTCCTCCTTCCGCCTTCCTGACCACGACCGGCGTCCCGGCTGGGATCCCCGCCGATGTAGGCTGGAGATCAGTGGCATGCAGCCTGTTCCCAAGATGACGGGAGAGTAACATGCCCGCAATATATCCGCCCCTGACTTTTCCGTGGTAGTGCCGAACGAGCAAAGGTCGAAGTGCGCCGGAAGCGGAGGATCGCTCACCAGCCAAAGGTGCGGCGGAAGAAACCATCGCGGTGCTCGCCGCTCCCCCGCCTATCGGCACGCTTGGTGTGGCGGCGGATGCGCTTGCGGGCGGCCTTGTCCTGCAATGAAAGGTGCCGCCGCCTGTCGTACCGCTCCTTCTTCACCTTCTCCTTCTTCTCCTTGCGGGCCTTCTTCTCCAGGATGCGTTCCTGCTTCTTGCGCGAGACACCATCCTGCGCCATGGCCGTGGAGTGGACACTCGACAGCCCCAGCAGCGCCACCACGATGACCAGCCACCATTTCCGCATGGTGCAAGGATAAGAACCTGTTTGTATTTCCCTTGGAACCGCAGGCGGGGGCTATGGACCGGAAGAAGGGCGAGGTAGTTGTCGGTTGTCAGGGGCCAGTTGTCAGTCTCCTTGGTGGTCCCCCTTGACGGGAAAGCTTCAAGCTCGAAATTTCAAGCTTCAAGTCTTTTGAGCTTGAAGCTTTGAGCTTGTGCCTTGAAGCTTGAACATCTTCCAAGATGCGCTTGCCTATGGGCACATGCCCCCCACCCTTCAAGCATCCTTCTCCATCAACACATCCACCATGTTCGTGGCCGTGCGCATGCGCTGCTCGCGCGTGCCTTCGATGATGGTGTAGGGCAGGCCCAGCGCTTTCAACTCCCGCTCCCACACGTCGAACAGGCGGTCGCGGTCGTGCGGGTTCTCGCGCAGGGGGTCCGGTTCCCAGGGAATGTCGGGGCGGCAGAGCAGGCGCCACGTGTAGTGGGTCTCATGCACCATGCGTTCGATCTCCGGATGTACACGCCCATACTTCTCCTGGCTCCAGATCCTGATGTTGAGCGTATCGGTGTCGTAGAACATCGGCCTGCGGATCCGCTTCACCTGATGCAACTCCTGCCCGGTGATGGCCGCCTCGTGCTCGCGGGCCACCTCAGCCGCGCCGCCATGCAGTTGCTCCAACGAACGCGCGATCTCCAACAGGTCATGCTCTTCGTACGGGCGGTCCAGTTCCTCAAGGTGCTCGCGCGACACCTCGCTGATGTATCCACCGTGATAGTGGAACATCAAGGCTTCGGCGAGGGTGGTCTTCCCGCTGCTTTCGGGTCCGACGATGGCGATCTTCAGCATGCGGCAAGCATTCGTTCGGGATCGAATGTAACTTCCCATCACCGCTCAGGCAGCGAATGGCTGGCGACCGCCGTCTTCCACATGTACCCACGATCAGGAACGCAAACCCGACGACGATGACACGCGACCTTCTACTCTCCGCTCTTTTCGTGTCCACGGCCGCTTTCGGCCAGTTGGCACCGAACACCAACGCACCGCTGCTGGACCACATGCGCGAGGTGAACGCCGAATGGCACTCCTTCAGCGCC
>JAHBUM010000258.1 GCA_019638075.1 Flavobacteriales bacterium | reverse complement strand
TTCACGCCTCACACCTCTGCATCCCCTCGCACCCGTATTCTACCTTAGCCCCTCCCGATAGGATCGGGGCGAAAACGAATGCAGCTCCAGAACTACGCCACCGGCCAATGAGTGACCGGATCGACCGAACACGCTGAACTCGTTGACGCCAGCACCGGCGGTGGCCTCGACTTCGGGCACTAATTCCCTCACCGGTCCGTTATTGGCGCGATGTCATTCCGCCAGCGACTTCATAAGCTGCTTTCTTCTCCGTGGCTTGTGTTGTTGAACGCGCTGCTCTGTATGGGGGCTGTCATGGCCAATGCACACCATCAGGTCTTTTGTAGACCGGTCCCGTGGGCCGCGGTGGTGTTGGTGATCGTCTTTACCCCGCTGATCACCTACAACCTGATCCGTGATCGCATCGCGCAGGTCAAGGGCCTGGTGTTCTTCCTGTTCGGGATCGCCGCTTGCATCTGTCTCTATTGCATCGTGTTCCTCTCCTACTTGAGCGTGGCCGGGCTGTTCTCCATTGCGGTCATCCCGTACTACCTGATCAGCACGGGGCACTTCAATGGACCTATGGCTCTTCCCTTCGCCAGCCTCCCGCTCATCCTCTCGGGCCAGCTCCTCGTGCTCGTGCTTGGCCGCCGGGCGACTAGAACCGACCGTAAACACTTCGGGGCAGGCGTTGCGCTCAGCCTGGCCTTCGCGGTGGTGATGACCACCTGGTTCAACCTGCACTACGCGACGGTACGATCGGCCTTGAGCCAGGGCGCAACGAACGAGGTGCCGCGGAACTACATGACCGAACAGATGCTCGGCATGCACGTCAAGTACCACCTCTCGTTCTGCGAATTAGATGGCTGGCGGCCACCGCTGCATGATCCTTCCATCGTAGTGGCGGTGTGGCTCACCGCTCCCTTCCGCTCCGACCTGGACTGGCGCGGAATGGCGCCGTTCGGAGCCCGTCAACGGACTACCTTGTTCGATGAGCGCATCGCGGCCTACAGGGTGGTCTTCCCGGAGCGACCACTTCGGCAGAAGTGCAGTTGTGCGAAGGGCTATCGGAAGTTCTACATGAACGATCCGAGGCTTCAATGACAAGTCGGCGTTCCGCGTGAGCGATAGGAGCAAGTAGCCCACAGCGAGGAACGAGCGAGGACTACTGCGGATAGCGCGACCCGAGGCTTTGCGAGGGGCACGCCCAACCCTTCGACAAGCCCAGGGTACCAATGCAATTGAACCGCAACGGCGCGGCGACGGGAACGCAACGTCGCGCATTCGTTAGCGTCCCCGCGCCGTTGCGGTTGAGGCATTCATCCCGATCTTCGCACCAATGCAACTCCACAACTACGCCGCCGGCCAATGGGTGGCCGGTACCGGCAAGCAAGCCGAACTCGTTGACGCCAGCACCGGCGAACTCGACTTCGGGCACTAATTCCCTCACCGGTCCGTTCTTGGCGCGATGTCCTTCCGCCAGCGGCTCCAACGCCTCTTCAACTCGCCGAGGCTAACGAAATGGAACTTGGCGCTCTGCGCCGGAGCCATCTGCGCGAATCTGTACCATCAGGCGTTCTGCCGGCCGGTGCTCTGGGCCACCATTCTGTTGGTCATCGCCTTCGCGCCGGTGATCCTCTATCCACGGTTCCGTGATCGAATGCAACGCTGGCGGGTGCCGGTACACTTCCTGTTCGGGATCGCTGCGTGCGTTTGTCTCTATTGCATCCTATTCCTCGGGCGCATGACCCTGTTCATTCCGCTGTTGATCTTCATCAGGCCGTTGGCCATCTTCGGACTGCTGCCCATTTTCTTGTTGGTCCAGATCATCTACTACGCTCGCACTGCTTCAGGCTCCTTCAAACCGTTCATTTCCGGTGTGTTCCTGTGCATTGCGTTCGCCGTTGGTATGGCGGCCTGGTTCCACCGCAGTTTCGACCGTGTGAATGATGCGCTTTACGACCCGGGCAAGTCATCGCTCGTACCCCACAATTACATGACCGAACTGATGCTCGGCATGCACGTGAAGTACCACATCTCCTACTGTGCCTACGATGGCTGGCGTCCTCCGCTCCATGACCCATCCATTGTTGTGGCGGCCTGGTTGAATGTACCGATCCATGCGCGCTCATACTTCAGAAGATCCCGGAATGATGCTGTCTGCCCTACGCCGATCTTCTTTGGTGGAGACCGGATGGCCGTCTATGCAAGCGTGTTCCCGAACAGTTCGTTGTGGCAGTCCTGTTCGTGTGCGATAGAGGGTGCTCCGAGTTACTTGCAGGATGCTGCGCGCAGGACCTGGCGACAGCGCGAGTACGCTCGCACCCTTGGACAGTGAGACATACCGCCACCCGGTCGGATCCCGCGTGAGCGATAGAAGTAAAAAGCCCGGAGGCTGGTTCCCGGCACGGAGGCCAGGACCAGCCGAGGACTTGCAACGGTTAGCGCGACGGCGAGTCTTCGAGCCGACACGCCCACTCCTCGGCTACGCTCGGAGTGACAGCGTGCCTTCGCTTTTGCTTCGCTGCAAGCTCGTGATGACGTTGGCCCATGCATAGATCACCGCCGTACATGAATGGACACGATGGACGCGGTGTCGATCCACGTCAATCGGTGTCCATGGGAACCGGCAGGCGGCCGCTACCTTCGCACCAATGCAACTCCAGAACTACATCGCCGGCCAATGGGTGGCCGGTACCGGCAAGCAAGCCGAACTCGTTGATGCCAGCACCGGCGAGCTCGTCGCCACCACCAGCAGCGGCGGGCTCGACTTCGGCGCCATGCTGAATTACGCCCGCACCGTCGGTGGCCCGCCCCTGCGCAAGATGACCTTCCCCGAGCGCGGGCGCATGCTGAAGGCCCTCGCGCTGTACCTGATGGAGCGCAAGGACACCTACTACAAGATCAGCTACAAGACCGGCGCCACCAAGGCCGACAGCTGGGTGGATATCGAGGGCGGCATCGGCAACCTGTTCGCCAACGCGAGCCTGCGCCGTACGCTGGGCAACATGCCGTTCTATGTGGACGGTGAAGCCATCAAGACCAGCAAGGAAGGCACCTTCATCGGCCACCACATCATGGTGCCCAAGGAGGGCGTGGCCGTGCATATCAACGCCTTCAACTTCCCCATCTGGGGCATGCTGGAGAAGGTGGCCGTGAACTGGATGGCCGGGGTGCCCGCCGTGGTGAAACCCGCCACCGTGACCAGCTACCTCACCGAAGCGATGGTGAAGGACATCGTAGCCAGCGGCATCGTGCCCGAAGGCGCGTTGCAGCTGATCGTGGGCAGCGCCAACGGCCTGCTCGATCACGTGATGCACCAGGACGTGGTCACCTTCACCGGCAGCGCCAGCACGGGCCGCATGCTGAAGCGCCACGACCGCATCATCGACGAGAGCGTGCCCTTCAACATGGAGGCCGACAGCCTCAACGCCATCGTGCTTGGTCCGGATGCGGTGCCCGGCACGGAGGAGTTCGACCTCTTCATCAAGGAAGTGGGCCGCGAGATGACGCTGAAAGCAGGCCAGCGCTGCACCGGCGCGCGCCGCATCCTGGTGCCGCAGAACGTGGTGGAGGATGTGCGGATCGCGCTGGGCAAGCGCCTCGGCGGTACGGTGATCGGCGATCCGCGCGCGGAAGGTGTGCGCATGGGTGCCCTCGCTGGTGCCACGCAACGCGACGAGGTGAAGCGCGCCCTCGATGAACTGCTGAAGGGCAGCGAGATCGTCTACGGCGACCGCAACAGCGTTGCCGTGACCGGTGCCGATGCGGCGAAGGGTGCCTTCATGAGCCCCATCCTGCTGATGAACAGCGATCCCTGGAAGAACCAGGTGAGCCACAACGTGGAGGCCTTCGGTCCGGTGAGCACATTGATGCCTTACACCGACCTCGACGATGCCGTGGCCCTCACCAAACTGGGCAAGGGCTCGCTGGTGGCCACCATCGCCACGAACGACCCGAAACACGCGCAGCAGTTCGTGTGGGGCGCCGCCAGCCACCACGGGCGCATGCTGGTGCTGGACCGCGACATGGCGAAGGAGAACACCGG
>JAHBUM010000257.1 GCA_019638075.1 Flavobacteriales bacterium | reverse complement strand
CTCCTCCACGCTGATGCGGCGCGCACTGAGCGTGGCCATGTCGTTGCGCAATTCGCCCTTACGCTCGGGCGCCTTCACCTCGAACTCCTTCAACTGCGTCACGCTCTCCTGCATGCGCACTTCCAGCACGAGCTCCTTGGCGCTGGTGAGCAACAGGTTCGCCATGCGCTGTTCATCGAAGCCCACCATGCGCACGTGCAGATCGACACGGCCCGTGGGCACGTTGTTGATCGCGAACCTGCCATCGAAGTCGGTGGTGGCGCCAAGGATGGGATCGGAGCCCAGCACCATCACGGTGGCGCCGATGAGCGGCTGCCGGGTGTCGGTATCGAGGATGGTGCCGCGGATGGTCTGGGTGTTGCCTTGTGGCTGCGCCGTGGCGATGCCTGCACATAGTGCGGCGAAGGAGAAGAAAAGGGATCGAAGGGTGTTCATCTTGTTCGTTGTTGCCTGCCAGTTGTCGGGTGTGGACGCCGGAGGGTGGGTGGTTGTTACTTCGGGGTAGAGAAGTTGCGAGTAAGCGAGTGGCGAGTGGGCGAGTCTGCCGTGTCACTCCGAGCGAAGCCGAGGAGACGGCAGACTCGCCCACTCGCTACTCGCCACTCGCTTACTCACCCATACTTCAGAAGCGGCCGACCTTCAGAGCGATCCCGGCGTTGACACCACGGAGCGCATCTTTCGGTGTGGCGGGCAGGTCCAGATCGGTGGTGTAGCGGTAGCTGGCGCCGATGCCGACGCGCACCAAGGGGATCACGTTGAACTCCAGTTCGATGCCCGGCTCCACCACGAAGAAGGCCTGCGCATCGTAGCGACCCTCATGTGCGAACTGGTCGAAGTCGTCATCCACGCGGCCGGAGTAGCCGTAGGTGACACCGCCCGCACCGATGATGACCGGCAAGGCAACGTGGATGGGCGAACGATAGGCGATCACCGGCTCGATCAGCAGGCCGCCATAGCCCATGTACAAACTGCTGCTTCGGCGGAGGATCTCGCCACTGTCGATCAGGTGTGCATCGTAGGCTTTGTTCGGCACGTTCGTCACCAAGCCATGACCGGCCAGACCGATGGTGACCCGATGGTCGATGACCCAGCCAGCCCGCGCGCCCACCAGCAGGGCGTCGCGATCGAGGATGCGGGTGTGGTGCGTGGTGAGGCCGCCCCAGCCGCCGTGGTGCAGCTTCTTTCCACCGCCCAGCAGGGTGCGCATGGGGGCATCATCGGTGGTCTGGGCTATGGCGGGAGTGGCGGCGAGGGCCAGCAGCACGCCTACGCAAACAGCTACGGTCACCCGCCGCCATAGGCTTTGGCGACGGCGCGTCGTGCGAAGAAGCAGAAAGGCAATGGTCCGGGAAAGCATCGTTTCGAGGTTTCGTTTCCCCTGTGACAATGCGGTGGATGGATACCCCTACTCGGAGAGGAAAATTGTTCGGCTTTCCATCATTGGGCGTGCCTACTTTCGCCATTGCGGTGCGCGAAGCGGCTGTAAGGAACAAGCCGACGGACAAGCCCGATAACAAGCTCGTTCTTTATCAGGACGAGAACTTGCATCCTCACACCCTATCCCCCCTCAGAACCTCACCCCCACCCCTGCCTTCCACCCCCACCAGCCATGGAACGTAGTGGTACCGGACCGCCATTGGTACGGCGGCTGTGCGGGGGGCAGTGCGCTGAGGTACGCGCCCGTGTCCGCATCACGCCAATCGGTGGCGAGCATGTTGAGCACCGGCCCGGCGAAGAGGAAGACGCGATCGAACAGCTGCACGCCGGGCGCGATCGAGAAACGCCCAAGGATGTTCACCGCATCCACCCATTCCTCCTGCTCCACGATCTGCTCGCCGGTAAGGTCGATGTTCACCACCACCCTGCCGAAGCGCGGCTCGAAGCCGAAGCCATAGAGGAAACCCCAGCGGCCGTTGGGCTCCACAGCGGGCGAATAGCCGAGGATGTTGTGGAACACGCGCGTACCGGTGCGCAACTGCACACTGGCCTGCATCACATCACCGGTGACGAGATCGGTGCGGTGGTAGCCCTTGCGCGAGATGGTGAGCAGGCCCACGGCGAAGCCACCCACGGTATCGCTGATATTGATGATGCCCACCTGACCGCCGAGCGCCTTCAGCGCGAAGTTGAGCGCGCCCACCTGACCGCCTTCCACGGTGCCGGGCACGACGTTGGCGCCGAAGCTGAACTGTCCTTCGGTGACGTTTTGCGCGTAGTTGAGGCCGAAGCCCACCTGACCGGCCACCACCGTGCCGCGCACCACGTTCATGCCGAAGGAGAACTGACCACCGCTGACACTGCCTGCATAGTTCAGGCCGAAGCCCACCTGACCACCGCTCACATGGCCCGGCACCACGTTCGTCCCGAAGGAGAACTGGCCGCCGCTGACGCTGCCCGCGTAGTTCAGGCCGAAGCCCACCTGACCACCGCTCACATGGCCCGGCACCACGTTCATGCCGAAAGAGAACTGGCCACCGCTGACACTGCCCGCGTAGTTCAGGCCGAAGCCCACCTGTCCGCCGCCCACGGAATCCAGCGCCACATTAACGCCGCCCGCCACCTGTGCGCCCATCACCTTGTGGCCGAAGTTGGCAGCACCCGCGATCTGCGCCTTCTGCACGTTCTTCGGCGTCACGTTCACGCCGCCGGTGATCTGTGTGCCGTCCACATCCTGCGTGGCCACGTTACACCCACCGCTGATCTGCACGCCCTTCAACCGGCCTTTCACGACGTTGGCACCGCCCGCGATCTGCACGCCGTTCATCTCATCCCACACGGTGTTGCCGAGTCCCGCTACCTGCACACCTTCCAGCGTGCGCATGGTGTGGTTGATCGCGCCCGCCACCTGCACGCCGTTCGTGTTGCGGCCCACGAGGTTGGTGAGCCCCGCGATCTGCATGCCCTTCACATCGTGGCTTTCCATGTTCGCCACGCCCACCTCGAAGCCGTTCAGCCCACGCGAATAGCCCGCCAGCACGTTGAGCGAAACGTTGTTCACGGCCACGGGGGCCATATCACCGTTGCTGCTCACCGTGGGGATGACCGAGATCTGCCACACCCGGCGCTCCTCGATGTCGAGGTTCGATGCAAGGTTGAACTGGCTGTTGGGCACGAGCAGGCGCGCCACGCCAAGATCTTCCACGCCGCAGCGGTCGTACAGGCAGATGGGCTGCACCTGTTCCAGCGTGGCGCGCTTGTGCAGCGGAAGGCGCGGCAGCACGCCATCGCGGCCCACGTACACCACGGTATCGTGGTATTCCCGGCGCATCACGAGGATAGCCGTGCGGTCGCGCTCGCCGGAAACCTCCAGCTTGAACGTGCCAAGCCCATCGGTGCTGGTGGCGCTCTTGCCATCCACCTCGTGAACGGATGCCTGCGCCACAGGGCCACCGGTCTTCGCATCGTAGATGGCACCGGTGATGATGAACTTCCGCCGCGCGCCACCCTTGTCGAGCAGGATGATATGGCTGCCGGTCTCCTTCAGCTCGAAGCGCGGCCCAACGAGACTGCGCAAGGCCGCTTCCACCGTGCCATGCACCGCGACGTGTACGATGCTGTCGCCATTCACCGCCGCAGCGTTGTAGCTCAATTTGAACTTCCCGTCGCGGGCGATGAGCGAAAGCGCTTCGGACAGGTGCACGCGCTGGGCATCCACCTGTACCGTGCGTTCCAGGATGGGCTGCGCGGCCGCCAGCACCGGGATCAGCAGCGCCAGCAACAGGAAGGCCGTTCGGTCAGCAGCCTTCGCCATCGAGCACGTAGGTTCCCGGTGCGCGTTGCGTGAGCGTGAGGCCATACGTATCGGCGATCACGCGCAGGATGTAGTCGATCGGCTCATCCTCGAAGGTGGCGGTGAGCGCACACTTCTTCAAGCCGTCGTTGGCCAGTTCCACCTTCACGTTGAAGAGCTTCTGCAACTGTTCCACCACGGCGGTCATGGGCGCTTCTTGGAATTGGATGATGCGCTCGCCGAAGACCTCCGCCGGTGGCGCGGGCAGGCGTTCGAGCAAGTGCGCCGCCTTGTTGTACCGCG
>JAHBUM010000256.1 GCA_019638075.1 Flavobacteriales bacterium | reverse complement strand
GAACACCACGTACACCTTCAACCTCGGCGAGAGCGTGAAGGACCTCACCGAAGGCAACATCGCCGCAGGGCTTGCTTATGTGGTGAGCACCGGTGATGCCTTGGACAGCGCGGTGGTGATGGGGGCCGTGACGAACGCCTTCACCAGCGCGAACGAGAAGGAGATGATCGTGGGCCTGTACGCTGCCGGTGACACGGCCGCGTTCCGCACCGGCCGCCCGGCGTACATGACGCGCACTGATGCCACGGGGCGGTTCACCATCGCCAACCTGCCGCACGGCCGGTACAGCGCGTTCGCCCTGCGCGACAAGAACGCCAATTACAAGTACGATCTGCCCAACGAGGAGATCGCCTTCTTGGACAGCATGATCACGCTCGCTTCCACGGATACGAGCACGACGTTCATCACCATGCGCTCGTTCCTGCCCGCCAGTGCGCGGCAACAGGTGCGCTCGTATTCGGTAAGCGCGGATGGCGCGTTGGAGCTGGTCTTCGCGCGTGCAGCGGAAAGCGTCGGTGTACGCGATGTGGCCCGCACGGGTGGCTCGCTCACGTGGACGCCCGAGTATGCGCCCACGAGGGATACGGTACTGCTGTGGCCCTCGGACACCACATTGCTCGGTCAGGGATCGTACGAGATCCGCGTGGGGCAGCACGTGCTGGACACCCTGCGCTACCGGCCCACGCGCAAGATGCCCTTCAACACCACGCTCACCGCGAAGCTGGCCGAGCGCAGCGGTGGCGCATCCATCCTGCTCCGCTCCAGCAGGCCGCTGACCGCTGTGGATACCACGCGCATCATCCTGCGCAGCGACAGCGTGGACGTACCCTTCCGCGCCACCCGATCGGATGACCGGAACATCGCACTGGACTTCACGGCCCGTGACGGCATGCCGTTGCAGCTGCTCGTACACCCCAAGGCCGTGCGCGATAGCTACGGTGGCTTCAACGATACGTTGCGGGCCTCCTTCGGCACGGCCGCAGAACGTTCCACCGGCACATTGCAGGTGAGCGTGACCGGCCTCGACCTTGCGTGCAACTACCTGCTTCAGGCGCTTGATGGGCAGCAGCGCGTGCAAATGGAAGCTCCGCTTTCGGCCGATCATCCGGTGGTGCAATGGAAACTGCTGGCACCCGGCATGCGCATGTTGCGGCTCGTGCATGACGCCAACGGCAATGGCCGCTGGGACACCGGTGAATGGGCCACCTTGCAGCAGCCTGAACGCACGTGGCAACATGTCGAGCCTGTGAACGTGCGCGCCGCATGGGACGTGAAGGTGGATTGGTCCATCGCGAAGCCCTGATCCGAGAAGCTGTTCGTGACCCCTCGGAGCAAGCTACGGTGTGTACACATCCCGGACGATGTTTCGACCGCAGAGCCATGGGTTGATATGTCACAGGCCTGCCTGGTCCGGCAGGCAGGCCTTTGGCCCATTGAAAGACGTGTACGCACCGTAGCTGTGGCACACAGGACCGCCGAACGGGCGAGAGTGTAAGAGATGCGGCTTATCACACCCTTGCGCTCTCGCACCCTTGCACCCTCCAACCTTTGCACAGTCACCCTGACCGGTTGAACGCCATGCACCCGCAGGCGGCTACCTTCGCCGCCACCGCCCAGCCAGGGTGGCCCTTCCCATGATCGAACTACAAGGCATCGTGAAACGCTTCGGGAGCTACACCGCGCTCGATGGCGTACACATGACCGTGCCCGAGGCGCAGGTGTTCGGCCTGCTCGGGCCCAATGGCGCGGGCAAGACCACGTTGATCCGCATCATCACCCGCATCACCGGCCCGGACGAGGGCCGCATCCTGATGAACGGCCGCCCCATGACCGATGCCGACGTGGCCCTGATGGGCTACCTGCCCGAGGAGCGTGGCCTGTACAAGAAGATGAAGGTGGGTGAACAGGCGCTCTACCTGGCCCGGCTCAAAGGGTTGAGCAAGGCCGACGCCACCAAGCGCCTGAAGGAACGCTTCGACCGCTGGGAGATGGGCGACTGGTGGAACAAGAAGGTGGAGGAACTGAGCAAGGGCATGGCCCAGAAGGTGCAGTTCATCACCACCATCCTGCACGAACCCAAACTGCTGATCCTCGACGAACCCTTCAGCGGCTTCGACCCCATCAACGCCGAGCTGGTGCGCACCGAGATCCTGAACCTGCGCGACCAGGGCGTGACCGTGATGTTGAGCACGCACAGCATGCCCAGCGTGGAGGAACTGTGCGACAACATCGGCCTGATCGACCATGCGCACCTGATGCTGCACGGCAACGTGAAGGAGATCCGCAGGCGCTATGCGGAGAACATCTTCCGCGTGGAATACACCGGCAACCGCGTGGCGCTGGCGAACGCCCTCTCCTTCACCGGCGAACTGGTGGACGCCAAGGAGGACGGAGACCATGGCACTGCCCGCATCAGGCTGGGCAAGGGCAGCACCCTCAACGATGTGCTGCGCCAATTGCTGCCCGCCGTGCAGGTGCATGGCGTACACGAGGAGATCCCCCGCATGCACGACATCTTCATCCGCGTGGTGGGTGAGACCGACCCGGCACAGGTAACCACAGGAATGACGGAGTAGTAATGGTACGGGCCGACCATGGTCGGCCCCGCCGCAACCTATCCCAATGAACAAGATCAAGCTCATCATCTGGCGCGAGTTCATCACGCGCGTGCGCAAGCCCAGCTTCCTGATCATGACGATCCTCGGACCGGTGCTGATCGCAGGGGGGGTACTCCTGACCACGTACATCGCCTCGCAGGAAGCCACCACGCACCACGTGCTGGTGATCGATCAGGAAGGCGTGATCGGCACCCGCCTGAAGGACACGGAAAGCGTGAAGTTCCTGCTGGACGGGCAGAACTGGACGGACAGCGCCTTCAAGGCCAGCCCGTACACGGTGCGCGTGAACCTGTTGCCCAACGTGCTGAACATGCCGCAGGCCGACCTGTACTACAAGACCCTGCCCAGCGAGTTCGCGATGAACACCATCCGCAACGAGCTGGAGAAGGCGATCGAGCAGGCGAAACTGCGCGATGCCAACATCGACAAGGAGGCCTACGACCGCGTGCGCAAGCCACTTGACCTGAAGAAATTCGACATCGAGAAGGTCAGCACACAATCGTTCGCGCAGGAGCGCGCATTGATCGGCTTCTTCTTCGGCTACTTCATGTTCATCTTCATCTTCATGTACGGCGTGCAGGTGATGCGCGGCGTGATGGAGGAGAAACAGAACCGCGTGGTGGAAGTCCTCATCAGCAGCGTGAAACCCTTCCAGCTGATGATGGGCAAGATCATCGGCATCGCACTGGTCGGCTTCATCCAGTTCATGCTGTGGATCATCATCACCGCCACCATGATCGGCGTGGGCACGGCCGTGATCGCCGCCGACAAATTCGATGCGAAGCAGCTTGCCGAGCAGGGTGTGACCGCTGAAGTGCAGGCACAACTGGAGCAGGCCCAGGGTGGCCAGTCCGCCAGCTTCGACCAGGAGGAGATCTTCGGCCCGTTGCGCCAGCTCAACATCCCCTTGATCCTCGGGGTATTCCTCTTCTACTTCATCTGCGGCTACCTGCTGTACAGTTCACTGCTGGCCGCCATCGGCTCGGCCGTGGACAGCGAGACCGACACCCAGCAGTTCATGTTCCCGGTGACGATCCCCTTGATCGCAGGCATCATCATCGCGCAGATGGCGGTATACAACCCCGAAAGCCCGGCGGTGTTCTGGTCCAGCATCATCCCCTTCACCAGCCCCATCGTGATGATGGTGCGCGTGGCGATGGGTAGCGCACCGGCATGGCAGCTCATCCTAAGCATGGCCCTGCTGGTGGGCGCGTTCATCGGCACCACGTGGCTGGCAGGCCGCATCTACCGCACCGGCATACTCATGTACGGCAAGAAGGTGAGCTGGAAGGAGATGGGGAAGTGGCTTTTTTACAAGGGGTGATATGCCTCCATGTGTCCATGACGCATCTGAGAGCTTGGAGGTCCGGGTGCGTTGAGGGCATATACATGGTCGGAGCGGAGAGCGCATTCATGTCCACATGAGCACGACCTG
>JAHBUM010000255.1 GCA_019638075.1 Flavobacteriales bacterium | reverse complement strand
GCTGCCACGGAGGATCTGGAACAACTGCAACGCGAACGCATGCGTTCCCTGAAGCAGCGCCTGTGGGCGTCCTTGATCCTGAGTGTGCCGCTGGTGATCATCGGCATGTTCGTGATGCACGCGTCTTGGGCCAACATGACCATGTGGGCACTGAGCACGCCCGTGGTGCTCGTGTTCGGCCGCCAGTTCTTCATCAACGCATGGAAGCAGGCGCGTCACGGCAGCGCCAACATGGACACCCTCGTGGCCCTGAGCACCGGTGTGGCTTATCTGTTCAGCGTGTTCAACACGCTATGGCCCGCATTCTGGACCGATCGCGGCTTGCATCCGCATGTGTACTTCGAGGCTGCCGCAGTGATCATCACCTTCATCCTGTTGGGCAAGTTCTTGGAGGAGCGGGCCAAGGCGGGAACCGGCAGCGCGATCAAGAAGCTGATGGGCCTGCGGCCGAACACCGTGCTGCGCGAAGCGCCCGATGGCACCACCGGAGTGATCCCCATCAGCGATGTGAACGTGGACGATATCCTCGTGGTACGGCCCGGTGAAAGCATCGCCGTGGACGGGGAGGTGATCGGCGGTGAGAGCTACGTGGACGAGAGCATGTTGAGCGGAGAGCCGGTACCCGTGCCCAAGATCGTGGGCGCTCCGTTGCTCGCCGGTACCATCAACCAGAAAGGGAGCCTGCGCATGCGGGCCGGGAAAGTGGGTGCCGCCACGGTGCTCGCACAGATCGTACGTACCGTGCAGGAAGCACAGGGCAGCAAGGCTCCGGTGCAAAAGTTGGTGGACAAGGTGGCGGCGGTCTTCGTACCCGTCGTCATCGGCATCGCCATCGTCAGCGCCATCGTATGGTGGATCCTCGGCGGCGAACACGCCTTCACGCAAGGGCTGCTCGCGCTGGTCACCGTGCTGGTGATCGCCTGCCCCTGTGCCTTGGGCCTTGCCACACCCACCGCCATCATGGCGGGCATGGGCAAGGGGGCCGAGAACGGGATCCTGATCAAGGACGCCGAAAGTCTGGAGCGCGCGCGCAACCTCACCGCCATTGTGCTGGACAAGACGGGCACCATCACCATGGGCCAACCCGACGTGGTGGATGCCGCCGGTCTGGACGATAAGGAGGCGGCAGCCGCGTTGCTGGCCATCGAATCACGTTCGGAACATCCGCTGGCCGACGCGGTCGTGCGCCACCTCAATGCCAATGGCTTGAACAACGTCCCCGAGGTGTCCGGTTTCGAGAGCCTCACCGGCAAGGGCGTTCGTGCCGTGGTGAACGGAACGGTCTGGCAGGTGGGCAACAGGCTGCTGCTGGCGGAAAGCGGGGTGATGATCGGTGCGGAATGGCAAGGCCCCGAACAGCAGTGGCAGAAGGCCGCGTATACCGTGATCTGGTTGGCGGATGCCACCCGTGTGCGGGCTGCCGTGGCCATCGCCGACCGCATCAAGCCTACCGCTGCACAGGCCATCAACCGCTTGAAGAAGGCCGGTATCAAGGTGTACATGCAGACGGGAGATGCGCAGCGCACGGCGCAGGCGGTGGCGAAAGCCGTGGGCATCGATGACTTCCGCAGTGAGGTACTGCCCAAGGACAAGGCCGCGTTCGTTACGTCACTCCAACAACGGGGACACGTAGTGGCCATGGTGGGCGATGGCATCAACGACAGCGAAGCGCTCGCCAAGGCCGATGTGAGCATAGCCATGGGCCATGGCAGTGACATCGCCATGGACGTGGCCCGCATGACCCTCATCAGCACGGACCTCAATGCTCTGCCCCGTGCCATCATCCTCTCTCGCCGCACTGTTTCGCTCATTCGCCAGAATCTTTTCTGGGCCTTCATCTATAACATCATCGGCATACCCATTGCCGCCGGTTTGTTGTACCCGATCAACGGCTTCCTGCTTGACCCCATGATCGCCGGTGCGGCCATGGCGCTCAGCAGCGTGAGCGTGGTGAGCAACAGCCTCCGCCTGCGCTGGGCCCGGCTCGACAAGTGAACCCCGAACGATACCCTCAACAGACCGAACATGAAAACACGGACCATCTTTCTCAGCTTGGGCCTCATCGCCCTCTTCACGGCCTGTCAGGCCCAGATCAACAACGCACGCACCGAGACGATGTCCGTCAGCGGGAACTGCGGCATGTGCGAAAAGACCATCGAGCAGGCCGCCTTCGTGAAGCGCGAAGCCAGCGCCGAATGGAACAAGGACACCCGGCGGGCCACACTGACATACGACAGCACACGCACCGATGCGGACGCCATCCTGCAACGCATCGCGCACGCGGGCTACGACAACGAGCGATACCTCGCGCCGGACAAGGCCTACGCCGCACTGCCCGCGTGCTGCCGGTATGATCGCACCCTGAAGAAGGCCACTGTCACCCCGGGTGCCACCACCATGGTCAGCGGGCACGACCATGCCGCGCATAAGGACGCCGCACAACGACCGGCCACCACGGAGGCCGATCCACTGCCCCCCGTGCTCGACGCCTATTTCGCGCTGAAGGATGCCTTGGTCGCTTCCGATGCGGCCCAAGCGATGAAGCTGGCCGTGAAGCTTGACGAGGCGATGCACGCCGTGGATCCGCAACGGCTTTCCACCGCACAACAAGCGGTATGGGCGGAAGTGATGGGATCCACCATGCCCGTGCTGCATCCTCTCGGGACCACCAAGGATCTGGCGGAACAGCGGAAGGGTTTCGCGAAGCTCACCCCGGCAATGCTGCGGCTGGCCAAAGCCGCGCCCGGTGATGCACCGGTGTACCTCGACCACTGCCCCATGTATGAAGGCGGGGCCGACTGGCTCAGCCGCGACAAGGCCATCCGCAATCCGTTCTATGGCTCGCAGATGATGACCTGTGGCAGTGTGAAGGAGACCATTGCGAAGTGATCCGTCAGCGCATACAGGCCATGCATCTCCTTCGCATCAGGCATCAACCGCATCTGTTGGTGGCTCTGTTCCTGCTGGCCATGGCCGGGCCGCTGGCCGCACAACAGGCCCTCATCCATGCACTGGGCACCTCCACACCGCAGGGTGACTTCACCCCGAAGGTGACCCGGTACGAGCTGGTCATCACCGATACCATCGTCAACTTCACGGGCAAGCCCCGCAAGGCCTATGCGGTGAACGGCGGCATCCCCATGCCCACGCTCACCTTCACCGAGGGCGACACCGCCCTGATCGTGGTGCGCAACGCCATGAAGAAGGAAGAGACCTCGCTGCATTGGCACGGCATCATCCTGCCCTACCAATATGACGGTGTGCCCTATCTGACCACCGCGCCCATCAAGGCCGGGGAGACACAGGTGTACAAGTTCCCGGTGGTGCAGAGCGGAACGTACTGGTACCATTCGCACACCAAGTTGCAGGAGCAGAACGGTATGCACGGTGCGCTCATCATCCACAAGCGCAATGCGGAGCCGATGCCCGAGCAGGTGCTCATCCTGAGTGAGTGGACGGACATGAAGCCGTTCGAAGTACACCGCCGCCTGCATAGCGCCAACGACTGGAGCGCCATCAAGAAGCACCGCATCCGGCCGGGCTCCGTGCAGAGCTACAGCGATGCCATCAAGGAAGGCGCGCTGGGCGTGAAGCTGGCCAACGAATGGAAGCGCATGAACGCCATGGACGTGAGCGATGTCTACTACGATCTCCTCTTCGCCAATGGCAGACCCATGGATGAAGCACCGCAGTTCAAAGCCGGTGAACAGGTGCGTGTGCGGCTCATCAATGGCGGCGCAAGCAGTTATTTCTGGATCACCTATGCCGGGGGGAGGATGACCGTGGTGGCGAGCGATGGCATCGACGTGGAACCGGTGGAGGTGGATCGTTTCATCATGGGCGTGGCCGAGACATACGACATCATCGTGACCATCCCGGCGGACAGTACGGCCTACGAACTGCTTGCCACCAGCGAGGACCGTGTGCGCTCCACCTCGCTCTGGCTGGGCAGCGGCATCCGGCAGCTCACTGCGCCGCTTCAGCCGCTCAAGTATTTCGAAGGCATGGCCATGATGAACGGCATGATGAAGATGAACGGCGACCTCGACGACATGGGCATGA
>JAHBUM010000254.1 GCA_019638075.1 Flavobacteriales bacterium | reverse complement strand
TCGTCGATCGCAAGCACCAATATCCGCCATTCGGGATGCTCGTGCAGCAGCAGCTCCGCTTCCACCAGCGAGGCGTGGAAGCCGTCCAAGCCCTGCGCGTGCGTGATGTTGGGTCCGTGGCAGCCGAGCATCAGCGCGAGCTGGCCCGCCATGGTGTTATGCGTGGAGCGCATGAAGGGCAGCGGCGATAGCAGTGCGCCGTTCGCGTCGTGCATGTCGGCGAGGAAGCGTTCGGTATCGTCCAGGCAGCCCAGCGCGGTGCTGGCGATGATGGCATCAGGGCGTTCCGTGCCCGCGCGGTGCAGGGCGGCAAGGGCGAGCGTGGCGGCATCGCGTTGGATGGCCGATAGCCGCCGCGCGGCCGCAGCCGGTACCGCAGGCGGATCACCACCCACCAAGCCCTTGCGGGATGTGCTCAACAGCAGGCTCATGTGTTGCCCGTTGAAGTTGTCGGAGGTGGTGCGGCGTTCATCAGGACCAGTGCGGCGCAGTTGCCACCGAAGCCGAACGAGCTGCTGAGTACCGCGCGCAGCGGGCGGCGCTCGGGCGCGGTCACCGGCATGGCGGTATGTCCCGGCATCGGCCCTGCCACGGGAAAGCCTGCCGGGATCAGGCCCATGCGCAGGCATTGGATCGCGATCACCGCTTCCAGCGCGCCCGCAGCCGCCAGCGTGTGGCCGGTGAGCGCCTTGGTGCTGGTGAAGGGCGGCACCGTGCCGAACAGCCGTTCCATGGCGCGGAGCTCTGTGGCATCGTTGTTCGCCGTGCCCGTGCCGTGCGCGTTGATGTGGTCGATGTCTTCCGGCCTCAGCCCCGCGCGTTCGATGGCCTCGCGCATGGCGGCGTAGGGCCCGTCGCCGTCGGGCGAGGTGGCCGTGGCGTGGTGCGCATCGTTGCTGTTGCCCCAGCCGCCCAGGAATGCCAGTGGCGTCCGGCCTGCGCGCTGCACATCGTCGGCGCGTTCCAGCACCAGATAGGCGGCGGCCTCGCCGAGGTTCATGCCTTTGCGATCGGGACTGAAGGGGCGGCACGGCTCCGTGTCCATCGCGCTCAATGCGCGGAAGCCTTCGATGGTGAAGCGGCACAGCGCATCGCTGCCACCGGCGAGTACGCGGCGTGCGCGGCCCTGTTGCAGCAGCCTCGCCCCCAGCGCGATCGCGTTGGCTGACGAGCTGCATGCGGTGCTGATGGTGCTGGTGAAGCCCCTCGCGTCCAACGCATCGGCCACGAAGCGCGTGTGTGCGTCGACCGGATGTTCAAGGGCGAGCCGCGCCTGCTCCATGCGGCCGTTGCGCCAGTCGTCGAAATGATCCTCGCTAAGGTCCATGCCGCCCACGGTACTGGCGCTTATCACAGCCATGTCGGCCGTTCCATCCAGGTCGCGCACGGCTTCCTGCGCGGCCAGCAAGGCCAGCAGCGCGGTACGCGAACGCGGGCCATCATCGCCGAGGCCGAGCCGCTCGCGAAGCCCGGCGTTCGTCAACGGCACCTGGCCTACGTGGAGATCGGGATAGGGAAGGCCGTGCCCCGGTGTGGAGATGCCCCGATATCCTTCCGCCAGCGCGCGCGCGACCGCTTCGGTGCCGATGCTTTCCGAAGCACGGTGGAGCGCGCATATCGCTCCGAAGCCCGTGATCGCGATGGGTGGGTTCACCGGTTCTTCTCGATGTGCTCGGCCATGCTGTTCACGCTCTGGAACACCGTGCGGCCTTGTTGCGGGTCGCTGATGCGCACACCGTAGTGGCGGTCCATCAGCACGATCAGTTCCAGCACATCGATACTGTCAAGCCCAAGCCCTTCGCCGAAGAGCGGCATGTCGTCGGCGATGCTTTCCACGGTGCGGTCCTGCAGGTTCAGGTGCTGGATGATGCGAGCCTTCAGTTCCTGTTTCAGTTCGGTCGGTTCAGTGCTCATCGAAGAGGTGTTGTAGTTCGTTCACAAGGTCGTCGGCCGCATGCTCCATGTCCATCGCGGCAAGGATGGCTTCGGCCCGCCCGGCGAATGTATCGGTCCAGCCGCATACCGCCCACCGCATGCCCTGTTGGCGCAACATGCCGATGGCCGGGGCGATGGCCGTGGCCGATGGCGCAGTCATCATCAGGCACAGCCCGCTGCCGTGCAGCCCGTGGCGGATGCTGAGCTCGCCCAGCGCGATGCTCGGCAGGGTGGGCACGAAGAGCGCGGGGCTGGCCGTGCCGCTGGTGCGCAGCAGCTCGTGGTAGCGGTGGTCGCTCTCCATGGACCCGGTGCTGGTGCAGAGCAGCATGCCGATGTGTTCGCGGTCGGCCTTTTCCAGCGCGCCGCCGGGCGCGAAGAAGGGCGCGGCACCCAGCATCAGCACGCGCGAAAGGCGGTCGGCGCGGTGGAAGCGCGGGTAGTCCTGTTCCAGCTTGTCCCACGCGCGGGCGAGCTTCATGTCGGCGCCATCGCCTTCCACGGCGAAGCGCAGACCCCCGCTGTGGAAAGCGCCGTCGCGGTAACGGGTGCTGGCGAGTATCATGCGCTTGCGGCTTCGATGAGCACGGCGGCATTGGCGCCGCCGAAACCAGAGGAGGTCTTCAGCAGCAAGTTACCGCGCACCTGCTGGTCGTTGGTGAGCACATGCACGCGGCCGGGCACGTTCGTCGTGGAGAAACCTTCGGTGCGCAGTGCGGTGCCTTCGCGCAGGGCTTCCAGCGCGATGACCGTTTCCAGCAGCCCCGCTGCGCCCAGCGTGTGGCCGAACCAGCCCTTGTATCCGCTGATGGGCACATCGCCAAGCCCGCTGCGCTCGAAGGCGATGGATTCCATCGCGTCGTTGTAATCGGTGCCGGTGCCGTGCGCGTTCACCACGGCGATGTCCGAAGGCTGCACAGCCGCCTGCCGCATGGCGCTCCGCACGGCGCGCAGCAATCCTTCGCCGGTGCGCGAAGGACCCGAGATGTGGTTGGCATCGTGCGCGATGGCGCCTGCCCTCCAGCGGCCGAGCATGCGCGGCATGCGTGAACGGTCGCGCGAGACGGCCACCGCCGCACAGGCCTCGCCCAGGGTGGTGCCCTTGCGCGCCGCATCGAAGGGGTGGCAGGGGCCGGGGTCCAGTGCGAAGAGCGCCGCGAAACCGTCGAGCACGAAGCGGCTCAGTGCGTCGGCCGCGAGCACGATGGCGTGATCGGCGTGGCCCTGTTCAATGGCGGTGCAGGCGGCGATGAGCGCGGCGGTGCCGGAAGCGCAGGCCAATGAGATCGTCAGCGGTGGGTGTGCGATGCCGCATCGCTGCCGGATGTGCTCGGCGAGCAAGGGGATCGCCGAAGCCGCCGCATCGCCCTGTTCCATCGCGTGGATGTCGCCCTTGGCGGTGGCGATGACGAGCAGCCAGCGTTCATCGGGCTTGGGCCGCACCTCGTCCAGCAGCGGTGCAAGGCAGCGGTCCATCAGCCGGTGGATGCGGTCGGGACCATCGGGCAGGAGCTCTTCCGGGATGCGGCCCATCACCATCGGCTTGCTGGCCGGGCCGGGGTGTTCGCGCAGGGCGGTGCCACCTGTGCGCATGCGGGCCACGTGCGCCGCGGCACCCTCACCCAAGGCGCTCACGCATCGGGCCGCGCCGATCCAGACGGGGACACGCATTGCCATTCAATCGGGCTTGTGCTGGTCCAGCCACGCCCTGAAGAATCCCGGTACGTCCAGCATCAGCTTGCGGTCGCGGTCAAGGAACACCTGTACGGTCTCGGCGGTGGCCACGGTGACGCCATCGCGCTTGCGCAGCAGCTCGTAGTGGAAGATGATCTTGGCGGCGGGGGATGGGCGCAGGCGCGCGCGCACCACCACGGTATCGCCGTACGCGAGCATGGCCTTGTGTTCGATGGTGACGCGCACGATGGGCGTGAAGAAGCCTTGGCCGTACATCTCCATGGCGTCGATGCCGTGCTCGCGCCCGAAGGCCTCGCGGCCCAGTTCCAGGAACTTCACATAGTTGCCATGCCACACGATGCCCATCGGGTCCAGGTCCCCGAAGGTGATGGCGGTCTCGGCGCTGCTCTCCATCATCGCAGTTGTGCTTCGTCCATCAGGAAGACCTTCAGCTCCAGGCGGGCCAGCAGTTCGCCATCGCGCTCCACTTTCGCTTCCAGCACACGGGCTGTC
>JAHBUM010000253.1 GCA_019638075.1 Flavobacteriales bacterium | reverse complement strand
CATCCCCGCGCCCACCAAGCAGAGCCAGAAGAGCAGCAGCGAACCATTGAAGATCCAGAAGCCCGCGCGGGCGCTGCGCGTGAGCATGCCATCCGCGATGAAGAACACCGACGCGAACAGGATGGTGGTGTTGATGCCGATGGTGCTGCCCATGGCGTGGGCCACGGTGATGTGCGTGCCGTGCGTGAACAGGTTGATGGCCGGAATGCTGATGAGCAGCGCGAGGAAGAGGTTGATGAAGACCCACACCTCGCTGGCGAAGAGGAAGCGGTGCGGTAATGAGTGGCGCTGCTTCAGGCCCGCATCCAATGTGGCGCGCCACTGGCGGATCATGCGCACCAGCAGGAGCCATTCCGTCATGCTGATGGCGTAGGCGAGGATCCGCAGCCACGACGCGGCGGGCACCGGATAGATGTGGTGCGCCCAGCCGAAGAGCAGGTTGGTGAAGCCCAGCGCGAAGATCAGGTAGGCCGTGCGCGACAGGGCGGGCCGCGTATCGCCGCCGATCCGTTCCATCACCACCATGGAAGTGCCGTACACCAGCATGTTCCACGATCCGGTGAGCGCGCCGTAGGCCTTCCACTGCACGGTGAGGTCGCGCACCGCATTGCCGCTGAGGCCGGGCAGCAGGTACAGATGCGCCTCGGCATAGGTGATCAGGAAGAACACGATGCCGGTGGCCCACATCCACAGGTAGGCAGGCCATGGGCCCTTGCGCTTGAAGGCCGTGCGGAAGAAGTTGTACACCAGCAGCAGCCAGCCCAGCGCGATGGGGATCCCCAGCACCGGCGGGAACTCCCAGTACTCCCTTCCACCGAAACGACCCGCGAGATATGATGCGATGATGAGCAGGCCCGTACCGATGAAGATGCCGAGGTGCCACCACGCCAGTTTCGGCGCATGCAATGGGATACCTGTGAGCCGCGGCAGGTAATGGTATACGCCGCCCACCCCGCCAAGGAAGATCCACGCCACCACCAGCGACACGTGCAGCGGGCGCGACCTCACGAAAGGGATGGCGTCCACCACTCCGGGGATCACATGCTGCCATGAGCCGATCACGCCGAAGAGCGCGCCGCACCACAGGGCCAGCAGCCCGGCCAGCAGGAACAGGTGTCCCGCTGTACGGTCGGCGGGTGAATGTTCAACGGGCGTCGTCATGCATGGATCGGTACGTGCCCCACGGCGTGAGGTCGATGTGGCGGATGGGATAGGTGCCGGTGGCGTCCACGGCCTGCAGGAAGGCCACGATGTCGTCGGCCTGTTGCGGCGTGAGGCCCCGCGCGGGCATGCGCTGCGTGCCGTGCAGGATGATGCCCTTCGCGAAGTCCGGTCCCTTGCCGGGGGCGCTGGTCACGTTGGTGAGGTCCGGCCCCATGTAGCCGCCCAGCCCGTAGAACTGGTGGCAGGCCGTGCAGTTGAATTCCCGGTAGAGGTCCGCGCCGCGCACGGAAGCCTCGTTGTACGTGGCGCGTTCATCGCCCACGGTGGTGGCGGTAGTGTAGGTGATGACCGACTGCACGCCGAACAGCGCCACCAGCACCATGAAGATGGTGCGGCGGTGGCGTGCGGTGAAGGCGGGGGCGGTCATCGGTCATGGGTTCATGAGCAGGTACGACAAGGGCGCCCTGACGGACGCCCCTGCCGACTTTTCACCATTCCGCCAGCGGTCCGGAAGGAACGGTGCATGGCGGACGTTATTGAGGGATCAGCACCTTGTCGATCACCACCACCAAGCCGTTGCTGGCGGGCACCGAACCAAGCACCTTCGCATCGTTGATCATCACGGTGCCATCACCGGCCACGGTGAACTTCACGTTGCTGCCATTGGCCATGCCCACGCTGCGGCCGTTGGTCATCTGCTCGGGCCGCATCACGCCCAGCGCCACGTGGTACTCCAGTATGTCCTGCAACGTGGCCTTGTTCTCGGGCTTCAGCAGCCCTTCCAGCGTGCCTGCGGGCAGCGCATTGAACGCGGCATCGGTGGGCGCGTACACGGTGAACGGACCGGCGTTCACCAGCACGTCCTCGTACTTCACGTGCTGCACGGCGGCCACCAGCGTCTTGTGGTCGGGCGATCCCACGGCGATCTGCACCACGTTGCGTTGGGACATGTCGTCGGACACGGCGCTTTGTCCGGCGGCGGGTGTGGCAGCGGTGGTGGCGGCTTCGGTAGCCGGTGCGGACGAGCCGCCGCAGGCCACGAGCAGGGTCAACAGGCAGGAGGCCGGGAGTAAGTGATAGGCGCGGGTCTTCATGGTGTGTGGTTTATGGACCGCACGAAATTCACCCGATATCATCATCCGAAATATGACGGACGTCAAGAAGGCCACCTGAGTTTTGTCAGGAGGAGAGAGGTAAGGGATGCGATGGAAGAGAAGAAGGTCAGGGAGGTACAACCTGACCGCTCTTACCTCTCTTGCTTCCTTCACCTCCCTGAGCTCCTTTCCCCTACGCCCCCGTCCGTATGAACGCCCCCATGTACAGCATGGCCACCGCCAGCAGGGTCACCAGCGTAACGTGCGCTGCCAGCAGCGGCATGCGGTCGGGCGTGAGGCGGGGAATGATCCGCAGCCGCGCATGCAAGCCCGTGAGGATCGTGCCCAGCAGCAACAGCAGTTTGATCGCCACCGCGCTGCGCAACGGATCGCCGAAGGTGAACGCGGGCCACAGCCCCGGCACATAACGTGCGGCCAGCCAGATGCCCGTGACCGCCTGCACCAGCAACGCAGGGATACCGATGCGTTCATAGCCGTGCTCGAAGCGTAGGATGGGCGCCGGGTCCCGTTCACGCAATGCCTTCGGAAGGATGGTGAGCAGCAGCACCAGATGCCCGCCCACCCAGATCGCGGCGCCGAGCAGATGGAGGACGAGGATGAGGCGGAACATGAGTGACGATCAGAAGATCAGAAAATGAGAGGATCAGACAATGCCTGCACCACGTGAAGTGGTACGACGCTCGCACGTTTGCGCTCCAATGCACCCGATAACCGGATCATCCCATTTTCTGATCTTCTGATCATCCAATTGTCTGATCCTCACAGGTCCTTCTTCCTGAACACCACGAACCCCCGCCACGCCGGTACCGCCACCCACAGCAGCAGGATCAGCGCGGCCACCACCATGCCCGGACCGCTGCCGAAGAAGTTCTTGTAGATGGCGCCGCTGTAGCCCATCATCGCGGCGAGGTCCACTTCCAGCATCACGAGGATGCGTGCCAGATCGATCGGGTTGGCACCGGCCATGGGGATCACGAAGGGCTCGATGGGGTAGTCGCTCAAGGCGAACATCAGGCCCATCAGCAGGGCATCGTACACCAGCACGAACAGCAGCCATACGACGAGCGACAGCCCCACGCCGCGCGCCTTCTCCCGCTGCCGCAGCGCGATCAACGCACCCAGCGCTACGAAGACCAGCACCAGCGCGGACCCCGCGAGGCTCAGGACCAGCGAGGCCATGGTGGGTGCATGCAGCAACAGGGGGATCCCCAGCCCCACGGCCTGCGCCACCAGCAGCGCCGCGGCCAGCGCCAGCAGCTGCCCGCCGAGGATGGAGCGCCGCGCGATGGGCTGCACCGCCAGCAGCTGGGTGAATTCCTGTATGTCGTACAGGTACACCACGGTGAACACCAGCGTGATCAGCGGCACCAGCGCCAGCACCACCTGCACGATGCTCAACAGCGCCTTCATCGGGTCGCTCTCCAGCATGAACAGGCCCTGCGCGATCAGCAGCATCAGCACCGCATAGCCCAGCACGAACCGGTTGCGGGCGAGGTCGAGGAGGGTGTATTTGAAGACCTTGGCCATTCTACATTTTACACTGTGCATTCATCATTCCACCACACCGGTCGGCTGCGACACCACATCCTTCGGGTCGACCCATTGGGTCGACGCTACATCGTTCCGCTGTAGCATTTTCGGCAGCGCCTCCGACAACCGCTTCGTCCCCGTCCGCGCCAGGATCTCCTGCACGGGCAGCAGGAAACGCAATGCGCCATCCTCCAAGTAGGCCACACGATCGGCGAGGGTTTCCACTTCCTCCATCAGGTGCGAGGTGATCAGCACCGTGCCACCGGCATCGCGTACGGCCGCCGCACGTGCCAGCACACGTTGCGCGGAGACCGGGTCCAGTCCGGCG
>JAHBUM010000252.1 GCA_019638075.1 Flavobacteriales bacterium | reverse complement strand
ACCGGCCCAACGCGGGTCGGCGGCCATGTTTCCCCCATCATCACGGGCGGCATTTCGTCGTCACGGGCGGACCATGGTCCGCGCCTGCGGTACATTCGTGGCGATGACGCACATCCACGACAACATCCTCAGCACCATCGGCAACACGCCCTTGGTGCGCCTCAACAAGATCGCCAAGGACATCCCCGCCACCGTGCTGGCCAAGGTGGAGACCACCAACCCCGGCAACAGCATCAAGGACCGCATGGCGATCAAGATGGTGGAGGACGCCGAGAAGGCCGGCCTGCTGAAGCCGGGCTACACCATCATCGAAGGCACCAGCGGCAACACCGGCATGGGCCTGGCGATCGCCGCCATCATCAAGGGCTACAAGTGCATCTTCACCACCACCGACAAGCAGAGCAAGGAGAAGGTGGATATCCTGCGGGCCTTCGGTGCCGAAGTGATCGTGTGCCCCACCAATGTGGACCCGGAGGACCCCCGCTCCTATTACAGCGTGTCGTCACGCTTGGTGAACGAGACGCCGAACAGCTGGAAGGCCAACCAGTACGACAACCCCAGCAACGCGCAAGCGCACTACGAGACCACCGGTCCGGAGATATGGGAGCAGACCGGCGGCAAGATCGACCACCTCGTGGTGGGTGTGGGTACCGGCGGAACGCTTTGCGGCACGGGCAAATACCTGAAGGAGAAGAACCCGAACATCAAGCTGTGGGGCATCGACACCTATGGATCGGTGTTCAAGAAGCTGAAGGAGACCGGCGAGTTCGACAAGAACGAGATCTACCCCTACATCACCGAGGGCATCGGCGAGGATTTCGTGCCCGCCAACGTGGACATGGACCTGATCGACCACTTCGAGAAGGTGACCGACCGCGATGCCGCCATCTACACGCGGAAGATCGTGAAGGACGAGGGCATCTTCGTGGGCAACAGCGCGGGTGCGGCCATGGCGGGCCTGATGCAACTGAAGGACAACTTCAAAAAAGGCGAAGTGGTGGTGGTGATCTTCCACGATCACGGCAGCCGCTACGTAGGCAAGATGTTCAACGACGACTGGATGCGTGAGCGCGGTTTCCTCGTGGAGGAGAAGCCCACCGCCGGCGATCTGCTGAAAGGCAAAGATCTGCAGCTGTTGAGCGTAGAGGCCGACGAACCCGTTCGCAACGCCATCGAGAAGATGCGTGCGCACAACATCGACCAGCTACCGGTGTTCGAGGGTGGAAAGCCCGTGGGCACCATCACCGATGCACGGCTGTTCGATGCCATTCTGGAAGATGCCGACGTGCGCCTGCAAGCGGCCCGCGTGGTGATGGGCCCCGCCCTGCCCGTGCTGAAGGTGGATGCCACATTGGACGAGGTGGCCAAACGGCTGGGGAATGGATCACCGGCTGTGCTGGTGGAGCAGGTGAACGGGTATGGGATATTGACGAAACAGGATATCATCGGGAAATTGAAGTAGTTCCCGTGTTCATCCCGGTCCCATGCGGGGCCTAACTTTGACCGAAATCTACGGACCCATGGCCATCGTCTTCAAGCCGGGAATGACCCCTGAGCAGATCGCGGCGCTTTGGAAGAAAGTGCGCGCTGGCAGGCGCAAGCGGCCCTCCCGGAAAGTGCCCGACCTCCGGCAGTTCTGCGGCGTCATCAAGCTGAGGGAGGATCCCATGGTGATCCAACAACGCATGCGCGATGAGTGGCGGTAGGGTCGTGGTGGACACGAACATCGCGCTGTACCTGCTCGGTGGCGACAAGAACCTGACGGCGATGCTGAACGGGCAGGACCTCGTGATCTCACAGATCACACGCATGGAACTGTTGAGCTACCCGGAGATCACCAAGGCCGAACTGACCCGCGTGGAAGTATTCCTTGACACGTGGCCAGTGGAGGACATCCATTCACGGATCGAGGAAGAGGCGATACGGATGCGGCGCAAGCACCGCTTGAAACTACCCGACAGCATCATCGCCGCCACCGCACTGCATCTGGACATCCCGCTCATGTCCGCCGACAAGCAGCTTGAACGATTGATCCCCGAGGTGGATGTGGTCCGATATGAACTGCCGGGCACGTAGCAGCTTCCCTGTGGAGGGTTTCAGCGGAACCGGGGCGCGAGTATCCATCATTGGGAAATCGAAGTAGCCAGAAGGATGGAGTTCCGGGCGATCATCGACCTCTTGGATATGCTCGGAGCCTTTGCTCGTAGGATACTCACAGGATCAAAGATCCAGGTGAATGAGGAATTCCGAACAAGGGACAACACCTTGCTCGGCCTCGGCACCTTGGCCGCGCTCGCATGCTTGGCCTTGTTCCTTTTCGCATGCTGAACTCGATGATCCGCCGCTGGCTCCCACATGTACTGCTGTCGATCGGGATCGTGCTCGGCATCGTGCTGGCATGGCGAACAAAAGTCTTCAGCAAGAACGTGCTCATGCTGGACATGTTCGCATGCACTTGCCCGGATTACCGTGTCGTGCAAGGCACATGGAAAATATCAAGTCCCTTGCTGGACACGATCGCATACTTGGACAAGAGCGAGGTTTATGTCACCGGGACAGAGAACCCGTACAGCGATCCAATGACCGCGTACGACTTCATGCTCGCCGAAGGCGAAGTGGTCGGGGTGGATCGTGTTTCCGAAGGCGACCCATGGAACCCCGTGATCCATGTGACACGATGGGAGCACTTGGGCATCTGGATGGATATGGGCTATGGCATGCTGAAATGGGGTGCCATCCTGTTCCCTGCACTCGGCTTGTGGATGCTATGGGCGCAACGAACGGGCTACTGATCTTCTGATCATCTCATTTTCTGACCCTTTGATAATGCGCTCCACCGACCAGATGCACCGCACCATTGCGGTCCTTACCCTCCCCCAGCGCATCATCTCCCTCGTCCCCTCCCAGACCGAACTGCTGCACGATCTCGGCTTGGGCGAACGCGTGGTGGGCATCACCAAGTTCTGCATTCATCCGGAGGAATGGTTCCGCACGAAGACCCGCGTAGGCGGTACCAAGAAGGTGGACATTGAGAAAGTCCGTGCCCTGAAGCCCGATCTGATCATCGGCAACAAGGAGGAGAACGAACGTGCCGACATCGAAGCCTTGGAAAAGGAATTCCCGGTGTGGATGAGCGATGTGAAGCACCTCCGCGATGCCGTGAACATGATCGCGGAAGTGGGCAACCTGACCGGCACCCTGCCCGCTGCCAACGACATCCTTCAGAAGATCGCCGATGCTTTCGGCACGTTGAAGCCGCTTCCTGACTTTCGGACGGCCGCCTACTTCATCTGGAAGGATCCGATGATGGTGGCGGGCGGCGATACGTTCATCTCCGACATGCTCTCGCGCTGCGGGCTGATCAATGCCTTTGCTGATCGCACTGAGCGGTACGTGGAGATCGGTCCGGCGGAGCTTGCCGCAGCGGATCCCGATATGATCCTGCTCTCCTCCGAGCCGTTCCCGTTCAGCGAAAAGCACATCCCGGAGTTCAACATGATCTGTCCTGGATCCCCCGTGCGGCTGGTGGATGGCGAGCTATTCAGTTGGTACGGCAGCCGCCTGGTCCAGGCTCCCGCCTATTTCAGTACGCTGCTGGCCGGGCTGGTGCCACCTGATCTGGCTGCACGATAGGAAGCAGTTGTCGGTTGTCAGGGGTCAGTTGTCAGTCTCCTTGGCGAGGCGTCGCGTACAGCAGCTACGGAAGCAGGTATTTTCTGACAACTGCCCCCTGACAACCGACAACTACAGGCTCTTACTACCCCTTCCTCTTCGGCTCGTACATGGTGAAGACCCGCGAGATGTTGAAGCCGAAGTGGATGTCGCCATCGCCCCACTTGCCGGTGGTCTCGGTGATGTAGGCCCGCTCGAACATGCCGGTGCTGTTGGTGAAATGGAGCTGGAAGACGTGTCCGCCGGTCTCGATGTCGAAGCCCACCGAAAGTGAATTGGTGAACTGGGGCACCTCCTCGCGCAGCACGTGGAAGTACTCGCCATTGAGAGCGAGGCGCTTGGTGAGCTTCACGCGGGCACCCACGCCGATGTTCACCAGATCGTTGCGGTCGCTGGCCGCTTCCACGAGGTTGCGGTGTACCACGCCGGGCGTGATCTGCATGGAGAAGCCCTCGCTGAACTTGCGGCCAAGGATCATCTGCCACGAGTAGGACAGCCGATGGGTGATGTAGTCCTGCCGATCGGGGCCGTAC
>JAHBUM010000251.1 GCA_019638075.1 Flavobacteriales bacterium | reverse complement strand
TCCAGCACGCTGGCACTGCTGCTCAGCGACTCGATGAGCGACGGCACCGTCACGAGGTCCTGCACACCATTGAGGTTGCCCAGCAGGATGGCGCGCCCCACGTTGTAGTAGAGGTACTGGTCCTGCAGGGTGGGGTTGCGGATGGCCGAGGAGAAGGAGAGGCGCAGGATGTTCTCGGGGTTGAAGCTGTACACCGCGCTGGCGGCAGGGGAGAACACGAAGGGGAAGTTCACGTTCTTGTCCACCCGTGCGGTGGCCGTGAGCTTCAGCTTCTCGCTCTTCAACACGCGGCGTTCCGCGCCCACGTACACACCGAACTCGTGGTTGGTGATCCGCGTGCTGCTGGTATCGGAGAAGATGTTGCCCTTCGATTCCGGCATGTAGTAGCGGAAGCTGCCGCCGAATACCACTTCAGCGAAAGCAGGTGCATCGGTCTTACGCCGACCAGTGTAGTCCCAGCGCTTCTTCCCCACTTTGATCCGGCGCTCACCCTGACTGTGCCACAGCTTCGAGCGATCGTAGAAGCGGGTGCCTCCTTCGCTGAAAAGGCGGTTGGTGATGTCCTTGAAGGCGGCGGCGTATTCCGCAGTGCCCGGCTCAAGGCGGTCACTGTAGGAGTTGAAGGTTCCCGCACTCGTCTGTCCGCTGTTGGCGAAGGCCCGTACTTCATCGTGCAGCCCTTGCAGGAAGGCATGGTTCTCATCCTCCCACCGGTGGATGGCGTCGTGGTCTATGATGAAGGTGGGCGGCGGGCCGGGAGAGAATACCGGCTGTGGGAACCCCGGTGCACTGAGCACCCGGGATTGTGCAGTGCTTTCCCAGCGCGCACGGTAGTCTTGGAACCAACGGGCATCGTCCTTGGACATGTCCTGCAACCGGTAGGCGGTGAACACCGCATCGTAGCTGCTCCCCGCGTCTTCGTGGGTGAAATAGGTGCGGAGGAAGCCGCGCTCGCCCGCGTTCAGTTCCAGCCGGTGCTGGAAGAAGAGGATGTCCTGCAGACGGTAGCGGTTGTCGCCTTGGTATACGGTCGTGCCTGTTCCGAAACTGGAGGCGGCGATCACGCGCAGGCTGTCGTTCCATTTGTAATGGTAGGCCAAGGACGATTTGAGGTTCTGCGTATCATAGTCCACAAGATCCACTTCGCGATAGCCGTTGCGGTGGATGTTCCCCAAGCCATAGGGGCTTATGCCGCTCACCGCCGATGCCTCATCGCCATAGCGGTTCACCGCATCGTACCCGCCGGGGTTGCGCGCGTTGGCATCGCTGCTCTCCGTTGGCGAGAGGTTGTCCGCCGTCCAGTCCAATGCCTTGAAGTAGTACAGGTTGAACTTCAACGCCGACCGCTCACGGCCTTTCGCCCCTTTGAACACATGCGCATACCGTATCGCGCTTTCCACCAGGTTGCGTTCGCCGGTCTTCACCATGGCGCTCAGGCCCCGGAACAGGTAGGGGTCCTTGGTGGTCATGCTGATCACGCCGTTGAAGGCATTGGGGCCGTAGTAGGCGGAACTCGCGCCCACGATCAGGTCCACCTTCATCACATCGAGTTCGCTCGCGCCGAGGAAATTGCCGAGCGAGAAATTGAGGCCGGGGCTTTGGTTATCCACACCGTCGATCAACTGAAGGCTGCGCACCGGGCTGGTGCTGTTGAAGCCGCGCGTGTTGATCACCTTGAAGCCCAAACTGGCCGCGGTCATGTCCACGCCCTTCAACGTGCCCAAGCCTTCATAGAAATCACCGCTCGGCGCCTCCTTGATCGCGAGCAGGTCCATGCTCTCCACCGTAAGCGGCGCCTGCTTCTGCTTTTCACTGATGCGGCTGCCCACCACCTCGGCTTCCTTCAGCAGCACCTGGTCCACACCCAGCTTGAACTTCAGCTCCTGGTCCAAGCTCTTCACTTGGATCTCCTGCGCGGAATAGCCGATGAAGCTCACCACCAGCGTGTAGGGCGGCAACTCGTTGGTAAGGATCTCGAAGCGCCCGTTGAAGTCGGTGGTGGCGCCGGTGGTGGTGCCTTTGATCACCACGCTGGCGCCGATCAATGTTTCGCCGGTGGTCTGGTCCGTCACGGTGCCGCGCAGTTTGTATTGCTGGGCGCTCGCGCATGTGGTGGCCGCTACGAACAGCAGCGCCGACAGGGTGCGCAGGAGGTACGAGGTCCGTGTAAAGGGCATCGTTCGGGTGATCTGGTTTGGGCCGTGAACGCAGAAGGGCTTGGCGAAATATAGGTGGAATGCGAATAGTCGACGAACGCACCGTGGAGCGCACCCGTAGCGTCGATCCCACTGGGTCGACCACGGATGCGATCACCCATCACCCATTTCCTCCCCAGCCCCGACCTTTATCCCCGACCTGACAACGCAGGCCATCCGATGCCCATCTTCCTAACCAGCCACGGCGCCGCAGGAACGGTTACCGGCAGCAAACACCTGATCGAGGTCCGCGGGAACGGCGGCATTTTCCGTGTGCTGCTGGATTGCGGCATGTTCCAAGGCGAGGCCGTGCGCGATGTCCGCCACGACCCCAACCGCAGCTTCGGTTTCGACCCGCGCGAGATCGACGTGCTGGTGATGAGCCATGCCCACATAGACCACAGCGGGCTGGTGCCGCGCTTGGTGGCCGAAGGCTTCAACGGTCCCATCTGGAGCACACCCGCCACGCGCGACCTCTGCACCATCATGCTGCTGGACAGCGCGCACATCCAGGAGTACGATCACGCGTTCGATGCGAAGCGCGCGCACCAACGCGGGCACGAAGCGGAGCCGGAAGGGCCGCTCTACACCAAGGACGATGTGCCGCCCGCGATGGAGCTGTTCCGCACGGTGGACTATGACATGCCCACGGAGATCGGCCCGGGCATCACGCTCACCTACACCGATGCCGGCCACATCCTCGGCAGCGCGGCCGTACACCTCGACATCGAGAACGATGGCCGCACGCTCCGCTTCACGTTCACCGGCGATGTGGGCCGCTATGTGGACCGCCTGCTGCCCGAGCCCGTGCCGTTCCGCCAGGCCGATGTGATCGTATGCGAAAGCACCTACGGCGACCGCGACCATGCACCGGTGAAGGAGGCGGAGGATGACCTGTTGCGCCACGTGACCGATGTGTGCGTGAAGGGCAGGGGCAAACTGCTGATCCCCGCGTTCAGCATCGGCAAAACGCAGGAGCTGCTATACACGCTCAACTCCCTCAGCAACGAGGGCCGCCTGCCACGCATACCCGTGTTCGTGGACAGCCCGCTCGCGATCGGTGCCACGGAGATCGCGCGGGCGTACAGCACGCTTTTCCGCGACGATGTGCGCGCCGAGTTGGAGCACGATCCCGATCTGTTCAGCTTCCCCGGCGTGGAATTCGTGCGCAGCCCCGACCGCAGCAAGCAGTTGAACGGGGTGACGGAGCCCTGCATCATCATCGCGGCCAGCGGTATGATGGATGCCGGCCGCATCCGGCACCACCTGCGCAACTCACTGCACGATCCCGCCAACGCTGTGCTGGTGGTGGGCTTCTGCGCGCCCGGCACGCTTGGCGACAAGCTGTTGCAGGGCGCCACCGAGGTAAGCCTCTTCGGCGATGCCGTGCCCGTGAAGGCCCGCATCCTCCGCATGGATTTCTACAGCGCCCACGCCGACCGTGGCGAACTGGTGCGCTACCTGAAGTGTCAGGACCCGGCAGCCGTGCGCCGCACCTTCCTTGTACATGGCGTGGACCACAGCTTGGAGGGCCTGCGCGACAGGCTCACCGAGAACGGCTTCAAGAAGATCGTGATCCCAAAGCGGGGGGAGCGGTTCGAGGTGTGATCACACCCCGTACCGCAGCGCGCTCCGCAGCTTCTCCGGCAGTTCCGGCAGTTTGCGGCGCTCGAAGAGGAAGCTGCTCAGGTCGGCGATCTCGCTGAAGATGTAGTGGCTGTCCATGGCGCCTTTCAAGTAGGCTTTGCCCGTGCTGCCGCCGGTGCCCACGCGCAGGCCGATCATGCGATGCACCATGTTGATGTGCCGGTTGCGCCAGGCGGCCATGCCCTCGTCGATGTCCAGCAAGGCTTCGAGGAAGCGGAAGGCCTGCTGGAAGATGGGCTCGTCGCGGTACAGCATGATGAACAGTGCGCTGCGGCATGCGGCGGGGCTGAGCTTGCGGACCGGATCGCCATCCACGAAGATCCTGCGCCACAGGGCGGCGTTGCCCACCTCGCCATTCACCAGACCGGCGGAGTACAGGT
>JAHBUM010000250.1 GCA_019638075.1 Flavobacteriales bacterium | reverse complement strand
TCGCGGTCGTTGTTGGATCCGGTGTACTTCACCTGGCCGTCCAAATTCACATCAGCACCCCAATAGCCGGTAACGATGTTGTTCGGTGTCGAACCGCCCACGGCCTGCAGGACCACATCGCGGTCATTATTGGCACCCGTGTATTTCACTTCGCCATCGAAGTTGGCATCGCCGGGCCAAAGCACCATGGTGCCATTCACGTTCTGGCATGCATCGGTGCCCCAGGTGGGTGTGGCGGGTCCGGTGAAGTCGATCACGGTGGGCGCGGAGGACAGCGCGAGGGGCGTGGCGCTCATCACCCCGAGGTGGTTGCGGTGGCGGATGGCCACGTGGTAATTGCCGGGAGGCAGGTTGAAGTACACGGCGGAGATCCCGTTCAGGTCCACCACATCCCCATCGCGTTGCACCAGTGCGCTGCGGCTGGCAAGTACCGAGGTGGGGTCGCCCGCGGCGCGCAGTTCCACGACCACCCAGTCCACTATGGCGTTGTTGCCCGTGGTAGCCAGTACCGCAGGAACGGTCAATTCCCCACCGCCACCCGCGAAGGCATAAGGCAAAGCGGTGTAAGGCTCACTGGGGGGCACCAGTGCTGCCGCGCGTAAGGTGTCATGCATGAGCCCGGCGTCCGCATCGAAGGCACCACCCAAATGCACTTTGGCCGCGACCAGGATCGATGGGGTAACATCACCCCCGAACAAGCGCGCGATGCGATTGCGGCCTACGCCTGCGATGTGTATGAACGATCCGCCTACCACGATCTGCCCATCGGTGCCTACCGCCACCGACTCCACTGTGTTGCTCGCATAGCCGCCCGGATAGAGCAATGCTATCAAAGCGCCGTCCGGACCTAAACAGCGGATGAGGCCAGTCCCCACTCCTCCACCCACCAGCAAGATCCGGCCATCCGGCAGCACTTCAAGATCATTGAAGTTGTACAGTGACGACCCTGGTGGCACAAAGCTCATGTCCAACTCACCGTTCGCCAGCAGGCGCGCCACGCCCCTGCGTTGCACGCCATTGTATTGGGCGAAGGTGCCGGCGATCAGTATCCGACCATCCGGCAATAGTTCGATGTCGTTCACATCGCCGCCGTCGGTCAAGGTGCCTGCTCCTCCGCCATTGAACGTGGGATCGAGGGATCCGTCCGGCATCAAGCGGGTGATGCAGCGGTTGTTCCCTCCACCCCACTCCTAGAACATGCCACCCACCAGGACCTTCCCATCCGGTTGCTGGACCACCACGTGCGCATAGCCCGGCCCTTGGCTGGAACCTGGCGGAATGAAGGATTGGTCCAGGGAGCCGGTCGCGTTCAGCCGGGCCACGCTATTCCTGGGTGAGCCGTTGAATTCGCTGAAATATCCGGCCACCAGCAGTTTGCCGTCGGCTTGCAGCCGCACGCTCCTTATGTCGCTGTCCGGTCCTGATCCGGGTGAGAAGGTGGCGTCCACTGCGCCATTGGGAAGCAACCTCTTGATGCGTGGAGCCATCGAACCGATCACGATCACTTTCTCGTCCGTCTGAAGGGCAATGTCGCCCACATGGTCGAGGTCGTGGACCATGGGTGGTGTGAATGACCCATCCACGGTACCATCAGCGAAGGTCCTGACCAGAGCCGGTGCGACGACGTCCTCGTATCCACGGAAAATACCCCCGACAAGGAATCTTCCATCGGACAGTGCAAGCACTTTGGTCACCACGTGGTTCGCACCACCCACCGGCGAACCATGATCGGTGTCGACCGTGCCGCTCGGCAGCAGGCATGCCAGCCTGGTCCGGGGTTGGCCATTGAAGAACCTGAAATTGCCCCCTGCCAGATAGCGCCCATCGGCAAGGAGGGCCAGGGATAGCACATCGCTCAGTGCGCCGGAGGTTCCCGAACTGACCTGGAACGTGGGGTCCACGCTTCCATCCGCGCTCAAGCGCAACACCCTGGGTCCAACACCCCCGAGGTATTTCCCACCAACGAGCAACTTGTTGTCGGGCAACAGGACCATATCCAGTGGTTGCAGTGTGATGCTGGAGCTGAAACCGGGGTCTGGCGAACCATCCGCAAGAAGCCTGCGCACCCTTCCGCTGAACTCGCCGCCGACCCATATCCTGTCCTGGCCGTCCACCACGGAAGTGTTCGCCACCACCGAAACCCCGGAGGTGCCGGGATATGCGGTCAGGAGTGCGCCATTTCCGCCCAGGATGGCCATCCGTTGTGACTCGGTGCCAGCGTAATCCGTGAAGTTACCCCCGATGAACACGCGGCCGTCCGAGAGCACGGAAATGGTGCGGACCGAGGAGTTCGCGCCTGAGCCCGGGTCGAATGTGAGGTCCACCTGACCATTGGGCAACAGGCGAACGATCCTGTTCCTTGCGGTCCCGTTCACCGCAGTGAAAAACCCACCAAGCAAGACCTTGCCATCAGGCTGCAGAGCCATCGCGGTAATGGCGTTGTTCGGCCCCGTGCCCGGGTCGAAGCTCAGGTCCAGCGTGCCATCCGCGTTCAAGCGAGCGACCCGGTTGCGCGGAACGCCCTGCACCTGGGTGAACGTGCCTGCGATCAGCAACCTTCCATCCGCTTGCACCAGGACCCTCTCCATCCCCACGAGGGTGGTTGGCATCACGGCATCGAGCATACCATCGGGCTGTAGCCAGGCCATACCGCCGGTGCTCTGGCCATGGTAGTTCATGGTCAGCACCACAGCGCGCCCATCATCCAGGGGTTGTATGTCCAACACTCCGGTACTCGCACCATCGCCGATGCCATGACCAAGGTCCTCTGGAAGGAAAGAAATATCCAAACTGCCGGGCGCTTGGCCCATGGCAAGCAGGGCACACAGACTGAGCGCCAACGACGGAATGGTACGCGTGGAATGCCTCATCGCTTCAAGGTTGTTCACTGTTTCACGAAGCGCGCCACCGAGCGCGGTCCGTTGTCGTTCAGCATTTCCAACACATACGCTCCATTCGCGAGGCCCTGCACATCCATGCGCATCTCCGGACCGCTCATGCGTTGTTCCAGCACCATGCGGCCATCCATGCTGCGCACCCGGAGCATGCCGGGCCGTGGATCGTACCCGGTCATGCGCACGATCAACAGGCCATCGGTGGGGTTTGGCATCAGCACCAATTCCGGACCACCTCGTTCCCCCTCCCCCGTACTGAACTCCACCACCAGCACACTGGGCTCGGTGATGATGGGTTCGTTGAAGTCGAAGTAGATGTTGGCGATGTTCAAGACCGTTGCGCCGGGCAACAGATCCTGCGCGGGCAGCACCGTGAATCGCACCTGTCCATGGCTTCCGGGCTCATCGGACAGGCTGTCGGGCAGGTTGATGTCGTCGAAGATGAAGTGCAGCACACCATTGTTCAGGAACCAGGTGAACGGGTGACTGGCATCAAGCATCGCCAGGCTGTTCCACTGCAGGCCATCGGGCAGCGTATCGGTGATCACCACGCGTTCGGCCATGAAGGTGCCGGTGTTCTGGAACCGGATGGTGTACGTGACGCGGGTGCCTTCTTGTAATTCCTGTGGGCTCAGGGTAGCGGGCCATACGTTCTTGTCGTTCGGGTCGTAGCTGCCCACAACGATCTGCTCATGCAGGATGGAGTTGTTGCCAAGGAGCGCTTCGGCGTCATTGCAGATCACCTCTGCGGCATGCGCAAGCACGGTCCCCAAAGGAACGCTTGACGGGGTGGTAAGCGTGATGGTCACTTGGAACTCTTGACCGGGGGCGAGGACCGCGGTTTCCCACGTGGCGCTGGTGCCTGCCTGGGTTGTGGGTGCAATGGTGGCGCTCAGCCAAAGGTCCGTTGGGTCGTGCTGAAAGCTTACCGTTCCACTGGTCAATTGGGTGCCAACGTTCCGCACCACCAAGCGCAGCTTGTGCGTGAAGCCAGGGCGTGGCGGAGCTCCGATCGCATACAATTGCGCGTCCAGGTCAACCACACCCGGTGTTACCTGGAAACCAATGTGGTTCAGGCTGTCCACTTGAAAGGGCTGTGTGATGCTGACCTGGTGCGCGGGTGTTGTCTGCGTCATCCAAGGCATGGCCCCTCCGGTCACCGTGTGTTCGCCCACATCAAGGGGCAGGAAATAGTGCCCTGTGGCATTGATGCCCGCCATGTTGCTGCCTCCGGCTTCGATCACCCAGCCTGCTGAAAGTGGTGGCTCGCCGCTATCCCACAAGCCATCGCCATTGTCATCCAGGAACAACGTTCCGGTCGCGCCGGACATGGTGGGACATGT
>JAHBUM010000025.1 GCA_019638075.1 Flavobacteriales bacterium | reverse complement strand
CCGGCCTCGCTGGCGAACAGCACCAGACCCAGCAGAACAAGTACGTGTGGAAGGCGGGAGTAGCGTTGCTTCATGAGCGCGGGACCGGTCGCAGCCAAATATAGAGGCTTTGCATGGTACGGCAGGAGGTGGGTGCGGCTTCTATCTTCAAAGACCTGTTGAAGACGGCAGGGTTGCCTTTGTACGGGATCCCATGGAAAAGTTGCCTGCTCCCTGCTGCTGGGTACAGTGCCACAGCACCACCCCCGCGCATACCGACACGTTCAGCGAGTGCTTGCTGCCCTGCTGGGGGATCACCATGCAGCCGTCGCAGGCTTTCACCACCTCGTCCGAAACGCCGTTCAGTTCGTTGCCGAGGACCAAGGCCAGCTTTTCATCCGGGGTGTGCCGCACATCGGGCAGGGCTGCGGCCTCCACGGTCTGTTCCACGGCCAGCACCCGGTAGCCTTCGGCCTGCAAGGCCCGCACGGTTTCCACGGCGGTGGCTGCGGCTGTCCATGGCACGGAGAGCGTGGCCCCCAGCGCCGTCTTCTCGATCTCGCGGTGCGGCGGCTGTGGGGTGAAACCGCACAGGATGATGCCCTCGGCACCGAACGCATCGGCCGTGCGGAAGATGGAGCCCACGTTGTGGCGGCTGCGCACATCGTCCAGCACCAGCCGGATGGGCCTTTTCGCACGGGCGAGGTGCTCGGCGGCGCTCGGCCGGGCCAGTTCGTCCATGGTCAGCTTGCGGTCGGTGGCGGGCATGTTCGGAAAATGTGGAGATCGGAGGTGGTTCGGGGTGATGCCGCTGTGTGGGAGGGAAGTACCTTGGCAGGCTGTACCGAAAGTCCCGTGAGCGGGGCGAAAGTAGGCGCTCCGACCATGGCCAAGTCCGCAGAAACACCCTTGATGCAGCAATATGGCAGCATCAAAGCGAAGTACCCCGATGCCCTGCTGCTCTTCCGCGTGGGCGATTTCTACGAGACCTTCGGCAGCGATGCCATCACCGCTTCCGGTGTGCTGGGCATCACACTGACCAAGCGGAACAACGGGGGCAGCGATGTGGAGCTTGCCGGGTTCCCGCATCATTCGCTGGAAAGCTATCTGCCCAAGCTGGTGCGGGCGGGCTACCGCGTGGCCATCTGCGACCAACTGGAGGATCCCAAGGCCACGAAGACCATCGTGAAGCGGGGCGTCACCGAGGTGGTCACGCCCGGCGTTTCGTACAGCGATCAGGTGGTGGACCACCGCGCCAACAACTGGCTCGCCGCCATCTGCGGGCAGGCCGGGCGCTTCGGTGTGGCGTTCTTGGACGTTACCACGGGTGAATTCCTCGTGGCCGAAGAGGAAGGGGAGGAGGCTGCCCGCCTGATCGATCGCCACGCGCCCAGCGAACTGCTCTTCCCCAAGGGCACGAAGGATCAAGCCCTGCTCGGTGCATGCGGCACATACAACACCTTCGCGCTGGACGATTGGGCGTTCACCGATGATTTCGCCCGCGAGCGTCTGCTAAGGCAGTTCTCCACCGCCACGTTGAAAGGCTTCGGTATCGAAGAACTGCGCCTTGGGCAGCGTGCGGCTGGTGCCATCCTGCACTACCTCGGCGAAACGCGGCACGACCGCCTCGCGCACATCGACCGCATCGGCTGGATCAGGCCGCAGGCGTACGTGGGCTTGGATCGCTTCACCGTGCGCAACCTCGAACTGGTGAGCGCCGTGAACGATGGTGCGCGCACCCTGCAAAGCGCCGTGGACCGCTGCATCACGCCCATGGGTTCGCGCCTGCTGAAGCGTTGGATCCTGTTCCCGCTGATCGACGCGGCCGGCATCAACGCGCGGCTGGACCGTGTGCAGGAACTGGTGGGCGATGCGGGTTTCACGGAGGCTATGGGCGGGGAACTGCGCAACATCGGCGACCTCGAACGGCTGGCGGGCAAGGCGGCGGCAGGGCGCATCAACCCACGCGAACTGTTGCAGGTGCATGTGGCGCTTGATGCCGCACAGCGTGTGAACGGTCTGCTGGCCGGGAAGAGCGCACAGGTCATCAAATTGCCCGAGGACCTGTCCGCGCGCATCGCCACCACCATCGAGCAGGACCCGCCCGTGAACCCCGCGAAGGGCGGCGTGATCCGCGCGGGCATCAGCACCGAACTGGATGAGTTGCGCCACGTGAGCGGCCATGCCAAGGAGTTGCTGCTGGAAGCCCAGCGGCGCGAGAGCGAGCGCACCGGCATCCCCTCCCTCAAGGTCGGCTTCAACAACGTCTTCGGCTACTACCTCGAAGTGCGCAACACGCACAAGGACAAGGTGCCGCCCGATTGGGTGCGCAAGCAGACGCTGGTGGGCGCCGAGCGGTACATCACCGACGAGCTGAAGACCTTGGAGGAGAAGATCCTCGGCGCGGAGGAGCGCATCCTCGCGTTGGAGGCCGAGCATTTCCGCCATGTGGTGGAAGAAGTGGTCGCGCACGTGGGTACCATCCGCAGCGCGGCCTTGGCACTGGCCGAATGGGATGTGCTGCGGGGCTTCGCGATCAACGCGCAGGCATGGAAATACTGCCGCCCGGTGATCTCCGATGGCCGTGTGCTGGACCTCCGCGACGCACGCCACCCGGTGATCGAACAGCAGTTGCCGCCGGGTGTGCCCTACGTGGCCAATGACCTGTTGCTGGATCCTGAAAGCCGCCAGATCATCATGATCACCGGTCCCAACATGAGCGGTAAGTCGGCCCTGCTGCGGCAGACCGCGCTCATCACCCTGCTGGCGCAGATCGGTAGCTATGTACCCGCTTCGGCGGCGACCATCGGCCTTGTGGATCGCATCTTCACGCGTGTCGGCGCATCGGACAACCTCACCACGGGCGAGAGCACCTTCATGGTGGAGATGAACGAGACGGCCAGCATCCTCAACAACCTCAGCGACCGCAGCCTTGTGCTGCTGGACGAGATCGGCCGGGGTACCAGTACCTACGACGGCATCTCCATCGCGTGGGCCATCGCCGAGTTCCTGCACGACCACGCGGGGCGGCCCAAGACGCTCTTCGCCACGCACTACCACGAACTGAACGAGATGGCGGCGAATTTCCCGCGCATCCAGAACGCGAACGTGGCCGTGCGCGAGGTGGATGGCAAGGTGCTCTTCCTGCGCAAGCTCACGCCCGGCGGCAGCGACCGTAGTTTCGGGATCCACGTGGCGCAGATGGCGGGCATGCCCGGCAAGGTGGTGGCGCGTGCCAAGAAGGTGCTTGCCCACTTGGAGGCCAGCCATGGCGGTGATCTGGGCGAGCCCGCCCAAGCCTCCCCCGATGCCGAAGGGCCGAAACTGGCGCACAAGGCATCGGCGGCGGGCATCGGCCGCGAACCGCAACTGAGTTTCTTCCAACTGGACGACCCCGCGCTGGAGCGCATCCGGCAGGAGCTCACCGAGTTGGATATCAACACCCTCACCCCGGTGGAGGCGTTGTTCAAGTTGAACGAGATCAAGCGCTTGGTGGAACCGGCGAAGGCGAAGTTGAAGAAGGTGTAGGGGAGAAGTTGTCAGCTATCAGTTCGTAGTTGTCAGGAAATGCCTGCTTCCGTGGCTGCTGTACGGGACGCCGTTCCAGCAGCTTCCCACCAAGCAGCCATGCCCTACGGCCTTGCTTCGCCGTAGCGGCTTCCGTGCCTGCGCGTAGCCGCTTCGGCGAAGGCAAGGCGCGCAAGCACAGCAGGCAAGCCTGACGATTGACCACCGACAACTGCTCGCCCCCCAAATTCATAGCGGCACCGTGTTGTGAAGTAAAAGAGGCTTTCTATATTTGCACCCTCGTTCGCTGGAACAGCAGTTCAAGCGGACCGTATTGCGAGAGTAGCTCAGTTGGTAGAGCACGACCTTGCCAAGGTCGGGGTCGCGGGTTCGAGTCCCGTTTCTCGCTCAGAAGAAAGCAGCCTTCAAGGCTGCTTTCTTCGTTTCGGTGGAATGGAAGCCGCATGAAGTCCCACACCGATGGCATGGTGCTGGGAGGCTTGCGAAAGCGATACGCCGCTGGTCCACATTCCCGGGAGGGGCGCGGAAGGATAGGCTGCCGCCGCTGGCTAACTTGCCGCCATGCCGGTAACGGAGGTCCGCAGGGTGCTGGAGGAGATCGCGCAGTACGACGGCGAAGACGTTGACCTGCTGGCCCGTTTGGTGCGTGCCATCCGGCCCACCAAGGTTGAGCGCAAGCAGGGGCAGGTGCCCGGTTTCACCCGCCTGCTGGCCCTGTTGGAGAACGATCAGGACCTGCGCGCTGCGCTTGCCGCATACCTGCACCGCTGCATTTCCGGCAAGCGCCTCAACCGCGCCTTGGTGGACCCCGGCATGGTGAGCGGCGACTTCTGGCACGAGCTGCGCGAACGGCTCAACTACAAGCTGCTGCCCTTCCAGCCCGATCCCGGCACCATCGACCACGTGCTGGTGAACGTGTTCTTCATGGAGAGCGATGGCGACTGGGTGCGCGCGTTGGATCAGGACGATTGTGTGCGGCTGCTCACCCTGCTCGGCGGCGGCAGCTTGTACGACCTCCCGGCCGGTTCCTTCACCATGGACGAGCTGCTGTTCGCCGTGCGGGTGATCGCGCTGCGGATCGCGGGACGGGCCTTCGACAGCCGGGTGCTGCGCATGGTGCCCGAGCGCGAGAACCTTGAGAATCCCTTCGTGGCCCTCGATGATGAGCTGGACGGTTATGTGGCCGGGCTGCGCGATGGCTCGGTGGGGCGCGGTACCGATGACCTTGCCTACCGGCAGATCGGCGTGCTGATGACCCAGTGCCACGGCATGATCGAGCAGGCCTACAGGAACAGCGCGGTGCATGGCATCGGCTTCCGGGTGAACCAGAACCTGATGATCCTGCAACGCATGCTGGAGCGGCTGGAACTGATCCTCGATTCCATTGTGATCGATCCCGCACGCGATGGCCGCTCGGCCACGGTGGACCTCGTGAAGAACCTCGTCGCCTTCAACACCGGCCGCACGCAGATCAAGAGCTTCATCGATCGCAGCACGCAGATCGTGGCGCGCGAGATCTCGGGACATGCGGGCCGCACGGGCGAGCACTACATCACCAGCACCGCGCCGGAGTACATGCGCATGCTGTGGTCGGCGCTGGGTGGCGGCGCCATCGTGGCCTGCGCGGTCATTCTCAAGACGTGGTACGGCACCTTCGATGTGAGCCTCTTCACCCGGGCCTTCCTGTACAGCATGAACTACGCGATGGCCTTCATCGCCATCTACCTCACGCACTGCACGCTGGCCACCAAGCAACCTGCCATGACCGCCGCCACCATCGCGGCCACGCTCGAGAACGGGCACGGCATCGCGGGTGATCAGCGTTACCAAGGCCTCTCAAGGCTGATGGCCCGCGTCTGGCGCTCGCAGTTCATCGCCTTCGTGGGCAACGTGTTCATGTCCTTTCCCGTGGCGGTGCTGCTGGCCTACGGCTGGGGCTACCTGTTCGGGGGCGACATGCTTGCGCACAAGTATCCGAAGATGATCCACGAGCTGGACCCGTTCACTTCGCCGGCCATCCCGCACGCCGCCATCGCCGGTGTGTTCCTGTTCATCAGCGGGCTGATCGCGGGCAACGTGGGCAACAAGATCATCCACGGCCGCATCCCGTACCGCATCGAACATCATCCCGCGCTCAAGCTCACCATGTCGGCGCGGTGGCGCCAGCGGCTCGCGGCCTACTACGAGCGCAACGCGGCGGGCATCATCAGCAACTTCTGGTTCGGCTGCTTCCTCGGCTCCATCGGCATCGTGGGTGTGTTCTTCGGCCTGCCGCTCGACATCCGCCACATCACCTTCGCAGCGGGCAACATGGGCCTCGGCATGGTGGGCGGCAACTGGTACTTCGATACGTGGACCATCGTGGTCTCCATCCTCGGCATCGGCGTCATCGGCTTCTTCAACTTCATCGTCAGTTTCGGCCTGTCGTTGGGGCTGGCCCTGCGGTCGCGCGGCATTCCGTTCAAGGAATTGCTGCCCATCGCCGGTGCGGTGTTCGCCTACTTCAAGCAACGGCCCATGGCGTTCTTCTTCCCGTTGCGGGAGAAGGGGGAGGAAGTTGCGGAGGTGTAGGAGGGGAGGCTGTCGACGATCCACTGGCCGGATCCCCGATATTTGTATCACCGCCGCCTCCGTCAAGGAGGTTTCGGCGACCACAGTGGGAACCCTGCAGGACATCCTCTCCGCATTGCGCCACGAGCGCGAGCGGCTTTTCGCCAAGCACGCGCTCACCTCCATGGCCGTGTTCGGATCCACCGCGCGGGGCGAACAACGGCCCGACAGCGACGTGGACATCATGGTGGAGTTCGACACCAGCAAGGACTACGATTTCCTTGAACTGGCGGAGGATCTGGAGCGCCTGCTCAAACGGAAGGTGGATCTCGTGTCGCGCAAGGGCGTAAGGCCGTGGTACATGGAGCGCATTGAACGCGACCTGCGCCATGTATGACGAAACGCTGTGGCGCATCACGCAGAAGTACGTACCGCCGCTGATAGAGGAATTGGGCTGGCTGCTGGGTTAGGCATCACGGCAGGAGCCTTGTCCGTATCTTCGTTACTTGAACAACAGCCCATCGCCATGGAAACAAGCCTGCGGATAAAGGTCTCCGAACTGGACATGGACCTTGTGGAGCGGATCAAGCGGCTCTTCGGCAAGGACCGTGAGATCACCCTCACGATCCGTTCGGCGACCGATCTCGGACTCACCAAGCCTGAATCGAAGAAAGTCTACCTCGACCGGCTGGAGCGCGCGGTGAAGAACCTCGAAGCGGGCAAACGGGTGGAGCTTTCCGAGGAGGAACTGGACGGCATCGTGTTGCAGCGGCTGAAGGCATGAAACGCTTCGTCTTCGAGCAGAGCGCCTTCGATGACTTCTGCGACTGGGGCATCTACGACAGGGTGCGTTTCATCAAGATCCACGAGTTGTTGAAGGCGATCCTGCGCGACCCGTTCAAGGGGCTGGGCAAGCCCGAGGCGCTCAAGGGGAACCTGAAGGGGTGTTGGTCGCGGCGCATCGACGACACGCATCGGCTCGTGTACCGCATGAGCAAGGAAGGGTCGGTGGAAGTGATCAGTTGCAAAGGGCACTACGGCGACAAATAGCATTCAAGCCTCCATACCTCGGCAGGCTTCCGACAAAAGAGCAGGCTCAAAGCCGGGAGCGCGTCCCCCTCAGAACTGGAAGTAGATGAACGGCACCATCCCGGCCGTCACCGTCTGGTACACCACGAACACCACCCACACGCTCACCAGCGCCATGGCCCATAGTGGCAGGGCGGCGAACTTCGCGCGGTACCATTCCTTGGTGGCGGTGGGCAGCCAATGCACCACGAAGCCCAGCAGCATCAGCGCGAACACGCTGCGGAAGCCCCAGAGCACATCGCCCGCGAGGTGCCAGCCGAAGGCGTTGCCGATCCGCCCGAGCATGAGGTTGACCTGTTCCAGCGATGAGCCACGGAACCAGAAGCGCGTGAAGGTGATGAAGGCGAAGGTGATGGCGATGGCCTGGAACCGTGCGAACCAATGCGTGCTCTTGTTCCACGGGCTGATGCGCGCCCAGCCCTTGTAGATCAGCAGACCGATGCCGTTGAGGCCGCCCCAGATCACGAACATCCAGCTGGCGCCGTGCCACAGCCCGCCGATCAGCATGGTGAGCATCAGGTTGATGTTGGTGGTGATCATGTTGCGGAACGGCGGCCAGAAGTACGCGATCAGCCAGCATGCCGAACCGATCATGATGAAGATGAACGGCAGCAGGATGTTGCCGGTGAGCAGCACCAGCACGGCGAGCACCACGCCCGTCATGATCCACGAGAACAATGAGCCGCCCCGGTTGCCGCCCATGGGGATGTAGAGGTAGTCGCGCAGCCACGTGCTGAGGCTGATGTGCCAGCGTTTCCAGAACTCGCCGGTGCTTCGCGCCTTGTAGGGGCTGTCGAAGTTGGCGGGCAGCGTGTAGCCCAGCAACAGCGCGAGGCCGATGGCGATGTCGGTGTAGCCGCTGAAATCGGCGTACACCTGCAGCGAGTAGCCCACGGCGGCCATCAGGTTCTCGAAGCCGGTGAAGCGCATGGGGTCGGCGAACACGCGATCGATGAAGTTCACCGCGATGTAGTCGCCCACGAGCATCTTCTTCAGCAGCCCGTTGAGGATCCAGAACACGGCCATGCCGAACTGGGTGCGCGTGAGGCTGAAGGGCTTCTCCATCTGCGGCAGGAACACCGAGGCACGGATGATGGGACCGGCCACCAGCGCCGGAAAGAAGCTGACGTAGAAGGCGAAGTCGAGGATGTTGCGCACGGGCTTCACGTGGCCCCGGAACACATCCACCTGATAGCTGATGCAGTGGAAGGTGTAGAAGCTGATGCCTACCGGCAGCAGCACTTTGTTCTCGATGAAGTGCGCGTCCCACGCGGCGTTGGCGATGCGGGCAAAGTAGTTCACTGCCTCGAACGAGGTGCCGAAGGTGTTGTTGATCGTGTCCACCACGAAGTGCGCGTACTTGAAGTAGCACAGCAGCAGCAGGTTCACCGTGATGCTCAGCGCGAGCCACAGGCGTTTTCGCAGTTGGTCGGGCGTGGCGGCGCTGGCCCGGGCGATGAAGTAGTCCATCGCGATGGAGAAGGAGAGCAGGCACACGAAGACCCCGCTGGTCTTCCAGTAGAAGAAAAGGCTGGCGAGCGTGAGCCAGCCGATGCGCAGCGGGTGGCTTTTGTACACGAAGCACAGCACGGCCAATACCACCGTGAAGAAGCCCCAGAAGAAGAAGCGGGTGAAGATGAGCGGCGACGATGGGTCGTAGTCCAACAAGCCGATCCAGTCCACGGCGGAGAGCATGCTGAGGAGTGGGAGGGAGGCGCTCATCGTCAGCGGTGGCCTGCGGTCTTTAGATGATCCCCGTATGCCTTCATCATCGCGCTGAAGAGCAGGTCGCCCAAGGCCACATAGCCCGGACGGGTCATGTGTACCAGATCTTTCTTCGCCAGCCCGGCCTTCTCCCATTTCACGATGGAATGCATGCCGCCCATCACGCCGAAGGTGTCCCATACGGCGCAGCCATGCTTCGCGGCGAGCCGCAGCATCACATCGCGTACGGCGGCTCCGTTCCTGTTGGGGGCTTTGCGCTTGATGTAGCTGTCGGTGTTCGTGGTGAGCAGGATGGCGGCATCGGGCGAGGCCTCCTTCACGCGGGCGATCAGCTGCTCGTAGTTGCGTTCGTAGCGTTCCGCGCTGAAGTCCGGGTCATGCGCGTCGTTGATGCCGATGCTGAACACCACGAGGTCGGGCTTGAGCACCGCGAGCTCACGTGTGAAATGCTGGCAGCGCAGCCAACTCGTGGTGCTGGCGCCGTTCACGCCGTTGGCATGGTAGAAGAAGCCCGGATCGTCGCTTTCCAACGTGATGCCGTACAGGGTGAACCGCTTCTGATCCGGAGCGGTGCGCTGGAAACGCAGGTAGAGCGTATCCACGTACCGGTCGTACTCGAACTCGGTGTACCCGCGCTCAACGTCCGCGCTGCTTTCGATGTGTACCTGCGGATCCCTGCTGTAAGCGGTCACTGTGTAGCTGCTGTCCATGCGGTGCAGCACCTTCACGCGGTTGAACTGATAGCCGCTGTATACCTCGCCACGGAAGCTCACTTTCAACGTGGTCAGCGTGTCTGTCGTGGTCACGCTGTATCCGGCGATGCCCAGCGCCGAGGTGTCGGCCCGGGTCAGGTTCTTCAGGCTGGTCCACTTGCCCGTGTATTCGGGGTTGTACCAGTACGGGTTGTTGGTCTTCGCCATGGTGTAGGGGAAGATGAACCCGCGACCACCCTTCACACCGGGCACCACGTTCTGCAACCGGCTGCGCAGCTCCATGCTCCACATGTCGGCTTGGATGTGCGATCCCCCGAAATGCGCGATGTGTACCTGCCCGTGACCTTCCAGCAGCAGTTGGTCCAGTTTCCCATGATAGCGGTCCCAAGCTGAGCGGTCACCGGGGAATACGAGCTTGTTCGCAGCGGTGTCGATGAAGGCGATCTCCGGTAGCCGCAAGGGATCCTCCTGCGCGTGGATGGATGCGGAGAGCAGTGTGAAGAAGAGGAGGTGCGAGAGTGCGAGGGTGCGAGGGTGAAAGAATGAACACGTTGTTCTCCTCGCACCCTTGCACTTCAGTCCCCTTGCGCTCATCTCAGTTCTGCTTGGCGCCATAGTATCCGGCGAAATCGTTGATCAATGCCGTGAAGAACAGCTCGCCCACTTTCTTCGCGCCTTGTGGGCTGAAGTGGGTGTAGTCCGTGGCGGCCAGTGGCGGATCGGCTTCCACCCAGCTCACCATGCTGTTGCGCCCGCCCATGGCTTCGTACATGTCCCAGAACACCGCGCCTTGGGCCAGTGTGTTGGCTTTCATCGCGTCGCGCACCTCTTCGACGAAAGGCCGCGTCACGTATGTCTCACCGTCCTTGATGCTCATGTCGCTCGGCCCGATCACGATCACGGGTACACCCGGTATCATCTTCTTGAACCGTGCGATCTGCCCACCGAAGAAGCGTCCGTATTGTGCGGCTTCCTCCGCGCTCTTCAGGTTCGGGATCACGTTGCCGCCGTATTGCAGGATGAGCAGTTCAACGTGCAGGTCGTTGTACATGGCGTTCAATAGCGCCTGATCCGCCTTCCGGAACTCGTAGCCCGCCGCGCCGCGTGCCGCGATGTTGTCCATGCAGATGCCCGTGCGGCCTTCCAGTGAGATGCCGTACACGTCCGGGCTATCGGTGCCCTTGAAGGTGAGGGTGAGTTCCGCAGGCGTGGTGGCGAACTTCCATTCGCGGATCAACAGCCGGTCGGCAGGCGCGATCACTTCGCTGCTGACGAGTTCGGTCCCGTTGCGCAGTTCGATGGTCACCGGGGCGCGGTGCCAGCCGTAGTAGAGCTTCACCTCGTTGTACTGCTGTGCCTTGCCGTATGCGCGGCGCAGCGGCCGCAGGGTCACGGTGGCTTCGTGCTCCGCACTGTCCGGCGCTATCGAATCCGGACCGATGGGCGTGAACCGGGAGAAGGACGAGAGCGCCCCGAAGCGGTCGTGGTGCTGCGTGGGATCCTTCCGGCCCATCACACTGTAGCGCATCCAGTTGGGGCTGATCACGCGGTCGATGCTGAAGCTGGGCACGATGTCCGCCACGGCGATGAGGCCCGGCCCGCTTCCACCGAACTGCGCCTGTAGCTTGTTGCGCACATAGGCCGTGATGCGATCACCTTCCAACTGCGAATCGCCGTAGTGCATGATCCGCAAGGGCTGTTTTCCCGATCGTGCGGCTTCCAGCTTCGCGAACAGCGGCCACAGGATCTCCTTGTTCCCGTTGGGATAGTGCAGCGCGATCCGGTCTTCCAGCGGACGCAACTTGGTACTGTCGAACACGAAGGGTTCCACTACGATGGTGGTGTCCACGGCGGGGAGGCTGTCGGCGAGCGCCTTGGTGTCGGCAGTGGCTGCGGAGTCCGTCACCACAGCGAGGATGTCGCTGATGTCCACCTTCTGCTCTTCCACCGGGAATAGAAGATCCTTCGGTGAAGGCATGCGCACGGTGAAGGCGCCGCCGATGGTCAATCCTTCTTTCGGTAGCGCGGTGCCGAGCAATGCCAAGCCAGCCATGGTGACAAGCAGGAAGGCAAGCACATGCACGGGCCTCATGGGCGGGGGATCTTCAGCGTTTGCCCCGGCTGGATGTCGGCGCTGATGCCGTTCACATCCATCAGGTCCTCGGCGGTAAGGCCCGGAAAGCGTTCCGCGATGCCGTACAGCGAATCCCCCGACTGCACGGTGTAGGAGATGAACGGGAGCGGCCGTGCGTCGGGATCGAGCTGCGCATGCGCATCCGTGGAGGCAGGCGTGAGGCTGTTCGTGGGGCCTTCACCTTCGGGTAGCTGCGGCTCGGGTTCGCTCGGCTTCACCAGTTCGCGTTTCTTCACCTTGATCAGCAGCGTGCGCCCTGCGTTGATGCGGTCGCTGCGCAGGTTGTTCCATGCCTTCAGTTGTTTCACCGTGACGTGGTGCCGCGCTGCGATGCTGCCCAGATTGTCGCCGCTGCGCACCGTGTAGCGGATGCTCTTCTCCACCATAACGCTCACCAATTGTTCGGCCTCGGCGGCTGGTGTGGCGGCCATCTCCTGTGCCAGTGCGGCCTCCGCTTTCGGGATGGAATCGCGCAGCGCGGCGTAGCGTGCAGCCATCTGGCGCGGCAGGTGGAAGTGCCGCCCCACTGGCACGCGATCGCTGCACAGCGTGGGATTGATGGACCGCAGGCGTGGCAGGGGCAGTTGCATCACCCGCGCGATGGTCCGCAGGCTCAATGCCCGGTCGGCGGTCAACGTGTCGGCGGCTTCCCACGGCATCACTTCGATCGGCTCCAGCCCCAGCTTGCCGGCATTGGCGGTAAGGTGGATGAAGGCCATCAGCAACGGCAGCACTTCCTGTTCGCCCTCGGTGAAATGCGGATACAGCGAGCGGTAGTCGGTGGCGCCACCGGCGCGTTGCTGCGCGCGGGTCACGTTCGCGGGGCCGCAGGCGAAGGCCATGATGGCGAGCCCCCAGTCCTGATAGCGTGCGTGCAGGTCCTTCAGATAGCGGCTGGCAGCCATCGTGCTGCGCACATCGTCGTGGCGTTCGTCCACTTCCCCCGTCACGTTGAGGCCGTAGTGCAGTGCCACGGGGTAGGTCAGCATCCAAAGGCCCGCGCGGCCGTTGGCTGATGCGGCCAGCGTGTTCATCGCCGAAAGCGCCATGGGCAGGTACTTCAGTTCCTGCGGAAGCTCCCGTAGTGCAAGTTCCTTTTCGATCATCGGGAGGTGGATCCGGCTCACGCCCAGCAGCACGCGGAACTGCTCGCGCAATGGCTCGCCGTACAGCTCGGCGTACAATACCACGTTGCTGTCGGCGAACACCGGGATCCCCGGCACTTCGCGCTTCAGATCGTCGTAGAGGTGGCGCGTATCCACCGCGCGCACCACACCACGGCCCAGCGTAGGCCCCAGCTCGGCCATGCGCTGCTTCACGGCCCATGTGTTCATCAGGCTGTCCGTGCGCCAGGTGATCTGGGCATGGGCGACGCCAGCCCAAAGCATCAGTGCGAGTATGGCGTGGATCCGCGCGGGGCGTTGCATGGACTTGTAAAACAAGGGGCCAGCCGTGCTGGAAGGCACTTTCCTTGAGGGTAGTTGTCCACGCGTGGGTGTTCAGTTGAGCGATCTTCGCACCATGATCATCAACGGGATACGCCAGACGCTGGCGGTGCTCTCCTTGGCCATGCTTCCGGGGATGACGTCCGCACAATTCCTGCAACCATTGCCTGGCGCCGCCGCCGCCAGGCCTTCTTCAACAACGACCATGACCATCGAGATCTGGAGCGACGTCGTATGCCCCTTCTGCTACATCGGCAAACGCGAGTTCGAGAGCGCGCTGCAACGCTTCGAGCACCGCGACAAGGTGAAGGTGGTATGGAAGAGCTTCGAGTTGGACCCCAACGCGCCGGAGCGTAGCGAATACGACATGTACGGCATGCTGGTGAGCAAGTACGGCGGCACCCGCGAGGATGCGAAAGCACGTGTTCAGGGCGTGGTGCAACGCGCGAAGACCGTGGGCCTCGACTATCAGATGGACAAGGCCATCATCGGTAGCTCGTTCCATGCGCATCGGCTGATCCAGTTCGCGAAGGCGAAAGGCAAGGGCGCAGAGGCCGAAGAGCGTTTGTTCCGCGCCTACTTCATCGAAGGGAAGCACATCGCCGACAAAACCGTGCTGGCACAGTTGGCCGGTGAGATCGGGCTGGACAAGGCCGAAGCGGAGCAGATGCTCGCATCAACCGCATACACCGATGCCGTGCGTGCCGATGAGCGCGAGGCGCAGCAGGTGGGTGTGCGCGGTGTGCCGTTCTTCGTGATCGACCGGAAGTACGGCGTCAGTGGCGCGCAGCAGAGCGCGCACTTCCTCGGTGCCTTGGAGCAGGCGTGGAAGGAGCGGTGAGGGTTCACACACAGTGCCTGCCACTCCGCACCACGATCGGCGAGCCTTCCGCAAGCAGCACCGACACCGGCTGCTGGGCGTTCAATCCAGCGAAACGCTCTCCGTACAACACACCGAAGTCCACAACCACCTGATGGCGGAGCACGGGATACACCTGCCATCGCGGATGCTCCACGCCATACTTCATGGTGCGCTGCGGCCCGCGCCGCGTGTAGCCCCAGTAGTGCTCGGTGATGAACTCGGCCTCGCTGCCGTGCGCGGCATCCACGGGTGTGGCGGCGGCCTCCACCTCGAAGTGGTGCCAGCGTTGTTCCTTCCAGCGATAATGTACCGTGAGCGATCCGTTGTCCGTGGACCACGCATGGCCCATGGGCACCGTGGCGTACGGTTCACCGTAGATCGTGCGCGCCACGAAGGTGAGCGCTGACTTAGGCACGAACTCGCGCACGAACACCACGCCGCGCTTCCAGCCATCGTTGCCGCGATGCCGCACATAGAAACGCAGGTTCACCTCCTCGAAGGTGGTGTGGAAGGGCACGGGGATCCCTTTCAAGCGCGTGTTGGTGAAGAGGAAGCCCACCAAGCTCACGTAGCACGTGTCGTTGAAGAGGTCCAGCTCGGTGCCGTGCGGTACGAAGGGGCGCAGCAGTTCAGGCTCCACGGCGTAGTTCGCCATGGCAAGCTTGCGCCATTCGGCGGTGAGGAAGATGGGGCGTGGAGCCGCGCTCACTTTGCTAACAGCCCGCACAAGTGGAACAACAACCGCGCGCCCACATTGGCATCCCAATCGTTGCTCTTTCCGGGTGTCACCTCCACGAGATCGAACCCGATCACCGTGCGGCCGCTTTGCACGAGGCGTGATAGGAGGTAGGTGGCTTCTTCGTACTCGAAACCGCCGGGCACTGGTGTTCCCGTATTGGGGCACAGTTTCGGATCCAGTCCATCGATGTCGAAGCTGATATGCACCTTCTGCGGCAGCGAAGCGATGATGGCGTCGCATTGATCGCGCCACGTGATGCCTTCGTACTGCTGGCGGCGCACATCGGCACTGCGCACGATGCGAATGCGCTCCTTGTTCTTCAGGAACACCTCGTTCTCCTGTTCGCAGAAATCGCGGGTGCCCACCGATACCAGCTTCGTGAGCTGCTTGATCGGCAGCGCGTTGTACATGATGCTCGCGTGGCTGTAAGTGAATCCCTCATAGGCGATCCGCAGATCCAGGTGCGCATCGATGTGCAGGATGCCGAACTCCTTGTGCCGCGCGGCCTGCGTGCGGAAGAAGCCCAGCGGCGTGCTGTGGTCGCCACCGACCAGACCCACGAGCTTGCCTTGATCCAGCCAGTACGCCGTGCGCTGCTGCACCCAGTCGTTCATCACCGCGCACTCCGCATTGATGCGCTCCAACGCCTTCTTCGCCTTGGCCTTTTGCTTGGCATCGCCGCCTTCGATCAACACGTCGATCACTTGCTGCGCCTCCTTCTTCAGCGCCTTGCTTTGTTCCAGCAGCGCCTCGGGTATCTCGTCCATCACGATCCCACGCTTCCACAGCTCCGGGAATTCGGGGTTGAAGAGGTCCACCTGGAAGCTGGCATCGAGGATGGCCTTGGGGCCGTGCGATGTGCCGCCGCCGTAGCTGGTGGTCACTTCCCATGGCACGGGCACCAGCACGATGTCCGCTTCCGCTGCGGTGAAGGGAAGGCCGTAGATGTCCGCATCGGGGCTTCCGGGACTGTTAGGGTCGAAGGACTTGATCTTGCTGGCTTTGCTCATGGTGTTCCGGTCCTGTACCGGCAGGGCGAAGGTATCGCGACGGATGCAACGGGTCGTATGAGCGGCGGCTGTTGCAGGAACGCAGAACGGCGACCAGTTGGCCGCCGTTCTGCGTGCTGTTGCAGTGGTGCGTCTCAAGCGAACGCCACACGCTCAGTGTCCCACGATGAAACGCCCTTGCCCCACGGGCGTGCCTGCGGCATCCAGGCACCGGAACAGGTAGGTGCCGGGCGCATATCCTTGGGTGCCCAACTGGATCAGGTCCACGCCTTGTGCATTGATGCTGTGCAGTACCTCGCCCAATGCGTTCAGCACCTCCACACGAACAGCGGCCTTGGTGTTCGGCCGTATGCTCACGCGCCCATCCATGGAGGGCACTGGAAAGGCCATTGGTGTTTCCACTACGTGCTGTTCCGGCACGCTGGTCCCGCTCCCTGCGGCATAGTATTCAGCGTATCCATCGTCCGAGGTCCAAGCCACCATCACCGGGTTCCCGTTCTGTACGAATGTGTACGAAACGGAAACGTCGCCACCCTCATCGGCATTCATCAAGACCCACGGCCCACTGCCCGTGACTGAGGCGTCCGTGAAGGAGCTGTCCGGGCCAGCCACTTCGGTCTGAGCTATCCGCAGCACGTTGACGCCGCCGGGGAATGCGGGTGTGGAAAGTGTGCCCCATGCATCGCATGTGTATATGAGTGTGCGGTGGGAGATGAACTTGTATGCAGCCTGACCACCTCCGGGGAAAAAGAGGGACGAGAATACCTCTGCCGCTGTACGGTTGCCACCCGCGGTGAACGGGGTGGGCAGGACCAGCCCGTTCTGCACACGGGACCCGTCATTGCCGCCCAACGTATAGAGGCCGGTCGCATCTGCCCGATAGAAGCCCGCGTAGTCCCCGTCCCCTATCGCCAATGTCGCCGATGGGAACTCTCCACTGCCATTGAATGAGCCCGGAGAGGCCCACTGGGAGGTAAATGACTCTTCAGTGGAAAGTGCATTGGTCCAATTCCACGTTTGGTTCCCTCCTGCGGGCGTGGGGATGAACAGCGGGTTCTCGTCCGTCTCGGAATAGATCACCCATTCAGCGCCCGGTTGTGGCAAATTGGCTTGGGTTATCGTGATCTGCGCTAGCGTGGCAAAGGGTAGGCCCAACCCCAAGGCCAGCATGGAGGTGGTGATGTATTTCATAAGACGAAAATAGGAGGCATTCACTTCCTCGAACCTGATCCCGCGCAGTTTTGAACGAAGAACGGCGACCTCCCCGGCCGCCGTTCCTCATTCAAACTTCTTCTCTCCGCTCAGCTCTTCTTGGCCGGTACCGCAGGCTTGGCGGGTTTTGCAGGCTTCACCGGTTCCACCACGGCGGGCACTTCCACCTTGGGTTCTTCCTTCTTGCGTTCCACCACGGTCATCTCGTTCACCAGGTGGCCCGCACCAGCGAAGGTGTCGATGGTCCACAGCACGTAGCGGATGTCCACGCTGATGGTGCGCTGCAGCTCGGGCTCGAAGGCGATGTCGCCGCTCATGGCTTCCCAGTTGCCATCGAACGCGATGCCGATGAGCTCGCCGTTGCCGTTGAACACACCGCTGCCGCTGTTGCCACCGGTGATGTCGTTGTTACTGATGAAGCACACCACGAGGTCGCCGTTCTCATCGGCGTAGCGGCCGTAGTCCTTCTTCAGCAGCAGTTCCTTCTGGCGCGCGGGCACGATGAACTCGTCGTTCGTGGGATCCTCCTTCTCAAGGATACCTTTCGCGGTGCAGATCTCCTTGTAGAACATGCCATCGCCGGGGATGTAGCTGAGCACCTGACCGTAGGTGAGGCGCATGGTGCTGTTGGCGTTGGGGTACCAGCTCTTCGCAGGGTCCTTCTCGCGCATGGCCGATACCATCAGGCGGTAGCCGCGCTCCAAGTCCTCATCACCGGCAGAGGCTGCGGGGCCGAGGAAGTTGCGGTAGTGGTTCAGGCACGATTCGGCGGCCTGGAAGCCGAGGTCCTTCTCCAGCACCTTCAGCGTGGGCTTGGCGAGGAAGGCGTTCAGGCGGGCCTGATCGGTGAGGATGCTCGTCTTGAACATGGCTGCGGCCCACGCATCGAAGTTGCCTTTGAACTTCTTCTCCACGGTGTTCATCACATCGGGTTGCAGGTCGCGTTCCACGTCGCTGTGGATCATGCGGAACATCTGCGCGGTCACCTTCTGGTCGATGGCAGGCACATAGTCCTTCCACATGTCATCGGCGGCGGCTTGTGCGCGGGCCACGGCGGCGGCCACTTTCGCGGCGTCCTTCGGGTCGTTTGCCAGTTGCATCTTCAACCCGTACAGGCGGAAGCCCAGCACCACGGCCTCACTGCCGAAGGCGGCCTCCTGCATGTACACGTTGGCCTTCTCGAACTTCGCGCGCTCCGTATAACCGGCTTCGAGGTCGGTAAGGATGCTGCCGTAGCGCGTCTTGCGACCGGCATCGGCATCCACCCAAGCCATCAGTTCGGCCTCCTGCGCCTTCTTCTTGTCGTACACTTTCAGGCGCTTCAATCCGCGCTGCTGGCCGATGAAGTACTTCCAGTAGTTGCTCACTTGCGCGTGCTTGCTGGCGTATTTGATGCGCGTGGCGTTGTCCTTGTCCATGAACTCGTCGTAGATGTCCAGCTTGGCGCGGCGGATCAGCACGCGGCTCGGCTGCTCCACGTCCAGCGCCAGCTTCACGCCGTGGCTGCTCAGGAAGCGGTCGGTGCTGCCGGGGTAGCCCATGATCATGGCGAAGTCGCCCTCCTTCACACCGGCGTTGCTCACCGGGAAGTGGTGCTTCGGCTTGAAGGGGATGTTGGCCTCGCTGGGGTCGGCGGGCTCGCCATCGGGGCCGGTGTACACGCGGAACAGGCTGAAGTCACCCGTGTGGCGGGGCCACATCCAGTTGTCGGTGTCGCCGCCGAATTTGCCGATGGCGCTCGGAGGCACACCGGCGAGGCGCACATCGCGGTAGGTCTTGTAGTGGAAGAGGTAGAACTCGTTGCCCTCGAACATCACCTTGAACTCGGTGCTCTGGCCGTTCTCCTTGCTGCTTTCGCTGATGAGCTGCTGTGCGACCGCTCCGATGGCTTCGTTACGCTGCTCCTCGGTCATGTCGGCGGTGAGCTGGCCGTTCACCTTGTCGGTCACGTCGTCGATGCGCAGCAGGAAGCTTACGCTGAAGCCTGCGGGCAGTTCATCCTTCCGCGTCTTCGCCCAGAAACCGTCGGTGAGGTAGTCGTGCTCCACGCTGCTGAGGCCCTGCACCGCGTCGTAGCCGCAGTGGTGGTTGGTCAGGAACAATCCTTCGGCGCTCACCATCTCGCCGCTGCAGAAACCGCCGCCCAACCGCACGATGCCGTCCTTCAGGCTGCTCTTGTTGATGTCGTAGATGTCCTCGGCGGTGAGCTTGAAGCCGAGCTTTTGCATCTCCGCTTCGTTGATCTGCTTCAGTTTGCTCAGGAGCCACATGCCTTCGTGGGCCTGTGTGCCGATGAACAGGAGGGCTGCCGCGAGCAGCGCTGTCGTTCGCTTCATGCTTGAGGGGTTCTGGAAAATGAGGGGCTGCAAAGGTAGGATCCCTTGAAGAACAGGCCCGTGGATGTGTTGTGCGGTGCCGGGACGGGGACGAACGGTTGGGGCGGTTGTCGGTTGTCGGTCGTCAGTTGTCAGGGAATGCCTGTCTCCGTGGCTGCTGCATGAAGGCCCCGCCCAGCAGCCATGCCTTCGGCAGAACAGGCGTTCAGAAGGAGCTTGCCTGCCGTAGGCATGGCCTGTCGACAGCCACTGACAACTGACCACTGACAACTGGCCCCACTACTTCCCCTTCGGCAGCTCCTTCCACGGCATGGCGAGGAGCTTCTCCTCGGACCGCTGCACCAACAGCTTGAAGGACTCCGGGGTGCCCACGCGGCCCACCACGCGTTTGTCGCGGCCGCCGCCCACCACGCGCATGATGGAGCTGGGCAGGTCGGTCACGTCGCGGTCGTACACATCGTTGAGCGAGAAGAAGCCGCTTTGTGCGGCATCGTCCAGCAGCGCCTTCGCCATGTCCGGGCCGATGTAGGCGTAGTGGCTGCCGATCAGGTCCACGTTGGACTGCCCCACGTAGGTGGCGTAACCGCTACGGTACACGTTGACCACATACGCCTTGCACGCGCCGAAGCACGGGGTGCGCTGCAGGCTGAACACCAAGCTGTCGCCCTCGGCGCTGCCGCCAAGCACCGGGTGCTGCACGGTCTCCGGGGTGTTGTCCGTAGCGGCCGTAGTGGGTTGCGGCTCGGGATCGGTGGCCACGAGGTCGCGTTTCTTGGAACAGGCCGTCAGCAGCAATAGCGGGAGCACAAGGGCGAACAGGGTCTTCATCGGTGCGCGGTTTTCAGGTGACGAAGTTGCGGATCGCGTGCCAAATGCAAGGGGCAGGAGCAGGAGGCAAGCATCCGTCATTGCTCCTGCCCCTGCCCCTTGCATTTTACTTCCGTTTCGCGGCCTGCTGTTGCTTCTGCATGTCCTCCAGACGCTGCTGCCACTTGCTCTTCTTCTTCGGCGTCCGCATGTTCTGCACCAGTTCCGCGCGGATCTTGTCCTCGTTCACGAACCAGCTCTTCATCACCGTCATCTGCAGGATGCTGATCACGTTGGCGAGCAGGTAGTAGTAGCTGAGGCCGGCGGGCAGGCTGTTCATGAAGAAGAGCATCATCACCGGGAAGAGGTACATCATCAGCTTCATGTTCGGCATGCCCTGCTGGGTGGGCATCTGCTTGCTGTTGATGGCCGTGTAGATCATGGTGCTGGCCGCCATCAGGATGGTGAACAGGCTGATGTGGTTGCCGAAGGCGAAGGACACGAGCGGGATGTCGCCGGTCCAAGTGAGGATGCTGTCGTAAGTGCTGAGATCATCGGCCCACAGGAAGCTCTTCTGCCGCAGTTCGATGCTGCTGGGGAAGAACTTGAACATGGCGAAGAGCACCGGCATCTGCACCAGCATGGGCAGGCAGCCGCTCGCGGGGTTCACACCGGCCTTGCGGTAGAGGTCCATGGTGGCTTGCTGCTTCTTCAGCGCGTCGCCATCCTTGTACTTCTCGTTGATCACGTCCATCTCCGGCTTCAGCAGGCGCATGCGGGCGCTGGAGACGAAGTTCTTGTAGGTGAGCGGCATCAGCAGCAGCTTGATGGCGATGGTGAGCACCAGGATGATGACGCC
>JAHBUM010000249.1 GCA_019638075.1 Flavobacteriales bacterium | reverse complement strand
CTAAGATCAACCATGCTCCTACAACGAGCCCTAACCCAGCCCACAGATATTCCGTGGTTCGGTCAGACTTGTACTCGCTCAGGAGCCTTGTCTGAAAATCGTTCTTCATTCACGCACAAATGCCCGAAACCCGATACCGGTTCTTCCGGGCATCGGGTTCGGGAACGGGGCAAAGCTACGGGCGGGCCATCCTCAACTCCGCGCGAACGCCACCAACGGCCCGATGTCGCTCTTGCACGGCGCATTGGGGTCGAGCGGGGTCTCCCCACCCGTGAATTCCCAGTTCAGTCCCATAGCTGCTTGGGCAGTTCCCGGCGCAACTCGGCCGCCTGTTCCGCGATCGCCTCCATCAAGCGCTCATCGCTCACGGCCTGCCCTTCCAGCTTCATGCTTTGGTGCGTGCGCATCACGATGTCCGTGGCCATGGCCAATGCACGTCGCTCAATGAGCTTTTCGAGCGAGCCATCCTTCGGCACGAAGACATAGGCCAGCCGCATGTCCATGGCTTCGGCGGCTTTGCGCAGGAGTTGCAAGCTGATGGTGCCGTCGGCCTCGCGCAGTTCCATGCGTTTGGCGCCCTCGGCAGTGATGCCCAGCCGGGCGCCCAAGCTGCGCAGGGGCATGCCAAGGGCCTTGCGCAGCGTGGCGATCCACCCGTTCGGAGGGGTGATGGGCGCGGCTTGGCCCCACGGCGTCAACTGCTTGTTGAGTTGCTGGAGACGGAGGTGACGGATATTGGACATGAACGTTTGAGTTCAATAAACTGAAGCAAATATAAACGTATAGGTTCATTTTATGGTTTCGTTTATGAACGCATACGTTTGATCGAGCCCGGAAGTTGGCTTCAGGCCAATCTATCCCGTACCCGAACGGGGCCTTTTCTATACTTCTGCCCACCAAAACGGTCAAAGCATACCCGATAGGGGTGCTTTTATCGTATTTTTACTTCAAAGCATACCCATTCGGGTACGTTATGAAACAAAAAATGCACCGATAGGGTATGAATGACCAATTTTAGATTATATTCGCACCCGATAGGGTAAAAATGGAGCATCAAGAACTCGCCCAATTCGTGGCATCACGCCGCAAGGCGTTGAAGCTCACCCAGCCCGAACTGGCCAAGAAGACCGGCGTGGGCCTGCGCTTCCTTCGCGAACTGGAGGCGGGCAAGCCCACCTTGCGCATGGACAAGGTGAACGAGGTGCTGTTCTTCTTCGGCCACCAACTGGTGCCCGGCCCGCTGCCCGCTTCCGAACCGGCACCCACACAAGATGCGCCACGCTAAAGTATTGATGCACGGCGTGTGGGCCGGGGACATCGTGGAGGAGGAACGGAGCTACCGCTTCATCTATCGGAAGGCGTATCTCCAACGCGCCGATGCGCGGGCCGTGAGCGTGACGCTGCCCCTGCGCGAAGAGCCGTACGACAGTCCCATCCTGCATCCCTTCTTCGACGGCCTGATCCCCGAAGGCTGGGTGTTGTCCATCGCGGAGCGCAACTGGAAGCTGAAGGAACGTGACCGCATGGGCCTGTTGCTCGTGTGCTGCGCGGATCCGATCGGCGCGGTGAGCATCGAACCATACAACGAGCAAAGCGATGAGCGCTGAACGTTGCTTGGGGTGCTACCGGCCGTTGAATGGAGAGCCCACCGGCTTCCATCCGGCGTGTGCGCGCAAAGTGTTCGGGGCCGCCACGCCGCCGCTTTTGCCCTACACGGAAGAGGACCTGCTGCGGCTGGCCGAGGATGCGGTGAAGCGCAGCATCACGGTAACCGGTGCGCAGACGAAGATGTCCATCGGAGTGGAGCAGATGGATGGTGCGCAGGAGCGCTTCACCATTGTGGGTGTATGGGGCAGCCACATCCTGAAGCCACCGACCACGCTCTACCCGCACCTTCCTGAATTGGAGGATCTGACCATGCACCTCGCGGAGCTCGCCGGTATCCGTACGGTGCCGCATGCGTTGCTCAGGCTGCGCGACAATGAGCTGGTGTATATCACGCGCCGCGTCGATCGCCAAGGTCGGCCGGGTTCGTCCCGGTATCGCAAGCTGCACATGGAGGACATGGCACAGGCCACCGAACGCATCACGGAGCACAAGTACCGGGGTTCGTACGAACAGGTCGCCAAGGCACTGCGGCGCTATGCGGATGAACCGAACGCCGCCATCGTGGAGTTCTACGAACAGGTGCTCTTCGGCTTCCTCACAGGCAATGCAGACATGCACCTGAAGAACTTTTCGCTCTTGAGCGATGAGGAAGGCCGCTACCGTTTGTCCCCCGCGTACGACCACGTGCCCACCGCGCTGGTCCTCGACGACCCGGAAGAACTCGCCCTCACCCTCAACGGCCGTAAGAGCCGCATCACCCGCGCCGACTTCGAGACCGCCATGCGCGCGGCGGGCCTGAACGAACGCGCCATCCTCAACCTCTTCAACCGCATGAAGAAGGCGCTGCCGAAATGGATGGAATTCATCGGCCTCGGCTTCGTGCCGGAAGAGCTGAAGGAACGCTACCGTGCGTTGATCGCGGAAAGGGCGGCGCGGATGGGACTGTAAGGAGGTGTGAAGTGTGAATGCGGAGGTGTGAAGTGTGAGGTTCATAACCGCCGCAACACCTCCTCCACATCATCGGCCAGCAGGGTGCCACGGTACCACGGCTGCTGCCTGATCTCCACCTTCACGTCGCGGGCCACGTCGGTGAGGAACACCTGTTTGCCCTGCCGCTCCAGCTGCCGGATGATGTGGCCGATGCGGTGCATGCCCGTGGCGTCGATCAGCGGCACGTTCTTCAGGCGGATCACCACCACGCGCTGCCGGTCGTTGATCTCGGAGAGCACGTCTTGGAACTTCTGCGCCGCGCCGAAGAAGAGCGGCCCGCTCACATCGAACACGCGCACGCCGGGCGGCAGCTTCTCCTCGCCGGTCTCCTGCTCCGGCCCGTCGGCGAGCGCATCCTTCAGCCCGCTGATGTCGCTCATGCGCTTCATGAAGAGGAAGGCGGCGAGCACCATGCCCACTTCGATCGCGAGCACCAGATCGAACACCACGGTGATGACGAAGGTGGCGAGCAGCACCAGCGCATCGTAGCGGTGGCCTTTGAGCGCGCTGACGAAGCTGCGCCACTCGCTCATGTTGTACGCCACCACCACGAGGATGCCCGCGAGGCAGGCCAGCGGGATGCGGCCCGCGAGCGGCGCGGCCACGAGCATGATCGCCAGCAGCGTGATGGCATGCACCATGCCCGCGACCGGTGTGCGGCCGCCGTTCTTCACGTTGGTGGCCGTGCGCGCGATGGCGCCGGTGGCCGGGATGCCGCCGAAGAGCGCGGAGAGCATGTTGCCGCCGCCCTGCGCGATCAGCTCCATGTCGCTGCGGTGGCGCCCGCCGATCATGCCATCGGCCACCACGGCGCTGAGCAGTGATTCGATGGCGCCCAGCAATGCGATGGCCACGGCGGGCTGAAGCAGTTCGCGTAGCGTGGCCAGATCGATGTGCGGCACGTGCGGCGCGGGCAGGGTGCTGGGGATGGCACCGAAGCGGCCTTCGATCGTTTCCACCGGAAGCTGAAAGCCCCACGCCACGGCGGTGCATACGATGATGGCGGCCAGCGGTCCGGGGATGATCCGTGTGAAGCGCGGCAGGTACACGATCAGTCCGATGGAGAGCAGCGCCAGCCCCAGCGCATACGGGTTGATGGTGTGGAAGTGCCCCGCGTAGGCCATCCACTGTTCCACTGCGCCGCTGGGCAGCGCACCCATCTTCAACCCGAACAGGTCCTTGATCTGCGTGGTGAGGATGATCACCGCGATGCCCGCCGTGAAGCCCACGATGAGCGTGTGCGGGAAGTACTTCAGCAGTTTCCCGGCTCGCAGCAGGCCCATGGCCACGAGCATGGCCCCGGCCATGAAGGTGGCGATGATGAGCCCGTCGATGCCATGCTTCTGCACGATGGCGTAGACGATGACGATGAACGCGCCGGTGGGCCCGCCGATCTGCACGCGGCTGCCACCGAAGGCGGAGATGAAGAACCCCGCGACGATGGCCGTGACCAGTCCCTTGTCCGGCGGCACGCCACTGGCGATGGCGAAGGCGATGGCCAGCGGCAGCGCGACGATGCCGACGATGATGCCGGAAATGATGTCCTTGCGGAGCTGTTCGCGGGGGATGCCCGCCTTCCAAAGCGAGAAGAGCTTCGGTGTGAATTCAGGGCGCACGATGGGCAAAGGAACGAAAGCGGGGACAAGCGGATCAATGACCTTCGATCCCTTGCGCCAACTCGTGCATCTTCAGCA
>JAHBUM010000248.1 GCA_019638075.1 Flavobacteriales bacterium | reverse complement strand
ATAGGCCCTGTGCCCATCCCATGTTCGCCAAGCCGTTCGGCGGATCACAGTGCCTACTGCACCACCAGCTGCCGGGTAACCCGGCCGGCACGTGTTTCGGCCCGCACCACGTAGCTGCCAGGCACCAGCCGGGCAGTGGAAAGTGCGAAGACCGGCACGCCCACCTTTTCATGGGTCATCACTTCGCGGCCGGCCTGGTCGTATACCCGGACCGTTTCGATCGGTACACGACCGGCGTTCACCATCACCTGGTCACGTGCCGGATTCGGGTACAGGTGTACCTCGGCCGCAGCGTGTTCAGCCACACCAGTGGCCGTACCTGAACGGTACACGCCATTGTTCGTGCTCAGGAACAGGGTCCCATCATGCCAGGTCATTCCCAGTGCCTTGTGGGCGGCCACCGCGTCGTTCACTGCGGTCCAGGTCTGCCCGTAGTCCTCGCTCACGTACAGGTTGATGGTGTCCGTTGGCTGCTGGACCTCTATGTACCGCATGAAGTAGACCCGCCCGTTGCCCGCATGGAACACCGTGCTGCCACTGTACCCGTTGTGAAAGGCCCCCACTTCCCAAGGTTCGTCCCAGGTCTCCCCATTGTCGCTGCTGTGCAGGATCCGGCGGCCGTTGGCGGCGAAGATGTGCCCGTCCGCGCCCACATGCGCATAGTCCAGGTTGTACAGGATGTTGGAGATCTTGTGCCATGAGGCCCCGTTGTCGGCACTGCGCCACAGGCCCAGTGAATCGGGTGCGCCACCGTTCCATTCGTAGGTCTGCACCAACAGGCGCCCCTCGGCATCGCGCCCCAGCATGCGCGACCGGAAGGCACCCGTACCCGGAAAGGTCGTGGTCCATGTTTCGCCCCGATCGTCGCTGATGGCCACCTGGTCCGCATTGTTGCGTGTGCATAGCACGATGCGGCCGCTTTCCAGCACTTCGTAGTTCTGGCAGCTCAGGTGCTTCTGCTGGTAGTGGCCGGTCTCCGGGTTCTTGCGCCACAAACGGATGCCTCCACTATACCCATTGTAGAAGCTCAGGTACTCCGTGCCATTGTGTACGGCATACCGGTTGCTCGATCCCAGGGTGCTGAACTCCAGCGTGTCCCAGCTCTGGCCCAGATCGTCGCTCACATAGTGTTTCCCACCGTTGTTGGAAACATGAAAGACAAGGCGGCCATCCACGGACTGGACTCCGGTGTTGGGGTTTACGGCGATCGGTCCCACATGCTGCCATTGGGCAAAGGCAGCTCCGGAAAGCATAACGACGGCGAACAACGCAGCGCGCTTGAACATGGTTCTTTGTTTTGGCCTTCCTACGCGAAGCCCGCGCCGCTGGATATACGGTCCGGGCCGTAATTGTGGGGTTGGGTCATTACGGCGGACCACACGCGCATGGTAGGTGATGGCTGCGTGGCCGGGGCTGTGTATGCAGGGCGCGCGCCCAAGCTGGATGAGCGACATCCCGCCCCGGCACCTTTCCCCCCCACGGCCTACATTTGCCGACCCTTGTACGCCCCCTGCGGGCAGCAGGCCGAACGATCATGTCCAGTCCCACGCAACAGGCGCTCCAAGTGGTGGTACACGCACCGGGTTCGGCCGTGCGCGACCCGGTGCGGCTGCTGCGCGACCTTGTCGCCGACCTGCGGGCCTCGGGACCACTGGCGTGGCGCCTGGCGATGCGCGATGTGAAGGCGCAGTACCGCCAGAGCTACCTCGGCTACCTCTGGGCCTTCATCATGCCCGTGGCGAACACCGTGGTGTGGATCATGCTGAACTCCACCGGCGTGGTGCGTGTGGCGGACACCTCCATTCCCTATCCGGCCTACGTCTTCACCGGCACCATGATGTGGCAGATGCTGGTGGAGGCCGTGCAAAGCCCGTTGCAGCAGGTGGGTCTGGCGCGGTCCTTCCTCACCAAATTGAACTTCCCGCGCGAGGCCCTCATCATCGCGGGCTTCCTCAAGCAGATCTTCAACCTGGGCGTCAAACTGCTGATCCTGATACCGGCCGTGATGCTCCTGGGCGTGATGCCCGACTGGCACCTGCTGCTGGTGCCGTTCGCCCTGCTGGCCACCATCCTCGCAGGCGGGGCCGTGGGCCTGATCCTTTCGCCCATCGGTATGCTCTACACCGACGTGGGCCGTGTGATCCCCCTGCTGGCCCAGTTCTTCATGTACATCACGCCCGTGGTCTTCGCCATGCCTTCCGGTGGGTTCATGGCCAAGGTGTTCAACTACAACCCGGCCACGCCGCTGGTGCTTACCGGCCGCGCATGGCTCACCGGGGCGGAGACACCCGTGCTGTGGCCCTTCCTCATGGTGGTGGCCGCATCGCTGCTGCTGCTCTTCATCGGCCTGCTGCTCTACCGTCTGGCGCTGCCCATCCTCATCGAACGCCTGAGCTCATGAGCGGCGAAGCACCATTGATCCGTGTCGAAGGGCTTTCCAAGAAGTTCTGCACCGACCTGCGCACCTCGCTCAAGTACGGTGTGCAGGATCTGGCGAGCGAGGTGTTCGGGAGGGACCGCAACGACACCCTGCGCCCCAAGGAGTTCTGGGCCCTGCAGGATGTGGGCTTCGAGCTGCGGCGCGGCGAATGCCTTGGATTGCTGGGCCGCAACGGCGCGGGCAAGACCACCCTGCTGAAGATGCTGAACGGCCTGATGAAGCCCGACAAGGGCCGCATCGAGCTGCGCGGCAGGATCGGCGCGTTGATCGCCTTGGGGGCCGGGTTCAACCCCGTGCTCACCGGCCGGGAGAACATCTTCGTGAACGCCGCCGTACTGGGCATTCCGCGCAGCGTGGTGCGCCAGCGCCTCGATGAGGTGGTGGCCTTCGCCGAACTGGAGCAGTTCATCGACATGCCGGTGCAGAACTACAGTTCGGGCATGAACGTGCGCCTGGGCTTCTCCGTGGCCGCCGTGCTGATGGAGCCGGACATCCTCTTCCTCGATGAGGTGCTCGCCGTGGGCGACATCGGCTTCGCCATGAAGTGCCTCAACCGGGTGCGCGAGATCATGGCCCGCTCGGCCGTCATCTTCGTATCGCACAGCATGCCCATGGTATCCACCTTCTGCACCCGCGCCTTGGTGATGCAGAAGGGCCGCCTGCTGATGGATACCACCAATTTGGGCGAGGCCATGGACGGCTACATGAGCGCCTTCTCCGTGGACCGCCGGGTGACAGGCACCGGTGGGGCCGAGGTGCTGGACCTGAAATTGCTGGTGGACGGGGTGCCGCTGGAGGACCCCGAGCCGGTGGTGGAGCAGGGGAAGGAGGGCGTGGTGGAATTGACCCTGCGCGTGGACGATGGCGAGCGCGCGGGCGTCGCCGTTTACGTGGACGACATCGCCATGAGCCAGGTGCTGGCCGTGGGTGTGAGGGACCACGACAAGCAGCCCATCATGCTGGGCGGCGGCGTACACCGGCTGCGCATCCCCCTGGGCAAATTGGAGATGAACATGGGCACCTATTCCATTCTGGTGGGTGTCAAGTCGCACATCTCCACATTGTCCCTCTGCCGGGTGCAGGGCCTGCGGCCGTTCCGGGTGCGCTCCAACAGCGTCAATTGGTCCAAGATCGTGCGCGAGCAGGTATCCACCGTGCTGCCCGCCTGATCCCCACACCCGCCATGGAGCCCATCTACGTGACGCGGACCTTCCTGCCCCCGGAGGAGGAATACCTGCACTGGCTGCGCAAGGCGTACACCAGCCACGTGCTCACCAACAACGGTCCCATCCATCGGGAGTTGGAGGAGACGCTTCGCGCGCGTTTCGCCGTGCCGCACTTGCGCCTCATGTCCAATGGCACGCTCGCGATCCAACTCGCCATCCGCGCGCTGGGCGTGAAGGGCAAGGTCATCACCACGCCCTTCAGCTACGTGGCCACCACCAGCGCCATCCTGTGGGAAGGCTGCGAGCCGGTGTTCGTGGACGTGGACCCGCGCACCTGCTGCATCGATCCCGCGTTGATCGAGGCCGCTATCACGCCAGATACCACCGCCATCCTCGCCACACACGTGTACGGCATCCCCTGCGATGTGGAGGCCATCGACGCCATCGCGAAGAAGCACGGGTTGAAGGTGATCTACGATGCCGCGCATGCCTTCGACGTGACGTACAAGGGCCGCAGCATCCTTGCCTACGGCGATGCCAGCACGCTCAGCTTCCACGCCACGAAATTGTTCCACACGGTGGAGGGCGGCGCGGTGGTGCTGCACGATGACGGTGCCGACAAGCGGTTGCGGTTGTTGCGCAGTTTCGGCCATAGCGGCGACGAGCATTTCTCGTTGGGCATGAACGCCA
>JAHBUM010000247.1 GCA_019638075.1 Flavobacteriales bacterium | reverse complement strand
AACCGTTGTGCGGCATCGGCGAAGACGGCGTACTCCACCGCCGACCGCTGCTCATGCGCGCGCTCGCTGCGCACGAGTTCATTGTCCATGATGGCGAAGGCATCCAGCACCTCCTTGCTCACGTTCAGCGCGAGGATCGCGGTGAGCACGAGGTACATCATGTTGATCATCTTCTGCCGGGGAGGCATGCTTGTGGAGGCCATGGGTGTGCGGTGTTCGTGGGAGATGCACCATGCACCTCCGAACGATCAATGCACCCTGATGTCCTACGTAACGCGCGAAGCACAAGAACGGATCAGGCCTCCTGTCCCAGCATCAAAGCCTGCGCAGGGTCTTCTGAAAGGGAACCTGCGCTTCGTTCGGGTGAGCGCAGGGTCCTCTTCGAGAGACCCGGCGCAAGGTTAAATGCCATTGCCAAGCGTGGAACATTTGCGCGATCCCGGGGCAAGCCCGGAATGACAGTTCAGACGCGAAAGCAAGCCTCTTGCGATGGCCCTGATCACACCTCCTGCCCCAGCGCCTCCAGTTCGGCGGAGGCACTCTCCCACTGCTCCATCACGCCTGCGATGCGTTGCGCCAGATCACCAAGGCGCTCGTAGCCTTTTTGTAGTTGGTCCGCAGGCAGGCCGCCCTTCATCACCTCGGCCTGCAGCTCCTTCTCCTCCCTCTCCAGATCGGCCAGTTGTTTCTCGAAACGCTCCACGCTGTTCTGCACTTTGCGGCGCTCCTTGTCACGATCCCGCCTGTCGCGCTGATCGCTTGACTTCTCCGCCTTCGGAGCCTTCGCCTGCACCGCGCTGGACTTCCCGATGTCTGCCGTCTGCAACGCCTTTCGTTTCTCGATCAGTTCGAGGATGTCCATGTGCTGATCGCGGATGCGGTGCTCGTCCAGTTCGAGGATGCGTGAGGTGAGACCGGTGAGGAAATCGCGGTCGTGGCTCACCAAGAGGAAAGTGCCATCGTAGTTCTTCAGCGCCTCCTTCAACACGTCCTTGCTTTGGATGTCGAGGTGGTGCGTGGGTTCGTCGAGGATGAGGAAGTTGAGCGGCTTCAGCAGCATGCAGCACAGCGCCAGCCGGGCACGTTCGCCACCGCTCAGCACCTTCACCTTCTTGTCCACATCCTCTCCGCTGAACATGAAGGCGCCCAGCATGGCACGCACGCGCACGCGGTTCTCCTCGCTGGCCGCGTATTCGGCGGTCTCCATCACGGTGCCCTGCGGGTTCATGCGCTCGGGCATGTCCTGCGCATAGTAACCGATGATCACGTTGTGCCCGAGGCGGATCTCGCCTTCGTAGGGCTCCTCGTTCATGATCATGCGCACCAGGGTGGACTTGCCTGTTCCGTTCGCGCCCACGAGCGCGAGATGCTCTCCCTTGGCGATGGTCAGTTCGGCATTGCGGAAGATGCGCTTCTCCTTCGCGGGATCGCTCTTGTCGGGATACGCCTTGCTCACGCCCTTCACCTCGGCCACGATCTTTCCGCTCTGCGGCGCGGGCGGGAACTTCACCAGCATCTTGCGCAGGTCCTCATCCTCCACCTCGATGCGGTCCAGCTTCTCCAGTTTGGTGATCAGGCTCTGCGCGAACGCGGCTTTACTGGCCTTTGCCCTGAACTTGTTGATCAGCGCCTCGGTCTCCTTGATGTAACGCTGTTGGTCCTTGGCTTGGGCGGCCTGTTGTTCGCGCTCCACCTTCCGCAGTTCCACGTACTGCGTCCAGGGCACCTTCCGATCGATCAACTTGCCATTGCTCACTTCGATGGTGCGCTTCGTAAGTCGATCGAGGAAGGTCTTGTCGTGCGAGATCAGCACGAGCGCCGAAGGATAGTTCTTCAGCAGGTCCTCCAGCCATTGGATCGCAGGAAGATCGAGGTGGTTGGTCGGCTCGTCCAAAAGCAGCAGGTCCGGGCGCAGCAACAGCAGTCGGGCCAGTTCGGCACGCATGCGCCAGCCACCGCTCAGATCACGCATCACGCGGTGCATATCGTCGCCTACGAAGCCGATGCCCTTCAGCATGCGCTCGATCTGCATGTCGTGATCGCCCGCGCCGATGGCATTGAGCCGCTCGTGCGCGTTCGCCAGTTGGGTCGCCAACTCGATGGCCTCCTCGTCGGTGGTGGCCTTCTCCAGTTCCTTCTCGATGCGCGCCAACGCGGCGTTCAGCGTAAGGGCTTCCTCGAAGGCCTTCTCCGCCACTTGCCACGGCGTTAGGTCGAGGTTGTGCGCCATCTCCTGCGGGAGGTAGCCCAAGGTGAGCTCCTTCGGCTTGCCGATGGTGCCTTTGTCAAAGGGCTGCACTCCGGCGAGGGTCTTCAGCAGGGTGCTTTTCCCGGCGCCGTTGCGGCCCACCAAGCCGATGCGGTCATCGCTGCCGATGAAGAAGTTGAAGTCATCGAACATCGGCCGTTGACCGAAATGCAGGGTAAGGCCTTGGACGGTGATCATGGGGCGGGAGGGCTGAAAAAGTCCGCCTTCGCTATTAGCTCCGGCGGACAAGTCCGCAAAAGTACGGGGATGGCGGGGATCAGTGATCAGTCGGCAGAAAGCAGCAGGCTCCGCCAAGGTGTCTACTGCATACTGCTTTCTGCCTGCTGCTTTCTATTCGCTCAGTAGTGCCACAGGTCGAAGCCCATCTGGAACAATTGCTCGCGCAAGCCTTCGCTCTCCAACAGGGCATCCAACCCGGCACGGTGACCACTCAAGGTGCGGTCCTGCATATTGCTCACCTTCACGATGGTGCCTTTGAACCTCCGTTGGGCGAACAGATCCTCGAACGAAAGGCGCCTTCCATCCTTGTCCGCCGAGGCGGCCCACCGGGCGAAGAGCAGGCGGCATTCGGGGTAGTACAGCCAGAACAGTGGCCTGTGGCCGCGAAGCTCACCATCGTCGCTCCGCAGTTCGAGCATGGGAGCTATGCCGATGATACGCGCCTCCATCACCGAACGCCGCTTGTCGAAGATCCAGTCCTCCTTGATCATGAAGCGCGTCACCGCACTGGTGGAGAGCGTGTCCAACGCGGCGAACAGGGTGCGAAGGGCTTCCCGTCCGAAGGGCACACGAAAGGCATCGTCCTGCCCCGTGGGGCCGGGATCGTACGCCACGATACCGCCCTCGTCCAACAGGCCATGGCGCACCAGGCCGAAAAGGCTCATGCACCCCGGCAGCCCTCCTTGGGACGCACGGAACGGGAGGTTCACCGGATCGTTCAGGTCGACGGTGCGCCATGCACGCCGCTCCCACATCACGTCGGCTTCGCGGATGGCTTCGTAGGGCTTCACCAGGCCCGGCGCACGGCAATCAAGGGGTTCCAAGGCGGTCTGCCCATGCGATACCGATAGGCCCAGAGCCAACCCTCCTCCTACCAGTGCCGACGTTCGTATGAGCACAAGATGCACACCACCTAACGCAGCGGGCGGGATGCCTCTTGTGTGTACCACGAAAAAGCCCCCGGCGAGATCGCCGGGGGCCTTCCGAAGTCTTTCAGGAAGGGCTCAGAAATTCCACAGGTCGTGCTCGAAGTTGAAAAGATCCGCTTTGATCTCCTCCCCTTCCAGCAGCGCATCGATGCCCGTTTTATACTGGCCCAGGTTACGGTCGTACACGTTGCTCACCTTGGTGATGGTACTGTTGAACTGGCGCGTCCAGAACAGGTGGTCGAAGGACCGCCGCTCGGCATCGTTCTCCCGGTTGTACACGTCCCAGTTCACGAGTACATAGCGCAATTCGGGGAAATAAAGCCAGAACATCTTCGTGTAGCCCCTCATTTCGCCGTCAGGCCCGATGTTCTCGCGCATGGGGCAAAGTCCGATGATGCGGATGTCCATCACCGACCGCTGCCGATCGAAGACCCAATCCTCCTTGATCTGGTACTTGCGGATGGCCTCGCTTCCGATGTCCATGGTCGTGAACACCGATTTCATCTCGCCGGTGTAGATGTCCTCCGTCTGGGTGGTGTCCACGCGGGTCAGCATGGCCTTCACCTCGGTGGGCAACATGGGCTTGGTGAACTCGTCGTCGGTTCCGATCGGTCCGGGATCATAGGCGGTGATGGAGCCATCTTCCAAGATACCGTCCTTGATCACGTCGAACAAGCTCTTGCGGTCCTTGATCGGTTCGGTGGGATAGTACAGGGGCAGGTTGATCTTCTCGCGCAGGTCGATCTCGCGCCACACCCTGCGGTACCACATCACGTCCGCCTCGCGGATATAAGGATAAGGCACCACGCGCTGGGTCTTGGTGTGCTCCTTGATGTAGGCCCCGTCCAGCACGGTTTGCGCCTGGCTGGTGGGGGCGATGGC
>JAHBUM010000246.1 GCA_019638075.1 Flavobacteriales bacterium | reverse complement strand
GACATCAGTTGGATGTGGCCGCTGGTGGCACCCACTTCCGGGTGGCTGTCCAGCACATCCACCTGCGCTGCGAAGCGGTCGGGGAACATGATGTCGTCGGCATCCACGCGGATGATGTACTCGCCTTGGGCCGCATCCATCCCCCGTTGCGCCGCGCCACCCGGCCCCACGTTCCGTTCCAGCGCGATGATGCGCAGGCGCGGATCCGTGTAAGAACGCAATACCTCAAGGCTTCCATCGGTGCTGGCATCGTCCACCGCGATCACCTCGAAGTCTTGGAAGGTCTGGGCGAACACACTGGCGAGGCACTCCTTCAGGTAAGGCGCCTTGTTGTAGACGGGTATGACCACCGATGCCTTCATGCGGGCCAAAGGCCGAGCTTGCGCCCGATGCGGTAGAGGGTCCAGTTGGGTGCGGACAGCCCGCTGCGCATGGCGTTCCACCGCGCCACCAGGTCCGCTTCGGGCAGTTCGATGTGCGCCGGTGCCAATGCGTGCATGCGCTTCAACATGGCGAACCGCCGCCCGTCCACGATGGATGCGTTCCACTTCAGTATGTAACGGAACACCATGCGGCGGACCAGCGCGGCATGTTGCGGACCCGCGTTGGAAGGGCGCAGCGCGGGCATGTGCGGATGGCCGGTATCGAGCAGTTCCACCAGATCCTTCTGCGCGGTAGCCACGGCCATCGCACGCAGCAGCGCCGCTGTTTCCAGCACGAAGCCGCTGTTGCCCGTGGAGGTCTTGCTTTCCGGCTGAAGGCGGAAGATGGCCAGCTCGGCCGGGACCAGCTTCATCCGTTCGGTGCCGAAAGCGAAGAGCACACGCCACCAGAGGTCGAGGTCCATGCAGTAGTGCAGCGCCTCGTCCAACCCGCCCACGGTTCTCACTGCCGCCATGCTGAAGAAGGTGGATTGCTGGTTGACCACCGGAGCGATGAAGAGCGATGCCGCGTCGGCGGGATCGTTCAACGGCGAACCGGCCGTGGTGCCATCGGCATGGAGCAGTACGCGGCGGCCTTGGAACACCACGAGGTCCGGATCGGTGTCGAAGGCCGTTGCCACGGTTTCCAGCGCACCGGGTAGTAACAGGTCGTCGCTGTTGAGCCATGCGAACACGCTTCCGGTGGCATGTGCCAGGCCCTTGTTGATGGCGTGGCTTTGCCCTTGGTCCGGCTCGCTGCACCACCACGCCAGGCGGTGTGCGCTGCGTTCGATCACCTCGCGCGAACCGTCATTGCTTCCGCCATCCACGACGATGTGCTCCAACTGCGGATACCCTTGATCATGCACGGATGCCATGCACTCCCGCAGATACGCCTGCTGCTGGTAGCTGGGGGTGATGATGGAGATCCGCAGCGGCATGGCGTGTCATCCAAAGATGCAGCTTTCGTAGATGGAAAGGGTCTTGTCCAGCATGGCTTCCACCGTGTAGCGCCCGGGTATCGCGGCCCTTCCGGCTTCGCCCATGCGTGCGCACAGCATGGGGTCGGCAACGAGGCGGCACATGCGCTCCACCAGTTCCTGTGGTGTGGAATAGAGCAGCCCGGTAACGCCATCATCCAAAAGTTCAGGTGTGGCGCCCGATGCGTGGCCGATCACCGGCAGCGCGCAGGCCATGGCTTCCAACGTTACGCGGCCCAAGGCTTCGTGCCGCGAGCATTGCAGCAGCACATGCGATCGTTCCATCAAGGGAAGAACGTCGTCCACGAAACCGGCGAAGCGCACCACATCATCGAGCCCCTTCTGATGCACCATGGCGCGTACCTCTTCGCTGCGGCCGCTGCCTGCAAAGCACAGGCGCGTGTGCGGATGCCTGCTGTGTACTTCGGCGAACGCTTCCACCGCCTCCGCCTGCCCCTTGGACGGATGGAAGAGCGCAGCGAGGAGGAAGTGGAATTCCTGCTGCCCACCACGCGTTCCGATGGCTGCACCCAGCCTCTGCCACTGCGCCATGGGCATCACGCCATCGTGCAGCAGATGCACCTGGCCGGGCGAAGGCGCCAGCGCGCGCATGTCGTCCACCACGGCCTTGGAGATGGCGATGATGGCCCGCGCCTGACGCAGTTCGCGCGCATAGCGGCGCATGCCACCATCCACGCTGAAGCCGTAGTGCAGGAAGGGCAGTTCGCGGATATGCCAGACGTGCGGCACATCCAAGGCGCGCGCCACCGCGCCACCGATGCCGATGACGCTGCTGTTGGTGTGGACCAGCTGTGCCCGGTGGCTGCGGGCCAATTCTACGATGGCCTGAAGCAGCCCGTTGTTGATGCGGTCGCGTTCGCGGGCCTGCCTGCGGAAGCGCATGCGCTGCAACAACCGGTGATGCGCGCCTCCCGAGAACACGCGCTTGTGCATCCACGGCACGAAGGGCACCACCGCATGGGCGATGCCCGCACGCTCGAGCTCGGCTCGCAGGGGGCCGTCGCATGCCATGACCACGAAAGGATCCACGGTGCCTGCCACCCGCGCCGCCACCAGCAGATCCAGCAGGGAGCGGTTGGCACCGTAGAGGTCTGCGTAATGCGTCAGGTATAGGACACGCTTTGTGCTCATGCTCTGCACGCGGCGCCTTCGAGGATGCGCTGTAGGTTCGCCACTTGCACCTCCACACGGTGCGCGCGCTCGGTGTACGCCCTTCCGGCCGTGCCCATGCGTTGCGCCTGCTCAGGGTCATCCACCAAGCGGATCATGTTAGCGGCCATTCCATCCACGTCGTGCTCTTCGCAGAGCAGGCCACGCACGCCGTGTTCCACCACATCGGCGATGCCGGCATGTCGCGTAGCCACCACGGGAACTCCCGTCGCCATCGCCTCCAACACGGCCAGCGGCGTTCCTTCATGATCATTGCTCGCAGTGACCACGCTGTGTTGTACGAACGCGCGGCTCGCATGCAGCAGGCCCACGATCTCGTCGGGCTTCTTCACCCCGCACAGGTCCACGCTGCCCTGTAGGCCGAGTTCCTTCACCAGCTGCTGGCACCCGGCCCACAGCGGGCCCTGTCCTACCATGGTGAGCCTTGCCTGCGGCCGCTGTGCCGCCACTTTGCTGAACGCTTGTATGGTGAGGTGCGGTGCCTTTTTCTCCGCGAAGCGGCCAACGGCGAGGAAATGCGGCGGCGCAAGGTCGGGCCGACCCGGCACGAAGCGCTGCACGTCGATCCCGTAGCAGTTGTATATCACCTTCTCGCGCGGCGCGCCGATGGTGAGCAACTGCGCCTCCATGGCCCGGCTGACGACCACGAGCGCACTGGCGTACCTGAACAGTTCGCGGTAGTTGTCGTAGCGTGCGATATAGTCCGTGCGGTGGGCATCGAAGCCGTGGAAATGCGCCACCAAAGGCACACCGGCCTTCGCGCATGCGTGGACGATCTCGGCCCCCATGTTGCCGTATTCGGCCAGCACCACGTCGGGGTGGAACTTCGTCAGGCGGCGTGCGAGGCGGCGACAGGCAAGGCCCGGCAGGCCACCGGACCACTTGCCGATGAAGCGGTCCGCATAGGAGGCGAGGCCGGTGGTATGGACCAGCGGACCGTCTTGCGAAGCGTTCCGGGGTGGCACACCGCCGGAAAGGAGCAGTTCGACCTTGTTCAGCCGGTCGATGTGGGCCGCGATGAAGGTCTCGCTCCACGCGTTCTCCGCAGGTGAGGCGAGCGCGATGCGCAAGGGCCGCTCACTTTCCACCGGCCACACGTTTCATGACCCGGCCCAGCCGTGCGCGCACAGAGATGTCCGGTCCCTTGTTCTCTTCGGCCAGCCTGCGTTCGCTGTCGGCGATCACGTCCTTGGGAAAGCCCGCCTTCAGCAGCCGGTCGCGCAGGGTGATGAGGTGTGGCAGCAGCAGGCCATCGGCACCGGATACGATGCCATCGATCATGGAGCGGGTGAAGTGGATGAAGACGATGGGGAACTCCCCGTTGATGGAGACCGTTCCATCGGGGCCGGGCACCCGGCGGCATTCCACCATGTTCCAATTCGCCACGTTGCAGCCGCGATGCTTCAACACTTCCACACCGTCGAAGTAGACGGGCAGCAGGTTGAGGTGCGTCTGGTCCACGTACTGGCCTTGGGTGAAGTCCTTGATGCACACCTCCAAACAGTTGGCGCCCCATGCGTCCAATGCCGCGACACCACTGCGCGATGCCGCCACGAAGCCGCCGTTGTACAGGCCGCCCACGTACAGCAGGTCGAAATTGGGCCTGTCCACCGTGGCCACCGCACTGCGCCAGTGCGGGCTTAGGAGCACCGCTGCGGCATCGAGTTCGCCCCACAGCCAGCGCGGGTCGCTGAAGAAGTGCAGGTCGCAGTCGCCGTAGATCACCTTCGCATAGCGTTGCAGCAGGTGCATCATCAGCACGGGTTTC
>JAHBUM010000245.1 GCA_019638075.1 Flavobacteriales bacterium | reverse complement strand
TCCAACGCATCGCAAACCAGATCCGCCGCGACATCGTGCGGCAGGTGCATGGCGTGCAAAGCGGCCACCCCGGCGGCTCGCTGGGCTGCGCCGACTTCTTCGCCGCGCTCTACTTCGGCGTGATGCGCCACACGCCGCAGCCGTGGGACATGGACGGCAGGGGGCAGGACCTCTTCTTCCTGAGCAATGGCCACATCAGCCCGGTGTTCTACAGCGCGCTGGCCCGCAGCGGCTATTTCCCGGTGAAGGAGCTCGCCACCTTCCGCAGGATAGACAGCCGCCTGCAAGGGCACCCCACCACGCACGAAGGGCTGCCCGGTGTGCGCATGGCCAGCGGCTCGCTCGGGCAGGGCCTCAGCGTGGGCATCGGCGCGGCGCTCGCGAAGAAGATGAACGGCGATGACACGCTCGTGTATACCCTGCACGGCGATGGCGAACTACAGGAGGGCCAGATCTGGGAGGCCGCCCTGTTCGCCGCCGGCAAGAAGGTGGACAACCTCATCAGCACCATCGACTACAACGGCCGCCAGATCGACGGCGATGTGGATGACGTACTGCCCCTCGGCGACCTGAAAGCCAAGTGGGTGGCCTTCGGCTGGGACGTGCTGGAAACGAACGGCAACGACATGGCCGCGCTGCTGAAGTCCCTGAACGAAGCGAAGAGCCGCACCGGGAAAGGCAAGCCGGTGATGATCCTGATGCGCACCGAGATGGGCCAAGGCGTGGACTTCATGATGCACAGCCACGAGTGGCACGGCATAGCCCCGAACGACGAGCAGCTGAAGAAGGCGCTGGAGCAACTGCCGGAAACGCTGGGGGATTACTGATGCGGAAAGCTCAAGGAGCAGGGGCAGGCGCAGGGGCTAGGCGGGATCATTGCCCCTGCTCCTGCCAACTGCTCTTCTCCCTCGACACTTGGCACGCTTTTCACCGTTATACCCTGTAACGGCATTCCCATGCGCAGCGTAGCCTCCCTCCTGCCCGCCCTTCTGCTCTTCTGCGGAACAATTTTCGCACAGGACAAGGCGCCGCAGCCACCACTCACCCGCATGCTGTTCGTGATGGACGCGAGCAACAGCATGAACGCCTTCTGGGGCAACCAGCCCAAGATCAACACGGCGCGGGAGCTGCTGCTGAAGTCGCTGAAGGAACTCGAAGGCCAGCCCGATCTGGAACTCGCCCTGCGCATGTATGGCCACCAGACGCCGATCCAACCCGGCAAGCAGGATTGCGACGATACGAAGCTGGAAGTGCCCTTCAGCCCGAACAGCATACCGGGCATGAAGCACACCCTGCAAAGCGTGCGCTGCCTCGGCACCACACCCATCGCGCGTTCGCTGGAGAAGGCAGCGGGCGATTTCCCGCCCATCACCTTCAACGATACGCGCAAGGTGCGCAACGTCATCATCCTCATCACCGACGGCATCGAGGCCTGCGACGAGGACCCCTGCGCGGTAAGCCGGGCTTTGCAGGCGAAGGGCATCACGCTGAAGCCGTTCGTGATCGGTGTGGGGCTTGACGACAGCCAGAAGTACGCGCTGCAATGCGTGGGCAACTACTTCGATGCCAGCACACCCGAGCTCTTCGAGCATGTATTGAAAGTGGTGGTGACACAGGCGCTGAACACCACCACCGCACAGATCAGCCTGATGACCACGGACGGCAAGCCCACCGAGACCGATGTGCCGGTGACGCTGTACGACCAACGTACGGGGAAGGCGATCCAGCACATCATGCACACCATGAACGATCGCGGCATACCGGACACGCTGCGCATCGACCCCATCTACACGTACAAGGTGGTGGCCCACACCGTGCCGCCCAGCGTGCGCAACGATGTGGTGGTGAAACCCGGCGTGCATACGGTGATCGCAGTGGATGCGGGCACCGGGCTGTTGAGCATCAAGAGCGGCAACGGCCCCGGCGACGGTACGGTGGTGCAGGCCATCGTGCGCCGCAGTGGCGAAGGCGGCACGCTGATCGCGCAGGAAGTAGGCTCCGCGCAACGCCTGCGCACCGGCACGTACGATCTGGAAGTGCTCACCCTGCCACGCCTGATGATCCCCAACGTGCGCATCGAGCAGGGCAGGACCACGGACATCGCCGTACCACGCTCCGGCGTGCTCAACGTGCAGCCCGCCACACCCGGCCCCGGCGCCATCTTCAGCAAGAAGGATGGTGTGCTGGAATGGGTGGCCGACCTCGACCTCAACGCCATCCGCAACCAGTTCCGCCTGCTGCCCGGCACCTACGAAGTGATCTACCGCAGCCGCAGCGCGCGCCGCACCGAACTCACCCTGAAGAAGGACGTCACCATCGAGAGCGGGCGTTCCATAACCATCAATTTCTAAGAACCTGTTTGCAATTTCCTTGGAACCACAGGCGGGGCTACGGGCCGGAAGAAGGTCAAGGTAGTTGTCGGTTGTCAGGTGCCAGTTGTCAGTCTCCTTGATGAGACTGCCGCGTACAGTAGCTACGGAAGCAGGCATTTCCTGACAACTGCCCCCTGACAACCGACAACTCCCCCCTCATTGGCACCAGCCTTCCTCTCCTTTTGTAAACAGCTTCCAAGACCCGAACTTCGCACACTGATGAGCAGCACCTATCCCGTACTCGACCAGAAGGACACCCGCAGCGGCTTCGGCGCGGGACTGCATGAACTCGGTAAGCAGAACCCGAACGTGGTGGCCCTGTGCGCCGACCTCACCGGCTCGCTGAAGATGGACGCCTTCAAGAAGGAGTTCCCCGACCGCTTCGTTCAGGTGGGCATCGCCGAAGCGAACATGATGGGCATCGCCGCAGGCATGACCATCGGCGGCAAGATCCCCTATACCGGCACCTTCGCCAACTTCAGCACCGGCCGCGTGTACGATCAGGTGCGCCAGAGCATCGCCTACGCCGGCAAGAACGTGAAGATCTGCGCCAGCCACGCGGGCCTCACCCTCGGCGAGGACGGCGCCACGCACCAGATACTGGAGGACATCGGCCTGATGCGCATGCTGCCCGGCATGGCCGTGGTGGTGCCCGCCGACTACAACCAGACGAAGCAGGCCACCATCGCCATCGCCGAACACGATGGCCCCGTGTATCTGCGCTTCGGACGCCCGAAATGGCCGGTGTTCATTCCCGCCGATATGCCTTTCGAGCTGGGCAAGGCGCAACGCCTTATCGAAGGCACGGACGTGAGCATCTTCGCCTGCGGCCACCTCGTATGGCGCGCGCTGCAAGCCGCCGAAGAACTCGCGAAGCACGGCGTGAAAGCCGAAGTGATCAACGTGCATACGATCAAACCGCTGGATGAGGAAGCCATCCTCGCCTCGGTGAAGAAGACCGGCTGCGCGGTAAGCTGCGAAGAACACAACCGCCACGGTGGCTTGGGCGATGCCATCGCACAGGTGCTCACCACACACCTTCCCACGCCGCAGGAGTTCGTGGCCGTGAACGACAGCTTCGGCGAGAGCGGAACACCGGATCAGCTCCTGAAGAAGTACGGGCTGGACACACCGGACATCGTGGCCGCTGTACAGCGGGTGATGAAGCGGAAGTAGGTCTGTATGCTTCATCAAACGGAGAACGCCGACCATAATGGTCGGCGTTCTCCGTTCAAGATCAGTTCGGTCAAGCCTCCTGCAACTTCTTCGCGGCCCGCTTGCGCTCGTTCTCATCCAGCAGGATCTTGCGGATGCGCAGGCTCTTGGGCGTCACCTCAAGGTATTCGTCCTCGGCGATGTATTCCATGCACTCTTCGAGGCTGAACTTCACCGGGGGTGCGATGCTGGTCTTCTCGTCGCTGCCGCTGGCGCGCATGTTGGTCAGCTTCTTCACGCGGATCACGTTCACACCGAGCTCTTCGCCGGGCTTGGGGCTTTCGCCGATCACCTGGCCGGCGTACACCTCCTCGCCGGGGGCGATGAAGAACCTGCCACGGTCCTGCAGCTTGTCGATGGCGTAGGCGATGGCGGTGCCCGTTTCGGCGCTTACGATGCAGCCCGAGCGCGGCGAGGCGATCTGGCCCTTGAACGGCTCGTAGCCCTTGAAGCGGTGCGCCACGATGGCTTCACCTTCCGTTGCGGTAAGCAAGGCGTTGCGCAGGCCGATGATGCCGCGCGCCGGAATGCTGAACTCCAGCACGGTACGGTCCGCCTTCTGCTCGATGTTGAGGATCTCGCCCTTGCGGCGCGTCACGTGGTCGATCACGCGGCTGCTGAACTGCTCAGGCACCTGCACGGTGAGCGTCTCGATCGGTTCGTGGCGCGAGCCATCCACTTCCTTGTATAGCACCTGCGGCTGGCCCAGTTGGAACTCGTAGCCTTCGCGGCGCATCGTTTCCACAAGGATGCTCAGGTGCAGGATGCCGCGCCCGAACACCAGCA
>JAHBUM010000244.1 GCA_019638075.1 Flavobacteriales bacterium | reverse complement strand
CGAAGCCACCACCCTGATCGCCCAGCCCGAACCGCCCACGATACCCGCCGGGAACGCGCAGGCGATGGTGCCCGACCCCGTACCCGCCACGCTGCCGATCGCAGCAGGCGCGGCGAAGGAACCCGACCCATCGGAAAGCTCCACGGTGAAGGCATTGCCCGCATTGTAGGTGCCACCAGCGGTGAAGCCCACGTTCACATTGGCAACTCCACAGAGCGAGAGCGGCGCCATGGGATCGACGGTGATCTGTGCTTGCAACGTGCCCCACGCAGCGATGCACAGGAAGCTGACGGGAACTGTACGGAAGGCCATGGCGGTACGGATAGGTATCACGAAGCTACACGATCCCTACACTGCCCGGCCGCGCTTCGACCAAGGGCACCGGCCTTTCGACCAAGGGTGATCTCCCGATGCTACTTCTTCCTGAAGAACAGCCGGATCGGCACGCCTGTGAAGCTGAACTGCTCACGCAGGCGGTTCTCCAAAAAGCGCTCGTACGCCGGCTTGATGTATTGCGGCAGGTTGCAATAGAACGCGAAGGTGGGCACGTGTGTCGGCAGTTGGTTCACGAACTTGATGCTCACCTGTTTCGCCTTGTACATGGGCGGCGGCTGCCGTTCGATGATGGGCAGCATCGTATCGTTCAGCTTGCGCGTGGGGATCTTACGGCTGCGGTCCTCGTACACCTTCATACCCACCTCCATGGCCTTCAGGATGCGCTGCTTCTCATGCACCGAGATGAACACCACGGGCACGTCCGTGAAGGGCTCCATGCGCGCCTTCACCTGTGCTTCGTAGGCCTTCATCGTGTTCGTCTCCTTCTCCACGAGGTCCCACTTGTTCACCAGCACCACCAAGCCTTTGCCGTTCTTCTGGATGATGGAGAGGATGTGCAGGTCCTGCTGCTGGATGCCGTCGGTGGCGTCGATCATCAGGAAGCAGACATCGCTCTCCTCGATGGCGCGGATGGAGCGGATCACGCTGTAGAACTCGATGTCCTCATCCACCTTCTGCTTCTTGCGGATGCCTGCGGTATCCAGCAGCATCACGTCGAAGCCGAACACGTTCCAACGCGTGTTGATGGGGTCGCGCGTGGTTCCCGCGATGGGCGTCACGATGTTCTGTTCGCGACCGAGCAGCGCGTTCACGAACGACGACTTGCCCACGTTCGGTTTCCCCACGATGGCGAAGCGCGGCACATCGGCCTCCTCCTCTTCGCTCGGCTTGGTGAAGCCCGCCACCAGCGCATCCAGCAGTTCGCCGGTGCCTGCTCCGCTCTGCGCCGCGATGTTGAACACCTCGCCCAGCCCCAGCCCGTAGAACTCCGCCGAGTCGTACTGGCGCGAATGATCGTCCACCTTGTTGGCCGCGAGCAGCACGGGCTTCTTCGCGCGCCGCAGCATGGCCGCGATGGCCTCGTCCATGCCCGTGAGGCCGTGATGCACATCCACGAGGAAGAGGATCGAATCGGACTCCTCGATCGCGAGGTTCACCTGCCTGCGGATCTCCTCCTCGAACACGTCGTCGCTTCCGCTCACGTAGCCGCCCGTGTCCACCACGCTGAACACGATCCCGTTCCACTCCGCCTTGCCGTAGTGGCGGTCGCGTGTGGTGCCGGCCACGTTGTCCGTGATGGCCTGCCGTTCTTCGATCAACCGGTTGAAGAGCGTGCTCTTCCCCACGTTCGGCCTGCCGACTATCGCTACGATGTTACCCATGGTGAGGAGAGTGGCGAGTAACAAGTGGCGAGTGGCGAGTAGCGAGTGGCGAGTGCAGCTTGATGGACCATGCTGCACTCGCCACTCGCTACTCGCCACTCATTACTCACCACTCGCCACTGCATTTTCAGTATCCGTATTTCTTCAGTTTCGCTTCGTTCTCGCGCCAGTCGGGGTCCACCTTCACCTTCAGGTCGAGGAACACCTTGCGGTCGATGTACTTGCTGATGGCGATGCGCGAATACGTTCCCAATCTGCGCAGGGCATCGCCGCCCTTGCCGATGATGATGCCCTTCTGACTGTCGCGCATCACGATCACATCGGCTTGGATGCGCACGATGTCCGGTGCCTCCTCGTAGCTGTTCACCACCACCTGTGTGCTGTACGGGATCTCCTGCTTGTAGATGGTGAGCACCTTCTCGCGGATGATCTCGCTCACGAAGAAGCGCATGTTGCGGTCGCTCAGCTCATCCTTCGGGAAGTACGCCGGATGTTCGGGCAGGCGCTCGATGAGGTATCCGCGCAGCTCGTTCACGTTGAGGCCATGCAGCGCCGAGAGCGGCACCACCTTGGCTTCGGGGAATTCCTTCTGCCATGTTTCCAGCGCGGCGAGGACGGCATCCTCATCGCCGGTATCCACCTTGTTCACCAGCACCACCGTGGGGCCTTTGAAGCGGTGCGCGCGCTTCAGCATGTGTTCCGAACGCTCGGGGCGCTGGCCCAGCTCCACCATCACGATCAGGATGTCGGCGTCGATCAGCGCCTCGTCCACGGCATCCATCATGCGCGCCTGCATGGGGTATTGCGGGTCGAGGATGCCGGGCGTGTCGCTCAGCACGATCTGGTGGTCGTCGCCGTTGAGCAGGCCGAGGATCCGGTGGCGGGTGGTCTGCGCCTTGGGGTTCACGATCACCAGTTCTTCCCCCAGCAGGGCGTTGAGCAGGGTGCTCTTGCCCGTGTTGGGTTCGCCGATGATGTTGACGTATCCTGCCTTGTGGGCCATGATCTGTTCTGAAATGGCGAACCCCCGATCTCTCGGGGGTTCGCTTGTAGCGGGGGCAGGACTCGAACCTGCGGCCTTCGGGTTATGAGCCCGACGAGCTACCATCTGCTCCACCCCGCAATGGGCGGCAAAGATAGGTGAATTTCGGAAGAACGGACAAATTCATTGCACCTTGATGGCGATCGGGGCCAGATCCCGTGATGGGCCCTGCCCGTTGGCGAGCCTCCCTTTGATGTTCTCGATGTAGATCTGGTCGCCCACTCTGAGGTTGTCCATGATCTTGTCGATATCCGGCGTGAACGTATTGCCAGAGCCTCCAAACCTGCGCCGGGTCTCCTGAAAGGGACCCTGCGCTTCGTTCGGCCGAGCGCAGGGTCCTCTTCGAGAGATCCGGCGCGGGTTTCGGGTTTCAATCCACGATCTTCCAAGCAACGGGGGCCACGACGTAGGTGCGGGAGTTCGGAGCGTTCGCGAGCCGCGCCTTGATGTCCTCGAAGAAGATGCGATCCCCGGGTCGGAGCCGGGCCAGCACCTGTTTCGCGGCATCGTCGAACACCCCGCCGGGCAGTACCTTCTCGAGGAGCTGCGATCCGCGCATGGCCACCATCGTGCATTTGAGCACCTCGAACGGAGCCTCGAACTCGGTATCCGGCAGTTTCACCACGACCCGCCGTGCCGTCGTCAGTTCGATCTTCCTGATGCGCGGGTCGGCCGCGCTCCGCGTGTTGACGAAAACCGTGGGTGTGGGCAGGTCCTTCACGCGGAACTTGACAGGCCCGATGCGCCGCGTTCCACCGTCGGCAAGTTCCACCACCGCATTCACTTCAGCGGTGCTGCCGGTCATGCCCGTGGCGATCCACGAATTGCCTGAGCGGATGATCCGGCCGTTGGAGATCGTCGCCTGCACACGCTCCGCAGGCACGCCGGGCACCGAAAGGTCGATCGGGTTCTCCACGCCCCGGTACAGCACGTTCATCTTGGTGGGCGATGCCACCAGCAGCGGGGCCATCACTTGGTAGGTGGTGGTATAGGGCACTTCTTCCGGCCCGTCCGGTCCCTCGAACCGGATCAGGCCGTTCACCACGTGCTCGCCGATGCGGTCGCCACGCAGATGGAGTTTCGCCTTGCCGTCGGGACCCAATGGTAATGGTGCGCCGCCTTCCACCGTCACCGTCGGGCGGTTCTTGGGATCGTAGGCGGCCAGGAAGACATCGGCGCGGAAGGAATCGCCTTGCATCACCAAGCTCGTCCGTGGCACCACGGCGGTGGTCAATGTGCCGAACTTGTAGTCCTTCCTGTCCACCTGACGGTACAGCCACTTCACCACATCGTTCTCCGAACTGCGGATGTCGGCCTGCAACTTGCTCAAAGTAGCCACCCCGGCGGCCAAGGGCACATCGTAGAAGTTGATGCTCTCCCAGTTGTTCATCGTGCCCGACGCATCACGCCGGTCACGGAAGTCGAAAAGCATGTCCAGCGCTGCGGACAGTTCACCACCGTCCTTCCCCTTCACCAGCGATTTCAAACTATCGCGGAACGCACCGATGCGGACGCGCAGGTCGTACGCGCTGCCATCCACACGGATCGGCGCTGCGGGTTCGCTGCCGACCATCATGCGGGTGAGGGTCTCGCGGTCGTCCTTCGCCTGAAGGGCGAGCAGCGAACGCAGGGTATCGCGGCCGTC
>JAHBUM010000243.1 GCA_019638075.1 Flavobacteriales bacterium | reverse complement strand
ACCATCGTGGAGTGGGTGAAGGAGGTGGCGAAAGTCCCGGTGATCACAAAGCTCACCCCGAATATCTCGGACATCACCCGTCCGGCGCGCGCGGCACGTGCTGGCGGTAGCGATGCGATCTCGCTGATCAACACCATCCAGAGCATCGTGGGGGTGGACATCGACCAGTTCGTACCCTACCCGATCGTGGATGGCAAGAGCACCAACGGTGGCTATTGCGGCCCGGCCGTGAAGCCCATCGCACTGAACATGGTGAAGAACTGCGCCCAACACCCCGAGGTGAACCTGCCGATCAGCGGTATCGGCGGCGTGGAGAACTGGCGCGATGCCGTGGAGTTCATCCTGCTCGGTGCCACGACCGTTCAAGTCTGTACCGCCGTCATGCACTTCGGCTTCGGCATCATCCGCGAGATCCTGCCGGGCATCGAACGCTACATGGACGAGAAGGGCTTCAAGACAATCGAGGACTTCCGTGGCAAGGCACTACCCAACGTGAAGCACTGGGAAGACCTCAACCTGAAGTACAAGGTCACCGCCAGCATCAACGAGAGCAAGTGCATCGGCTGCCAGCTCTGCTACACCGCCTGCGAGGACGGCGCGCACCAGGCCATCGCCCTAAGCAGCGATCCCACGAACCGCATCCCCAGCATCATCGACGAGAACTGCGTGGGCTGCAACCTCTGCTCGCTCGTCTGCCCCGTGGAGGATTGCATCACCATGGAGCGCCGCGATGACGCCGAACAGCACCTCACGTGGGCCGAACGCACAGCGGCCGGGAATATCCCGAAAGGCTTTAATGATGAGCTTGCTGGTGGCCTGCACCATTGGGTGCCGGAGCCGATGGAGGCGTTGGCGAAGAGGAAACCAAGGCATTACCGTGGGTGATCACGCTGCGGCTCACCTCTCCTCCAGACGATCAGGGTATAGGGCATTAAGCTCTCGTGCGATCCGGGTTGCGTGTTGTATGCTCAGGTCTTGGCCACATCGGAATGATCTACCTAAGTAGGAGAAGACGATGGTGCCACCTCCAAGTCCCCACCACCTAAGCCAGTGTGGTGTAGTGTCGTCATTCGATGCTTCGATCCCATCCAATTCATGCAGGTAGATGCATGTCCGTCCAAATGCGAACGAGCCCGTCTTGCACACCTCTATCCGATCCGGGTATCCACGGATGATTTCCACGCCACGCACCTGCCAAAACCACATGCGTAACACGAATAAGCCCGCAGCCAGGATTGCAGCCAGGACGAGCCATAGCTCTGGAAAGCGGGTCGGGTTGGTGATCTGGCCGTAACCCACGAACCCCACAATTATCAACCATACGACCAACCATATGGTGAGGAAGAAGACGAGGATCCAGTTCGTATCCTTCTCGATCCGGAATGTCTTGATTTCCGACTCTTCCCCTGTAGTCATGCTCTCGCTCGGAGTGGAAGAGCAAGATAGATTTGTTTTGCCAACCCTCAGCCCGAAGAGATTCCTATGGACGAATTCATGCAAGCCGCCATCGCCGAAGCCCGCCTGGGCCGGTCACAGGGTGGCATACCCATCGGTTCCGTATTGGTACGCGATGGCAAGCTCATCGCCCGTGGCCACAACAAGCGCGTGCAGGAGAAGAACCCCATCCTCCACGGTGAGATGGACTGCCTCAACAACGCGGGCCGCATCGGCAGCTACAAAGGCACGGTGATCTACTCCACGCTGATGCCCTGCTACATGTGTGCGGGCACCATCGTGCAGTTCAAGATCAAGAAGGTGATCGTGGGCGAGAGCCGCACCTTCCCCGGCGCCAGGGAGTTCATGCAAAGCCACGGCGTGGAGGTGATCGACCTCGACCTGCCCGAATGTGTGCAGATGATGGAGGAGTTCATCGCTGCCGAGCCGGAGCTTTGGAACGAGGACATCGGGGAGTAGTTCATCAGCGTTCCGGCCTATCTCCATCAACAGAAAAGCGGCCGCCCCTTTCGGAGCGGCCGCCATTCGTATCGGACTGCAAGGACTACTTCGCCACCACCACGCGGAAATCGGAACGTTTGCCGTTCGCGAAGTCCACATGGAACAGGTAGGTGCCGTTGGCCATGTTCGCGAGGTCCACGGCCATGGTCTCGTTGGCGGCCACAGCCACCTTCTGCTCGGATACGAGCGTGCCGTCAACACCGAAGATGCGCAGCACGGCGGCATCGTTGTGGCCCTTCATGGGAATGCGCAGGTGGCCGCTGGTGGGGTTGGGGAAGGGCGTAAGCTCCACACGGTCGTTGTTCTCGGCAATGCCGATGACGCTGCTCGCTGCCACGGTCTTGGCGGATACGCTGGGGCAGCCCGAAAGGCCGGTGAAGGAGTTGTACCACGTTGTGCCTACTTGGATCAGCGTGGTGGTCTGCAGCAGCGTATCCTGATTGATGGAGTAGTCGATGGTGGTGTTCCATCCGTGCTGGATCAAGGAGTCCGTGGTCTGCACACAGAACAGGTACAGGCTGTCGTTCTCGAGGATCAACGGCGCATCGAACGGAATGAAGACCGGCACGCGGTTGAGGTCCTCTTCGTATGTGTAGGTGCCCGCCTGTAGCTGGGGAAGGATCGGTAGGGAGGGGCGGGTGAAGGGGCTTGCGATGCTGTCGGACCATGTGTAGGCATACGCGCTCACCATCACGTTGGTCATCAGGGTATCCCGGGGTGCCGATCGGTCGATGCTGGTGCCCGTGAAGTACAAGCCGGTAACGGCCACTTCGCTGGCTTGGCTGCTCTTGAAGGAGAGGCAGGTGTTGAAAGGCCCATCGCCGAAGCTCCCGGTCACCGCGAAATAATCCGATACGGGCAACCCGGTCGTATCGTTCATTGGAACGAAGCTGATCAGGTCCGTGGCGTTGAACGAAAAGCTGTACGAGTTGTCGTAGGGCACCTCGTCGAGCTCGTCCATCTCGGCCGTGTAGGTGATGGTGTAGTTGCCGTCGAAGTTATCAAGCGCCAGATCGGGGAGGAGTACGAACGCTTCGGCCCCGGAGTTGAAGTTGGTCTGCCCGGCCACCTCGTTGTACACTTCCGTGCTCCCTTGGGTCACCACGGCGCGCAGGCGGGCCGAAGGCAATATATCCGATCCGAGGTTGGTGATCCAACCGCCCATGGGGATGGTCCAAGCGCTTGCGTTCGCCACGAGACTGGGTATGGCGGCCGGATTGGGCACGAGGAAATCGTGGGCACCCATGCTCAGGTTGTAGGGGTACAGGCCGAAGTTGTTGCCGATCAGGGCCACAACGGATTCGGTCTCCATCACCGCGCGGATGGTCGCGCCATCCTCTTGGCCGATCTGCGCCACCGGAATGGTCACTTGCGGGCCATAGGTGCCGCCAGCCATTCCAGCGGGCGCTCCCGGTTGGTTGTTGATGATCAGCACGGCCGCGGCTCCCGCGTTCTGGGCGTTCAGTGCTTTCAGGGAGAAGTTGCAGACGCCGCGGTAGATCACCGCGATGTTGTCTTCGAGCTCTTCGGGGTTGGCGATCGTTTCGCAGCCCAAGCTGTCCGCTGCGCTGCCGTCCCGTGCGACCACCAAGGCTCCGATCCGGTAATAGCCCGGCGCGTTCAGGTCGGACACGCCCCAAGTGCTGGCGGCGTCCTCACTGACGCTGGGGGCATGCGTATGCTCGTAGACGCGGGCGATGGAGGCGGGGTCGAGTACCTGCACGACCGCCTGTCCCTGCCCATAAGCAAGGCCGGAGAGTGCGCAGAATGCGAGAGTGGATAGTTGTTTTTCCATGTTCGTAGCTGGGTTGTTCAATTCGTCAGTGTGAGAAGAGGCCACAATTTTAACCACTGGTCACGGTCTTTCGGCTGAAGCGCTTCACATCTTTTCGTGCTGTCGTTGCGATCCATGCCGGTGCGGGGGCGCGTACAGCAGGTTTGTCTTTATTGTATCCTGCTGATGTTCAGTATGATGTATCATGGTCGCCTGAGATGGGTTCCTACTCGCCCATCAGATCCGCGCCTGATAGGTGTACAGGTCGTGGTAGCACCCCTCCTTGGCGATGAGTTCGGCATGCGTGCCGCGTTCCACGATCCGCCCCTGCTCGATCACGAGGATCTCCGTGGCCTGCCGGATCGTGCTCAATCGGTGCGCGATCACGAACGTCGTGCGGTCCTTCACCAGTTCATTCAGGCTCTTCTGGATCAGCGCCTCGCTCTCCGTGTCGAGGTTGCTGGTGGCTTCGTCGAGGATCAGGATCCGCGGATCGGCCAGCATGGCCCGCGCGATCGCCACCCGTTGCCGTTGGCCTCCGCTCAGCTTCACGCCGCGCTCGCCGATCACCGTGTCCAAGCCCAGTTCCATGCGGTCGGTGAACTCGTTCACGTAGGCGCCTTTCACAGCCTTCAGCAGTTGCTCTTCCGTGGCATCCGGGCGCGGGAAAAGGATGT
>JAHBUM010000242.1 GCA_019638075.1 Flavobacteriales bacterium | reverse complement strand
TTCGTGAAGGCGGCCTGCCACATCGCCCGTGGAGGCACGCTGGACGTGATCGGCCGCAAAGTGGCACGCGTGAAGGAGCTGATCGGCTTCCTACCCGCCGTGGACGCGACCAGCATACGCGGCAAGGTGCTGTACATAGACAGCTACGGCAACCTTGTGACCAACGTGCGCAAGCCGCTGTTCGACGAGGTGGGCAAGGGCCGCACCTTCAGCATCAGTTTCGGCCACACGAAAGACGACATCACCCGGTTGCACGCCACCTACGGCGATGTGCCCAACGGCGAGCGACTGGCCTTCTTCAATGCCGCCGGGCTGCTGGAAATAGCGGTGAACAAAGGCGTTGAGGGGTATGGTGGCGGCGCCGCGCGGCTCTTCGGCGTGGAACAGGAGGATGCCGTGCGGATAGACTTCGGGACGTGGAGCAGGAATTAGTTGTCAGTTCGCAGATGTCGGTTGTCAGGCTTGCCTGCCGGAGGCATGGCTTCTTGGTGACACTCCTTGGTGGGTGCAACGTAGTAACCTTGCGGATCCAGCCCCTGACAACTGACAACGGAGAACTGACAACCGCCCCATGCTCATCCGCATCGTGAAAATGACCTTCCGGCCTGAAGAGACCGGCCACTTTCAGGAACTCTTCGAGGGCTGGAAACCCAAGATCCGGGGCTTTCCGGGGTGCCGCCACTTGGAACTGCTGCACGATGTGGACGACCCGCGCATCTTCTTCACGTACAGCCATTGGGATGGGCCTGCGGATCTGGAAGCGTACCGGGTGTCGGATGTCTTCGCCAGCGTGTGGCCCGTGGTGAAGGGGCTTTTCGCCGCACCCGCCGAGGCTTGGAGCGTGGACCGCGAGCATCTGCTGCCATAGCAAAGAAGGAATTGGCATCCCCGCTCCGCCTTCGCTCTATTGCTCCATTTCCCACGCCGTTCAGCCTTTGCTCCATTGCTCCATCTCCCCGCATTGCTCCATTTCCCACGCTTGGTCCGGTCTTTGTCCGATCTTCGGCCCATGTTCCGTTCCCTACTCGCCGGTGCCGCCATTGTTCCCATGGCCGTACTGGCCCAGCCCACCGCCGACGACCACCTGAAGAACGCGCAGGCGGCCTACAAGGCCAGTGAGTGGAAGACCGCGCAGGCTTATGCCGATAGCGCCATCGCCATGGAGCCCGGCATTCCCGGCGGGTACAAGCTGCGCGGCGACATCAAACAGCGGCAGCAGGACATGCACGGCGCCTTGCTGGACTACACCAAGGCCGAAAAGGTGGAGCCTGACAACGCCCGCCTGTACGTGAGCCGTTCGGCCGTGTACATCACCGAAGAGCGGATCAAGGAGGTGATGAGGGACATCGACAAGGCATTGATCTGGATGACAAAGACCCCGATGCGCGTGGCCAACCGCGCCTGCGCCAACTACATCGGCCGCAAACAATGAGGGCTGCGCTGCATCTGGAGAAGTCGCTGGGGCTGCGGCCCAACAATGCCGATGCGCTCTTCCTGCGCGGCGTGGTGAAGGGCGAACTGTTCAAGGAGGATCAGGGCATCGTGGACATTGAAGCGGCATTGGAACTGAAGCCGGACATGGCCGATGGTCTGATGAGCCTCGGCGTACTGCAATTCGAGACCAAGGAATACGACAAGGCCATCGCCACCTTCACCAAGGTGATCGAGGCGAAGGACGATGCCCTTAAGGACGCGCTCTACTACCGCGCCGACTGCTACTACGCGCTGAAGGACAAGGAAGGGGCCTGCGAAAGCTGGCGCGAAGCGGCCAAGTTGGGAGAAAGCGATGCACGGTTCATCGTGAAGAACTACTGCAACACGGACGAGGACAAGATCCCGAAGAAGCCCGTGCGCACGCGCCGGAAATCGGTGATCGAGTTTTAGTTGTCGGTTGCCAGTTGTCAGACTTGCCTGCCGGAGGCATGGTTCGCCGTCTGCATGGCATCGGTTAACCGGCCCGCCTGTTGGGTCCATCCCCCCACTACCACTACGTCAGGTATTCACTGGCAACTGCCGTCTGACAACGGACAACTGCCCACCAACCAAGGAACGGCGCAGCCCCTGCCCTTCCCCACCGCTATCTTGGCGCCCGCTTTCGGCAATGCGTGTACTGGTCCTCAAGGAAGTAAGAGGGTTCCTCGGGTCGTTGATCGGCCAAGTGGTGGTGGTGGTGTTCCTGCTGCTCACCGGCCTGTTCCTGTGGGTCTTCCCCAATAACATCCTCGATACGGGTTACGCCGACCTCGCCCCGCTCTTCTTCATCGCCCCATGGGTGTTCCTCTTCCTTGTGCCTGCCGTCACCATGCGCAGCTTCAGCGAGGAGCGGCGCACGGGCACCATCGAACTGCTGCTCACCAAGCCGATCACCGAGATGCAACTGGTGCTGGCGAAGTACACCGCAGCGGTGATCCTGATCGTGTTCGCGCTGCTGCCCACGCTGGTGTATTGGTACAGCCTCAGCGAACTGGCCATGCCGAAGGGCAACCTCGATACGGGCGGCATCATCGGTTCGTACATCGGGCTGCTGCTGCTGGCGTGCTGCTTCGGCGCCATCGGGGTGTTCGCATCGTCCATCACCGAGAACCAAGTGGTGGCCTTCATGATCGCGGTGTTCCTGTGCTTCTTCCTCTACCTCGGATTCGACATGATCGCCAGCTTCGATGCCTTCGGGGCATTGGAAGGGCCGATCAAATCCATCGGCATCCAAGACCACTACGCCAGCCTTAGCCGCGGCGTAGTGGACCTGCGCGATGTGCTCTACTTCATGGGCACCATCACCGTGTTCCTGTTGCTCACGCGCACTGCGCTCCAAAGCCGCCGTTGGTAGGATGAAGCGCAGCCCCCGCACCGCCGACCTGTTCGAGCTCCTGATGGGCTTGGCGATCGTGGGTCTCGTGCTGTTCATCGGCTCGTTCCTGCGGCTGCGCGCCGACCTGACCAACGAGAAACGCTACACGCTGACACCTTCCACCAAGCAGATGCTGGAAGAGCTGCCGGACGTGGTGTATGTGAAGGTGTACCTGACCGGCGAACTGCCCGCCGACCTCCAGCGCTTCTCGCGCTCCGTGCGCGAACTGCTGGACGAAATGCGCGTGGTACAGCCCGACAAGGTGCAGTACAGCTTCATAGACCCCAGCGAGAGCCCGGACGAGAAGACGCGCAAGGAGACCTACGACCAGTTGCAGAAGGAAGGTCTGCAATACAGCAGCATCCGCATACGCGACAAGGAATCGTTCAGTGAGCGCATCGTGTTCCCCGGCGCGCTGGTGACCTATCGCGACAAGACCGTGCCCGTGCAACTGCTGAAAACGCAGCTGCGCACGCCGGATGCGGACATCGTGAACCGCTCCATCAACAACCTGGAGTACGAACTGGCGAGCGCCTTCCGCCAATCGACACAGCGCGACAAGGCCAAGATCGCCTTCCTCGAAGGGCACGGCGAACTGCGCGACATGGAGGTGGCGGACATCACCAACGCGCTGAGCGAACTGTACGACGTGAAGCGTGTGCGCTTGGATGAACAACTGGATGCCCTGAGCCACAAAGTGGAGGGTGTATCGTACCGGCTGAACGACTACGACGCCATCATCGTGGCGAAGCCCGACAGCGCCTTCAGCCCGCGCAGCGTGTACATCCTCGATCAGTTCATCATGAACGGTGGCAAGGCGCTTTGGCTGATAGACCCGATGAACGCCAACTTGGACAGCCTGCGCAAGAACCAGTTCTCCATCGCCGTGGCGAAGGACCTCGGGCTTGACGAGTTGTTCTTCAGCTATGGCGTGCGGCTGAACAAGGATCTGGTACTGGACCGCAGCTGCGCGCCGATCGAGCTGTACACGCAGCCTTATGGCAACCAACGCAAATTGGAGCGTTTCCCCTGGTTCTGGGAACCCGTGCTGATCCCGCAGAGCACGCACCCGATCGTGAGCAATATCGACCCGGTACACCTGCGCTTCGCCAGCAGCTTGGACACCATCGCCGTGGACAGCGTGCGGAAGACGATCCTGCTCACCAGCTCCCCCGCCTCGCTGGCACAGCGCAACCCGGTACGCGTAAGCCTCAATGTGGTGGAGGTCTCGCCGCCGTTCGAGCGCCAGAGCACACCGCACATGCCCATGGCCGTATTGCTGGAGGGCAAGTTCCGATCGGCGTTCGTGGACCGGCTGCCCGCCAACTTCATTTCCGATCCGGTGGTGGGCTACCGCGAGCATGGCAAACGCACGGCGCAGATCGTGATCGGCGATGGGGATGTGATCGGCAACCGGGTGGACAACGCGAAGGGCATGTTCTACACGCTCGGCTTCGATCGCTACGCCAACGCGAAGATCTACGGCAATCGCGAGCTGATCGTGAACGCCATGAACTACCTGCTGGACGACCGCAGCCTCATCAGCATCCGCTCGCGTGCCATCACCCTGCGGCAGCTCGACCCC
>JAHBUM010000241.1 GCA_019638075.1 Flavobacteriales bacterium | reverse complement strand
ATTCCACAGTTGAGCTGCGGGCTTTCACCACTGACTTAACGCTCCGCCTACGCACCCTTTAAACCCAATGAATCCGGATAACGCTTGCACCCTTCGTATTACCGCGGCTGCTGGCACGAAGTTAGCCGGTGCTTATTCCTCCGGTACCGTCAACCCTCCACACGTAGAGGGGTTTCTTCCCGGATAAAAGCAGTTTACAACGCGTAGCGCCTTCTTCCTGCACGCGGCATGGCTGCGTCAGAGTTGCCTCCATTGCGCAATATTCCTCACTGCTGCCTCCCGTAGGAGTCTGGTCCGTGTCTCAGTACCAGTGTGGGGGATAACCCTCTCAGGCCCCCTAACGATCGTAGCCTTGGTGAGCCGTTACCTCACCAACTAGCTAATCGTGCGCATGGCCATCCTGTACCGCCGGAGCTTTCAGAACAAGGTGATGCCACCTCGTTCGATATGGGATATTAGTCCGAATTTCTCCGGGTTATTTCCCAGTACAGGGCAGGTTCCATACGTGTTACGCACCCGTGCGCCGGTCGCCGCCAATGTATTGCTACATCGCGCTGCCCCTCGACTTGCATGTGTTAAGCCTGCCGCTAGCGTTCATCCTGAGCCAGGATCAAACTCTCCATTGTAAATGTTCGTTCGATCTGGTTCTTGACGAGGTCTCTCATGTTGATCTTTGCGATCACAAGGACACCTGCTGTTCTCAGTATTGGACAATAAGTCAAAGAACTGTATGGGTCGAGGCCGAAGCCCCTTTCCAGTCTGTTCAGTCGTTCAGCGCCTCTCTTCGTTGCGGACGTTTCCGCGAGAGGGACGGCAAAAGTAGTGTCTTTTATTTTACCTGCAAGTATTTGTTGAAAAACTTTTTCAACCTCCTCTTGCCGACCCCACTTTTCCTCCTCGTTCCGAGGGCGCTTCAAAGAACGTTTTCCGAAAGCGGCTGCAAATGTAGGAAGAGTTCTGACAAGTGCAACACTTGGGCAAGAAAATTTTCACTCCGCCGGGCTAAGGCGTGGTCGATGCCACCGGTAATACCTTGCCGTTGAAGAGCTTATGCCCTGCCAAAGAAAATTCGGCCACGTAATTTCCCATGGCCTCTGCCGTGGTGCCCGCCTGGAAGCCGGGGAAGGCGGCCCTAAGCATCTCGGTGTCCACAGCCCCCAGCGCGAGGCAGTTGCTGCGGATGCCGCTGTCCTTGAACTCTTCCGCCAGGCATTGCGCGATACAGGCCAATGCCGCTTTGCTGGCGCTGTAGGCCACCAGTCCGGGGAACTTGGCCGAATCCTGGAAGCCGCCCATGCTACCTATATGTACGATATGGCCGGGTGGGTCGCCTGCGAGGTTCGGCGCCAATGCCTGTGCCAGTTCCAGCGGCGCGATGGCGTTGGTGAGGAAGACACGCTCGAGGTCAGCGCGCTGATGTGTGCCCATTTCGGCCTTGTGGAGCAGGCCCGCGTTGTTGACGAGGGCATGCAGCCGACGCCCGCCGATGTGCGCCACGAGGCGTGCCGCCGCATCGGGTGCCTGCAGATCCAGCAGGCACGGCTCAAGGCGGGGCTCGTGGCCCACTGCGGCCAGCAGTCCGTCCAGCGCGCGCGATACCGCGACCACCCTTACATCACCGATGTGCAGGAGGGCCTTCACCGCAGCCGCTCCCACACCCCTCCCCGCCCCTGTCACCACCACCAGTCGTTCACCTTCCTTCATCTGTATTCGGTTGCGCGGCCTTTAGTTTTGGCACGGACCTTTTCCACGCACGCATCCAAAAGTATGGGCATGTTCAACTGGGCCGATCACGAACACTTCCTTGGTAACACGCCCGCGCAATGGTTCGATGCGGCCTTGGTGCTCGCCGTGGGCTGGCTGCTGGGCAAGACGATCTCGTGGCTGGGCTCCACGCTGCTCCTGAAACTGACGGCGCGCACAGAGAACAAGCTGGATGACGAACTGGTGCTGACGCTGCGCCGGCCTTTAGTGACGCTGGTGACGCTGCTATCCATGGTGCTGAGCTACCAACGGCTCACGACGCCCGCGCAGGTGGACCAGTGGATGGGGCGGTTCTTCCATGTATCCATCGTGCTGACGATGACGTGGGCGCTGGTGCGCGTGGTGGACACGCTGCTGGGCGCCCTGCTGCGCAGCCGGAACGAGCGCAACGATGACCGCAGCAATGCACAGTTCATTCCGGCGGTGCGCAGCTCGATCAAGGTGCTGATCTGGGGCTTGGGCATCGTGGTGGCGCTGAACAATGCGGGATACGATGTGGGCGCGCTGCTGGCGGGCATCGGCATAGGCGGGCTGGCGCTGGCGATGGCTGCGAAGGATACGCTGGCGAACATCTTCGGCGGCGTGACGGTGTTCACGGACAAGCCCTTCCGCGTGGGCGACCGCATCCGGCTGAACGGGTACGACGGGATCGTGGAGGAGGTGGGCTTGCGCAGCACGCGGATCCGCACGAGCGAAGGCCCGATGGTGATCGTGCCGAACATCAAGTTCACGGACAGCGTGCTGGAGAACGTGAGCCTGGAGCCTTCGCGCCGCGTGCGTCACGAGCTCGGGCTGGTGTACGACACGCCCAAGGAGAAGATGCAGGAGGCCATCACCATCCTCGGCGCGCTGGTGAAGGAGCATGGCGAGGATCTGGAGGCGGAATATGCGGCGTACTTCAATGCCTTCAAGGATTCGTCGCTGAACATCGTGTTCATGTATCACATCCGAAAAGGCAAGGAGATCTTCAAAGTGCAGACGCGCGTTCACCTGGACCTTCTTACGCGCTTCCGGGCGGCTGGGCTGGAGTTCGCGTATCCCACGCAGGTGCAGATCAATGTGGATGAGGGGAAGCTCAAGTAGGCAGTTGGCAGTCGGCAGTTCGGTACCTAATGGCCGTTGCTGGTAGCCGAGGGCACATAGGTACCTACGGCGGTCCGGCCCAACGCAGGACATCGCCGACCGCGAACTGCCGACTGCCGACTTGCCAACTTGCCCCTGCATTCACCTCCCCTCCCGCCACACCCGCTTGCGCACTTCGGGATCCAACTGGTCGCCGATGTTGCGCATCTGGCGCAGCACCCATTGCTGGCGGCCACGGATATAGCCCGAGGGGTTGGCACAATTGAAGCGGCGCGGTGCGGGCAGGGTGGCCGTGATCAGGGCGGCTTGCTCGCGGGTGAGCTTCGCCGCTGGCCTGCTGAAACAGCGCTGGGCGGCGGCCTCGGCACCGAACACGCCTTTTCCCATTTCGGCCACGTTGAGGTAGACTTCGAGGATGCGCTCCTTGGTCCACAAGGTTTCGATGAGGATGGTGAACCAAGCCTCCAGCCCTTTGCGCAGGTAGGTGCGTCCCGGCCACAGGAAGACGTTCTTGGCGGTCTGCTGGCTGATGGTGCTTCCACCCTTGATCCGCCGGGCGCGCTTGTTGCGATCGAACGCCTTGCGCATGGCTTCCCACGAGAACCCGGAATGCACCATGAAGCGCTGGTCTTCCGAGGCGATCACGCCAAGCGGCATGTTGCGCGAGATGTCGCTGAGGCTGGTCTGGATGCGGCGGAACGACTCCTGCTCGCGGGCCTGTTGCGCCATGACCCATGTGACCGGCGGATCGACGATACCCAACAGGCCCACCCACAGGATGCTGACGACGATGGACCAGAAGGCCGTGGCGCCGATCAAGCGGAGAAGGGTGCGTATGCGGCGCATGGTGGCGCAAAAGAACAGCGCGGCGGGCATATCGCGTCCACGTGCTTGTCTAAGGCCGTATCAGGAGAACCGAACCGCACAACTCGAACGGCAATGCGATGGATCAAACGCCTCCGAAAGATCCTTGCTTCTTAGTGAACTTGACCAGATCGTAATAGCCATCCACCAAGTCGTGCCATTCGCTGTTCCTATACAACTCATCAAGCGTACGGCCCACCTCGAACCAGCTTTCCTCTTCCGGGCGGATCGCCCTTCTTGTCACATCGTTCATTCCATACTCAACCAGAGCGATCACCATGTCGATGGAGTTCAGGTGAATGCCTGCCTCTTCATGGGTTCGCCGATACTCGTGCAAGCGACCGCGCAGCGCACGGATCAATTCCCGCACGTTCGCCTCGGTCCGGAGTTGATCGTGGCTCTTCATGTCTGATCGTTGCTCGCTCATAGGCCGTCATTCAATACCTCAGCAACCGCTCCACCGCATCATCAATCCTGAAAGTAGGCCATGAACCCATCAAACCGCCCATGGTCACTATCGCCCATTTCAAAGTTCTGGTCCATAACTATATCCCCATCAAGTTCAACAATGCTCGCCGAGACCATTCCTCGATCAGCCCAAGCCACAATTTCACCAAGGTGCTTCCCGCTCTCCACGCGCAACCTAACGCTTCGTACTGGGAGGTCAATCCTCTGATACTCGACTTGACAGCCCGATGTCTCAAGTCTTGCCGCCTCAATCGATAGC